>URZM01000008.1 GCA_900552315.1 uncultured Bacteroidales bacterium | reverse complement strand
TCTCTCTTTCATGCCCGTCCCCTCCTTCCCGCGCCTGCGCCGCGCACGTCAAAACGGCCGGGCAGCGCCCCTTTCCGACGCTCTCCCGGCCGCTATCCTTCGATTTTCCTTTGGCTCCACGCGCGCACCCGCGCACGTCCGAATGGGTTTTATATGCGGAGGATGAAGCCTGTTCCGTCAGTCAACGGAATCCTCCGCGCCGATATCACTCTGTCTTTCGCCGGATTCCTCTTCGGCGAGCGCTATCTTGGCGATCTCTTCTTCGGTCAGCCCAGCCAACGCGCCCTCATACATCGTATCTTGCGCGGCGTCATCGCCCTGCGCCAATTCGGCGGTGGCTTTCGGCTCCTGTTCCAGCGCTGCGGTGGTTTCCGGCGTCGCGGTCACCGTGGGTGCAGGCTTCTGCGCGCTTTTCCCCTGCGACATAACAATCAAACCGATCACAGCGATCAGCGCGACCACCAGCACGGCGACCACGATTTTCATCTTCGGCTGCATCGGACTCACCCTTTCTTTTCCCGCCCCTCAGGCGGCCTCGTTGTTGCCTGCCAGCGAGTTTTCGCTGTCGTTTACAGGTTTTCCAGTTCGATCAGACCGCAGCCGCCATCCTTGCGGCGATACACCGTCGCGGCTCTGCCCGTTTCGACATTGTTGAACATGTAGAAGGAATGGCCGAGCATGTCCATCTCCAAAATGGCGTCTTCCACGCTCATCGGCTTGGCCGCGTAGCGCTTCACCCGGGTGGCCGAGGAGCCGTATTTGGCGCTCCACTCCCCGAGGCGCTGCCCCATGTAGTAGCCGTCCCAGAAGCCCCGGTTGAACACCTTGGCCAAACGTGCGTCCCAGCCCCGTATCAGCTCCTCGCTGTAGGTGCCGTCGCAGATGGCGCGCAGCGCCTCGTCGTAGCAGCTCACTGTCTCGCGCACGTATTCGGGTCCGCGCGCGCGTCCCTCTATCTTGAACACGCGCACCCCGGCGTCGGCCATCTTGTTCAGGAAATGTATGGTCTTCAGGTCTTTGGGACTCATCAGGTACTTGTTGTCCACCTCTATCTCGGCCCCGGTCTCCATGTCCGTCAGGCGGTAGGAGCGGCGGCATATCTGGCCGCATGCGCCCCGGTTGGCGGAGGAGTTCATCTCGTGCAGGCTCATGTAGCACTTGCCGGAGACGGCCATGCACAGCGCCCCGTGGCAGAACATCTCCAGCCCCACGGGTCGCCCTGAGGGGCCGGTGACGCCCTTGTCGCGGATGTGGCGCGATATTTCCGCCACCTGCTCCAGGTTCAGCTCGCGCGCCAGCACCATCACGTCGGCCCACCGGGCGTAGAACTCCACGGCCTCGGCGTTGGTGATGTTCACCTGGGTGGAGATATGCACCTCCACCCCCACCGAGCGGGCATACAGGATGGCGGCGATGTCGCTGGCTATGATGGCCGTTATGCCGGCCTGCCGGGCGGCGTCCACTATGCGCCGCATAAGGGGGAGATCCCCGTCATACATCACCGTGTTCACCGTCAGGTAGGTCTTCACGCCGCGCGCCGTGCAGGTCTCGGCTATCTCGCGCAGGTCCTCCAGGGTGAAGTTGGCGCTGGAGCGAGACCGCATGTTCAGGCCCTCCACGCCGAAATACACGGCGTCGGCTCCTGCCGCCAGTGCGGCGGCCAGGCTCTCGCGGCACCCCACGGGAGCCATTATCTCGAAATCCTTGCGATTCATATCCGGGCAAAATTAACAAAATTCTCCGAAACCGCCAAACCCCGTCCTTCCCGGAATCCCGGAATCGGGCGTGTCTCTTAGCGTGTGATGAGCTGCCCCAGGTACAGGGCTCCGAGCCCCAGGGCGAGGCTCACGCCGGCGTAGAGTATGGCCAGCCAGGGGGCCGGCCCTCCCAGCAGCTCCCCGCTCTCGCGCATAAAGGTGGAAAAGGTGGTGAAACCGCCGCAGAAGCCTGCCGTCAGGAACAGCCGCACGCTGCCTGACCCCGGCATCCCCTTGTCGATAAGCCCGTACAATATGCCTATGAGCAGGCATCCGCCTATGTTAACGGCCAGTGTGCCCCAGGGGAAGGGGCCTGTGGCGTGGGCCTGCAGCACACGTCCCACGGCGTAGCGGGCCACTCCCCCCAGGAAGCTGCCGGAGCCGACCGCCAGCATGTCGACGATACCGCCCGCCATGGCTCAGAACAGCGGAAGGGTGGAGGTGGAGTAGACGTATTTGCGGTCGAACTCCTCCTGGGTCATGGTCAGCATCAGTATGCCCTGCACGAGCATCAGCACGCTCCACAGTCCGCACGTCACTGCCGAGAGGAGGATGGTGATGAGTCCGCCTGCCACCTTGCCGCAGTAGAAATACTGGATGCCCAGGCCTCCGATGAGTATGGCCAGGATGCCGGCCACCGTCTTGTCCTTGCCCGAGACGCTGCCGCCGTATGGAGGTACGTAGCCCCCGGCGCCTCCTGGTGTCGGATTGGTAGTCCGCGGGCCACCTGCCGGGTTTATCATGCTCATGAGTTCAGGGATGGTGTAGACCGGTGCCCATTGGGGCATGCCTGTGGTCCATACCTGCGAATTGGGATTGAGGCCGTAGGAGAGCAGCTGCTCCTTGGTCATGGGGCCGACTTGCTGCCCGTTGTAAAGGATATACCACTGGGACATATTGTTTTGTTATTTAGAAGGTGAGGTAATTTCAAATGTCATGCTCAGGGGAGCAGACGGAAGGAGCGGCGGTGGTGCTCGCAAGGTCCGTGCTCGGCTATTGCCGCTCGGTGTTCCGCCGTGGGGTAAGCCTTGTTCCCTTTCCATCCATATTGCGGATACTCCTCCGCGAGCCGCTCCATCAGCTCGTCGCGGTGTGTCTTGGCCAGCACGGATGCCGCCGCTATGGAGGCGTAGAGCGCGTCGCCGTGCACTATGGTGGTGTGCGGGATGCCGTCAGGGTGCGGCTTGAAACGGTTTCCGTCCACCAGTATGTGGTCCGGGCGCAGGCTCAGCCCGCTCACGGCACGCTGCATGCCGGCTATGGAGGCGTTCAGGATGTTGATTTCGTCTATCTCGGCCGGCGGCACCATCACCACGCACCAGGCCAGCGCCTCGCGCTCTATGACGGGTCGCAGCAGGGCACGCTGCCGGGCGGTCATTTTCTTGGAGTCCGCCAAGAGCGGGTGACTGAACCCTTCGGGCAGAATCACGGCGGCGCATGCCACCGGGCCTGCCAGGCATCCGCGTCCTGCCTCGTCGCATCCGGCTTCCAGGCGTCCCGCCTCCAGATATGGCTTGAGTGGTGTCCTGACCGCGTTTCCCATCAGTTCTCGCGTGATATGATGAATGAGAACAGGTCTCGGAGCGCCTCGCGGGCAGGGGAATCGGGATAAGAGTCCAGGAGGGGTAGGGCCTTGGAGTGTATGTCGGCCATGCATTCGTAAGCACCCTCGATGCCGCCGTGGGCGTGGGTGAAGGCGGTGAGCGTGCGTATCTGCTCCTCGTCCGGGCAGCCGTCGCGCAGCAACACCTTCATGGCTTCGGACTCCTCGGCGGGTGCGGAGCGCAGGGCCAGCAGCAGGGGCAGCGTCACCTTGCCTTCGCGGAGGTCGTTGCCTGAGGGCTTCCCGGTCACGCCCGACGGGAAATAGTCGAATATGTCGTCGCGTATCTGGAAGCACAGGCCCAGCTGTTCGGCATAGCGTATCAGCTGCTCGGATTTCTCATTGTCCACCCCGTGGGCGTTGGCTCCCACAAGTGCGCAGTGCATGAACAGGGACGCGGTCTTTTTGTGTATGGCCGTGAAATAGTCCTCGGTGCGGAAGGAGTGTTCCCGGGCGTTGCATATCTGGTGAATCTCCCCCTGAGAGAGCTCTTTGCCCAGGTCGGCCAGGGACTTGACTATGGCCAGGTTGCCGGTACGGACGGCCTCGGCCAGGGCTCCGGACACGAAGAAATCGCCCACGAGCACGGCTATGTGGTTGTCCCAGATGGCGTTCACGGTGTCGCGCCCGCGACGTTTGCGAGTCTCGTCCACCACGTCGTCATGAATCAGGGAAGCGTTGTGAAGCATCTCCAGGGCGGCGGCGGCGTGGAGCACAGGCTCGTCTATCCCGCCGAAGAGCCGCGCGCACAGCATGACCATGATGGGGCGTATCTGCTTGCCTTTGGTTTGCAGATAACGCTCTACTATCTCGTTCATAAGCGGTGTGTCGTCAGAACTCAGGGCCTGGCTTATGATGTGGTTCAGGCGATCCAGCTCGGGCGACAGACCCTCGGTGATGTCTTTGAAAGTCATGGTCGTGTTACGCAAAAATCAGCGCAAAGGTAATAAATTTTTTTGGCTTTCGGAATTAAATAAGTAATTTTGGCACCTGAAGCAAGCCGGGTGCGCGTACAGCTCCCGTGCAAAGAAATCTCACTCATGGACCAGAACACCAAGCCCCGCCTTTTCCTGCTTGACGCATACGCGTTGATATTCAGGGCATATTATGCCCTTATAAAGATGCCCCGCACCACCAGCACCGGACTGAACACCTCGGCGGTGTTCGGCTTCGTGGGCACTCTCGAGGAGTTGCTGCGCAAGGAGCGCCCCACCCACATGGCCGTATGCTTCGACCCGCAGGGTCCCACCTTCCGCCACGAGGCGTACGAAGCCTACAAGGGGGAGCGCGAGGCCACCCCGGAGGACATCAAGCTCTCCATACCCATAATTAAGGACATAATACGCGCCTACCGCATACCCATACTCGAGGTCTCCGGTTTCGAGGCCGACGACGTGATCGGCACAATGGCTCTCAAGGCAGGGGCACAGGGTTTTGAGACATACATGATGACTCCCGACAAGGATTTCGGGCAGCTCGTGTCCCCTGACGTGTTCCAGTACAAGCCTGCGTACAGGGGGGGCGAGTTCGAGGTGCGCGGTCCTGAGCAGGTATGTGAGCGCTACGGCATAAGCGAGCCGCGTCAGGTGATAGACATCCTCGCGCTGATGGGCGACAAGGTGGACAACATACCCGGCTGTCCCGGCGTGGGTGAGAAGACCGCCTCCAAGCTCGTGGCGCAGTTCGGCAGTGTGGAGAACCTGATAGCCTCCACTGAGTCTCTCAAGGGCGCACTGCGCAAGAAGGTGGAGGAGAACACCGAGCAGATAGTGTTCTCCAAGTTCTTGGCCACCATACGCACCGACGTGCCTCTGGATGTGGAACCGGAGGACCTGGTGCGCCGGAGCGAGGATGTGACGGAGCTTCGACGTCTCTTCCGTGAGCTGGAGTTCCGCACCCTCGAGCGCAGGGTCATGGAGCGCATAGAGGGGGCTGCTTCCCCGGTGCCTGCGCATGCTACTCCGGCAGGCGGGGCGGTACAGCGCTCCTTGTTCGACATCGACGATGCTCCGGAGGCGCGGAAATCGGTGCAGGCAGGTCTTGCGAAGGTGGGCGCTTTGCCGACAACCGACCTGCAGGGACTCGAAAGAGAGATACGTGGGGCAGGGCGATACGCCTTGTTCACTGTGGCCGACGGCGAATCCGACATGGCGGCGCGTCCCTTGGGCTGGGCCGTGTCTGCGGCTCCCGGCACCGCGTTTTATCTGTCGGCCTCCACGCCCGGCACGGCTGCTCTCATGGCTGCCCTGCTGGCCGATCCGCAGGTCCTGACCGTGACCGCCGACGTGAAGCGGGACTACGTGATATTGCGCAACCTCCTGCCCGACACCCCTTTCCAGCCCGCCGCATACTACGACATAGCCCTGGCGCATTATGTGTTGGAGCCTGAGATGCGTCATAACATCGAGTTGCTCGCCATGCACTATCTCGGCAGGCAAGTGCCTGACCTGGACGAGGTGGCGGGGAAGGGCGCGAAGCGTCTGCGGTTCTCGCAGCTCGAGCCTGAGGCTCTTTACGGCTGGTGCGGCTCGCAGGCCTCGGCCCTGCTTGTGCTGTACCATCCCTTGAAGGCGCAGGTGGAGATGGAGGGGATGCAGGCTTTGCTGACCGACATAGAGTTCCCCCTCGCACTGGTGTTGGCCGACATGGAACGCGCCGGGGTCAGGATAGACGTGCAAGCCCTGGATCAGGCGGCCGCGCAGATGGGGCAGCGGCTCGAAGGGCTTGAAAGCGAGATATACACCCTGGCAGGGGTGGAGTTCAATGTCGGCTCTCCCGCCAAGGTGGGCGAGGTGCTGTTCGACCGCCTGGGGCTGGACCCCAAGGCCAAGAAGACCAAGACCGGCCAATACTCCACCTCGGAGGAGGTGCTGGAGAAGCTCGCGCCCTCCCACCCCATAGTGACCAAGATACTGGAATACCGACAGATAAAGAAGCTGCTGAACACATACCTCACGGCTCTGCCCGGCTGCATAAACCCCGCCACAGGCAAGATACACACCACCTACAACCAGACCGTCACCGCCACGGGCCGCATATCCTCCTCCGACCCCAACCTGCAGAACATACCTGTGCGCGACGAGATGGGGCGCGACATACGCAAGGCGTTCATCCCCGAGCCGGGACAGCTCTTCCTCTCGGCGGACTACAGCCAGATCGAGCTGCGCCTGGTGGCCGATTTCGCAGACGACGAGGTGATGCTCGACGCCTTCGCACATGACAAGGACATACACGCCATCACCGCCTCCAGGATATACCATGAGCCTCTGGAGAGCGTCACCCCCGACCAGCGCCGCAAGGCCAAGACAGCCAATTTCGGCATACTCTACGGCATCTCCGCCTTCGGGCTGGCCAACCGCCTGAACATACCCCGTGCCGAAGCCAAGGAGCTGATAGACGGCTATTTCACCACTTTCCCCACCATACGCGACTACATGGACCGAAGCATGGAGACAGCCCGTGGGCAGGGCTATGTGACCACCATCCACGGGCGCCGCCGACAACTGGCGGACATCAACAGCCGCAACCCGGTGGTGCGCGGATACGCCGAGCGCAACGCCATCAACGCCCCCATCCAGGGCTCTGCCGCCGACATCATCAAGATAGCCATGGTGCGCATCCACGCCGAGATGAGAGAGCGCGGCCTGAAGAGCGTCATGACCATGCAGGTGCACGACGAGTTGAACTTCAGCGTAGTGCCCGAGGAGCTGCCCGTGATGCAGGAGCTGGTGATACGCCAGATGGAAGCCGCCTACCAAGGCCGGGTGAGCCTTTCCGCCTCCATGGGCGTCGGCGCCAACTGGCTCGAGGCCCACTGACCCTCTTATCTCCAGGGGTGTCCCATTCGTTAGGGAGCAGACGAGGGGTATTGTCAGAACGTATTGTTCATAGCCCTCCTCAGACGCTGGTTCATAGTGAAGATTCCGTCCGCCAGACCCTTTTTCGTGATGTTGAGGATAAATTCCTGCTCGGTGGGGTATGCCTCAATCTTGGCTCCCCCGATAATTCTAATCAGCCCCTCGATGTCGGTGCTCTTGATGGAATTGAACCTCAGCTCCCATTTGTCCCCGTTCCATCCAAGGGAGAAGGAGCAGAAGTCGACCGGCAAGTCCGGCCGGGAGTCCACGAGTCCGGAGCAGTCGGACATGGCAGTGATGTACTCCATGGCCAGGTCCTGCATTACGAATACGATTTTACGTTTCCAGTATTCCGCTATTTTGCCCTTCTTGTATGCCTGCTGCATCATAGTCTTCGAGAACTCGTTGGCCCAGTTTATGCCGTATGAGTGCCTTCTGCCGGAGTAGCGCCCGTCAAGGAGCAGTTCCTGGACGTATGGGTAAGGTGAGCCTGTGGTCCCAGCGGCCTGTATCTCCACGCACAGAAAATCTTGGATGATATCATTGCTGTCAACCTCCACCGCAACGTAATCGATATTGCCCCCTACCCCGATGTTGACCTCTTTAATCCATTTCACGTTCATCCAACCGGCCAGGTACTTTTGCCTTATAGACTCGAACATGGTCTCTTCCTTGAAGCGATGAGGACATATTATTACCGGATGGATGTCGGTGCACCTGTTGACAGTGGATCCGAGAGAACAAATTCCGACTTTGATCTGAGGCTCGCTCTTTCTGGGTTTCAGGCAGGTGCCCTTGATGAACCTGCAATACTGTTGTCTGTAATCGAGCCTTGCGGACTCTGACTGATCCTCGAAATCATGACCGAAGACCTCTATCGGGTATCTCCCAATTTGCTTCATAACGGTAGGGTGGGTTGGATTCTATGTCGTGAAATATCAATATACTCCGGGCTCAGCTCTATGCCTATGCCCCGCCTGCCGAGTTTCAAGGCTGCGGACACGGTTGTGCCTGTGCCGCTGAACGGATCCAGCACAATGCCTCCCTCGGGGCATGTGGCCAGAATGGGGATGCGCAGCAGCTCTTCGGGGTACACGGCGCAGTGCGAGTCGGTTCTCCAGGTGTCTTCGGTCACTATGTTCCACACATCGGAGGGAAGATGACCTTTGGAGGATATGCGCATTATGTAGAACCCCTTATTGACCAGTTCTTTGGCTCTGCCGCTGATTTTTGTGTTGTCGCTATGCCAGGCTCTTTGCGCGCCTCTTATGGTCATCCTGAAATCGTTGACGATGCCAAGCCGTATTTCAGACAATACTTGGTCAAGGGCCTTCTCGGCATTTATTTTCTCCTGCTCAGTGAGTTCGGTGCTTTCTCTGATCAGCTTGCGATATTTTTTCCCTGAAACGCCTGTGGAAGAGGTTGTGGACTCTCCTGATACGACGGGCATTTTCGAAGGCTTGATGCGTATGGCATCGGCATCGTAGTAATATTTCTTGGAGCGGACGAAATGGAAGAAATGCTCGTACGAGTCTCGCAGCCGGTCTTTGCAGCTTTGTGTGCCCTTGAGCTGGTGCCAGATCACATCATTACGCATTATCCATCCCGAGTCCATGAGGGCTATGGCGACTCTCCACGGCATGCCGAGGAGACGCTTGTCCAGGTATTTGTCTCCCAGGTTGAGCCACAGCGAGCCGTCGGCCTTCAAGACCCTTCTCGCCTCCGTGAATACTGATGTCAAAGCCTCTACATACTGCTCGAAATGAGGCTCGTTGCCAATGGCATGGTCGGCGTGCTGGTTGTCGTAAATCCGCATGCCCCAGTAGGGCGGTGAGGTGACGATGCAGTCAACGGACTCGCTGTCCATTTTTTTCAGTACGGAGAGGCAGTCGCCTAAAATGAAGCGGTGTCTGTTATTGTCTTCTAAGGGAATCATGTGGCACGGATATATCGGTCACAAAGATAGGTGAAAAAAAGGAGGTGGCAAAATCAAGGGACGGCCGGGACGGCCAGGCGGCGTTGCGGGGGAGGTTAAAAAGGGTGAAAAGGAGCGTGGCGGGGATTTTTCGGGGGTCGGGAATTGGGATATGACGCGGATTTTTCGTAACTTTGCGGGATAAATGCGTATCGGTCTCCGGGTCTTGACGTTCTCGGGGACTGCAATGCGCTGATATACGTATATTTACTTTCATATTTTATGGGATTCAGCACAATTCTCAAAAAGATTTTCGGAGACCAGAGCGAAAGGGCCGTGCGCCCTCTCTGGGATCGTCTGAACAAGGAAATCAATCCTATTTCAGAGGAAATCGTCTCGATAAGCAATGATGACCTGCGCCACCGCATAGACGTGATACGCGACGACATACGCGGTGCCGCCCAGGTCTACAAAGACCAGATAGCGGAGACCCGCAAGGAGATCGAGGCTCTGGACTATGACAAGCGCGAGCCGCTGTGGCGCAAGATAGATGACCTGAAGGAGCAGTATTTCCAGGTCTATGCGCAGAAGCTGGACGCGGCTCTCCCTGAGGTGTTCGCCGTGGTAAAGGAGACCGCACGCCGCTTCAAGGAGAACGACACCATTGAGGTCACCGCCACGCAGGCAGACCGCGACCTGGCCGCCGCAGGCAAGGATTTCATCACCATCGAGGGTGACAAGGCCATCTACAAGAACGAGTGGGTGGCAGGCGGCAACCTCATGAAGTGGGACATGGTCCACTATGACGTGCAGCTCATAGGCGGCCAGGTGCTCCACGGCATCATGCAGGGTGACAAGAAGGCTTCGAACAACATAGCCGAGATGGCCACCGGCGAGGGCAAGACCCTCGTGGCCACCCTCCCGGTGTTCCTCAACGCCCTGACCGGCGAGGGAGTGCATGTGGTGACGGTGAACGACTACCTGGCCAAGCGTGACTCCGAGTGGATGGGCCCGCTCTACCAGTTCCACGGCCTGAGCGTGGACTGCATAGACAAGACGGAGCCCAACAGCGCCGCGCGCCGCGCCGCCTACCAGGCGGACATCACTTTCGGCACGAACAACGAGTTCGGCTTCGACTACCTGCGCGACAACATGGCCTCGCAGACCTCCGAGCTGGTGCAGAGGGACGACCATTACTATGCCATAGTGGACGAGGTGGACTCGGTGCTCATTGACGACGCCCGCACCCCGCTCATCATATCCGGCCCGGTGCCCAAGGGGGACGACCAGATGTTCCTCCAGTTCAAGGGCAACGTGCAGAAGGTGGTGGAGGCGCAGCGCAAGCTGGCCAACAACCTCCTTATAGAGGCCAAGGGCAAGATAGCCGCTGCCTGGAGCGACGACCCCAAGGAGGTGGCCAAGTATGACAAGGGCCAGAACGGCGAGGGCAAGCCCCTGACGGCCAAGCAGCTCGAGGAGGAGGGCGGCCTGGCCCTGTTCCGCGTGTACAAGGCCCTGCCCAAGTACGGCCCGCTCATCAAGTTCCTGAGCCAGGACGGCGTGAAGCAGCTGATGCTGAAGGTGGAGGCCAAGTACATGGCCGACAACAACCGCGAGATGCCCACCGCCGTGGAGCCCCTGTTCTTCGTCATAGACGAGAAGAACCGTTCCATTGAGCTGACTGACAAGGGTATAGAGGTGCTTACGGGCACCACGGACGACCCTGAGTTCTTCGTGCTTCCGGACATAGCCGCCCAGCTCTCCGCCGTGGAGAACGAGGGCCTGGAGCCCGAGGCCAAGGTACAGAAGAAGGACGACCTGCTGCAGAACTATTCGATAAAGGCCGAGCGTGTGCACACCGTGAACCAGCTGCTGAAGGCGTACACCCTGTTTGACAACAACGTGGAGTACGTGATAGATGACGGCAAGGTGAAGATCGTGGACGAGCAGACGGGCCGTATCATGGAGGGCCGCCGTTATTCCGACGGACTGCACCAGGCCATCGAGGCCAAGGAGGGCGTGAAGGTGGAGGCTGCCACGCAGACATTCGCCACCATCACTCTCCAGAACTATTTCCGCATGTACCGCAAGCTGGCGGGCATGACGGGTACGGCCATGACCGAGGCCGGCGAGTTCTACGACATCTACAAGCTCGAGGTGGTGGAGATTCCCACCAACCGCCCGGTGATACGCAACGACATGAACGACCGTGTGTACCGCACCAAGAAGGAGAAATACGCCGCCGTCATAGACGAGGTGGAGGCCATGGTGAAGATAGGCCGTCCGGTGCTCGTGGGCACCACATCGGTGGAGATTTCCGAGCTCCTGAGCAAGATGCTCAACCTGCGCAAGATACCTCACCAGGTGCTTAACGCCAAGCTGCACCAGAAAGAGGCCGACATCGTGGCGCAGGCCGGCAAGACAGGCACCGTGACCATAGCCACCAACATGGCGGGCCGAGGCACCGACATCAAGCTCACGCCCGAGGTGAAAGAGGCCGGCGGCCTTGCCATCATAGGCACCGAGCGTCATGAGAGCCGCCGCGTGGACCGTCAGCTGCGAGGCCGTGCCGGCCGTCAGGGAGACCCCGGCTCCTCGGTGTTCTTCGTCTCCTTCGAGGACCAGGTGATGCGCCTGTTCGCCTCCGAGAGGGTGGTGAAGACCCTCGACCGCCTCGGCTTCAAGGAGGGCGACATGATCGAGAGCAAGATGGTGAGCCGCTCCATAGAGAACGCACAGAAGCGTGTGGAGGAAAACAATTTCGGCATCCGCAAGCGCCTGGTGGAGTATGACGACGTTATGAACGCCCAGCGCAAGGGCGTGTACGGCCGTCGCCAGAACGCCCTCAAGGGTGAGCGCATAGGCACCGACATCGCCAACATGATATACGAGCAGGCCCAGGAGCTCGCCTCGGCATACGGCAACGAGTATGACCTGCTGAACGAGGAGACGCTCAAGACCTTCGCCATGGAGCTTCCCTTCACTCGCGAGGAGCTGGGCAAGATGAACTCTGCCGAGGTGGCGGACGCGTTGGCCGATTCGGCCATGAAGGCCATGGAGCGCAACAAGGAGAAGATGCGCGAGAAGGCTATGCCCTGGATTCGCAATTTCGTGGACAACCAGGGAGCCAAGGGTATGGTCGGTATCCCCATGACCGACGGACGAAAGGGCATATATCTGCGCACTGACCTCCAAGAGGCTTACGACACCGACTGCCGCTCCCTCACGAAGGCCTGGGAGAAACAGGTGCTCCTGAGCGCTATAGACAAGGCTTGGCAGGAACAGCTCAGGGAGATGGACGAGCTACGCAAGTCGGTGCAGAACGCCTCCTACGAGCAGAAAGACCCGCTTGTGATATACAAGCTGGAGGCCTACGAGCTGTGGAAGACGATGCTTCACGACATGAACTCCAAGTCGGTGTCCACCCTGATGCGAGGCCGTCTGGCGGTGCCCGATTTCGAGGAAGCGCAGGCCGCTGCCGCAGCCAAGGCCGAGGAGCAGAAGGCGCAGCAGGCCCAGGAGCAGCAGCGCCGCTCCCAGCAGAACATGCAGCAGATGCGCCGCGAGTACAGCGGATACAGCTCCACGGCAAACCCCTACGCCAACTATTCCACCACGCGCGAGAGCTATGACCAGCAGGCGCAGGCGCGGAGCCAGGCAGCCCGCAACGCGGGACGCCCGCAGGCTCCGACTCAGCCCAAGAAGGCCGAGCCTAAGATAGGGCGCAATGACCCGTGTCCCTGCGGCTCCGGCAAGAAGTACAAGAATTGCCACGGCAAGGCGGAGTGACCCCCACATAGACACAACATACCGACACCGGACAGCAGCCAGACCCGAGGCGGGAGGCATGCCTGCCCGGTGTCGTGTGTATCGGGGCGGGGGGCGAAGTCCCACAAGTCCGACCCGTCCGATCCGTCCGACATGTCTGACCCGTCTCATCAATAACCCAATGACCCGCGAATCCATGCAGACAGGAACCCCCAGGTGGCCGCGCCGGTATTGCGAGCCGGAGTGGCTCAACGCCCTCATAGCCTCGTTGCTGGTGCTGTACGGGCTTTACCAGCTGGGAAACACATATATCTGTGCCACGAAATACTATGACCTTAACAGTTTCCAGTTCACGGAGTGGCTTATAGACTACGAAGGTGGCTTCGTGAGGCGTGGACTCGCCGGGGAGCTGCTGCACGCCTTTTGCAGGGTGACCGGTCTGTGGCCCCCCGGAGTTATAGCAGCCGTGTGCGTGGTGTGCTGGCTCGGTGTGGTATTGTTCTTCTTCAGGGAATTCCGCAGGGAAGGATGCTGCTGGTGGTTGTTGTTCTCGCCCTTCTTCCTGGGTCATACCAATGACATCATCCGAAAGGACTACCTCAGTTACCTTCTCATCATCGGCATTTTCACTCTGTTGCGCGGAGGAACGGAGAAGGGTTGGCGCGTCCTCGGGGCAACTATGCTTGCCGTTCTGGGCGTGTTCGTCCACGAGGCTTTCATATTCTACGGCTGTCCGCTGCTGTTGCTGGCATTGTGGCGCGGCAAGGGCAATGTGGTTCTGCGAGGGCTCTGCGCCCTTCTCATACTGGGCAGCTTCGCTCTGATGTGCCTATACAAAGGAGACGCGGGCGTCGCTCAGAGTGTGGCGCGCTCCTGGGACCCCCTCTTGGGTGAAGGTCAGGTAAGGGCTGATGTGCTTAACAGTATCAACGCTTTGAGCTGGGACACGCTGACCACGATGAGGGCGCACCTGGGCATCAATGTGGGAGACTCGGAGTTTTACGTCGGCATTTTTTACCAGCCGCTGGTGCTTGCCGGGTGGTTTGTGCTGATGAGCGGTTTCCTGAGAGTGTTTCCGGTCAGGGGTCCGCTCGCGGGGCATGAGCGAGACCTGTCGGCTCTGCTGCTGCTCTCGGCAGGGTGCCTCGCCCCGATGTTCTTCGGGCTGAGCTGCGACATGATACGTGTTTACCAATATGCCACGGTCTCCTCTTTCGCGGCGTGGCTGCTGCTCCCGCCGCAGATGCTTGAGAAGATTTTGCCATCAAGGTTGCTAAGGTGGTCGCGACGGCTCGACGTGGCGATGGAGCGGCGCGTCAGACCGGGAAAGGCTGTTATGCTCGTGCTTCTCTTCATGCTCGGCAGCCCTTACGGTTTCTCGCTGCGCGGGCTTCTGGATAGCACTCTCTTCCACAGCCTGGCGCAGAACACGCTGCATGTTGCGGACAAGATAATGGAATATATCGGATTTATATGAATGTCAGCGCCTACATAGGGCTTATGCGGCCGGAGCAATGGGTCAAGAACCTGTTCGTGCTTATGCCCCTGTTTTTCTCGGGGCGTATGCTGTGCGGCGACCTGGCCCTTCAGGCGCTTCTTGCCTTCGTGGCTTTCTGCGCGCTTGCGAGCGCCATCTACTGCTTGAACGACCTTCACGACGTGGAGGCTGACCGCAGGCACCCGCGCAAGCGGCTGCGTCCGCTTGCGCGCGGCGTGGCCACGCCGTCGGGGGCTGTCGCGCTTATGTGCGTCCTCACCCTCTTTTCTATGGGGGTGGCGGCGGTGTGCAGGCAGTGGGAGTGGCTGGAGGCCACCTTGCTGGTCTATCTGTTGCTAAATGTGGCTTACTGTCTGTGGCTCAAGAGGTTCGCTGTAATAGATGTGATTGCCGTGGCGCTGGGATACGTGCTGCGCCTCATGGCCGGGGCGTGCGTGTGCGGTGTCAGCCTCTCGCCCTGGATAGTGCTGCTTACTTTCATGGGGACGCTCTTCTTGGCCATAGCCAAGCGGCGCGACGACTTGGTGATATGCCGCGACACGGGGGTGTGCGGCAGGAAAAGCCTCCGGGGCTACAGCATGCGGTGCGTGGACCTGGCGCTGTGCCTCGTGGCTTCGGTGACTATGGTGTGCTATGTGCTATACACTGTGAGCCCTGAGGTGATGCACCGCATAGGCAGCCGACATGTCTGTCTCACCTCCCTGTTCGTGCTTGGTGGCCTGCTGCGCTATCTGTGGCTGGCCTTTGTGGATGAGGACACCGGCTCACCTACGCGCGTGCTGCTCCACGACCGCTTCCTGCAGGTGTGCGTGGCGGGATGGATCGTTGCTTTCGGCATGTTGATTTACGTATGAGGGGGATTGCTTTTTTTGACTTTGACGGGACGCTGACGCGGCACGACACGTTTGTCTCTTTCGCACGGCACGTGAAGGGCGCCCGTGGCCTGTTGCGCGCCATGCTCGGCTGCGCGCCCTCACTGCTCGCCTGGAAGCTGGGGCTGGCCGAGGGGGCTGTCGCGAAGCAGAGGCTTTTCGCCTCCCTGTACCGGGGCATGGAGCTTGTGCGGTTCCGGGCTCATGCAGAGATGTTCGCCGACAGGGTGGACGCTGACCTGCGTCCTGAGGCCATGGAGCTGCTGCGCCGGCACCTGCTGCGGGGACACCGGGTGGTGGTAGTGTCGGCCTCGCTGGAGGAATGGATACGCCCTTGGGCGGCCCGTCACGGTGTGCATGATGTGCTGGCCACGCGTGCGGAGACAGACGCCGGGGGGCGACTCACAGGACGCTTCTCCACCCCTGACTGCCGTGGGGCGGAAAAGGTGCGGCGCGTACGTGCGTTGATTCCCGATGTCGAGAGCCGCGAGACATGGGCCTACGGTGACAGCCGGGGAGACGAGGAGATGCTGGCCCTGGCCACGCATCCCTTCAGGGTGTGACAATGTGGCTCGCTCTTGGCCCCGGGCATACGGGTCAGGTTTCCGGATAGAGTCAGCGGCCTCCGGTCAGGAGGCTGAAGGGCCGGGGGCAGAGGCGGCGTGTCAGCAGCCCGGCCAGGGCGGAGGTGGCGGTGAGCAGCAGGAATATGATGAGGTAGTCGGCCAGGGCGGTCAATGTGTGGTGCGGCGGCAGCAGTCGTAGCACTATGTTGCGCCCCACGCTGCAGTAGAGACCGTGGCAGGCGTATATGAAGAAAGTGAGTGAGAGGAGGCTCCGGGGTATGTGGCTTGTCAGTGCGCGTGAGCGTGACACGCCATATATGAGCGCGAGAATCCCGGCGAGCTGCATGACTGCGGTGGACCGGTCCAGCCCGTATGCGAGGTCTATGGCCACGGTCAGCGCCCATGCGGCGCAAGCCCATTTGCCATAGCGGTCCAAGAATGATACGAGGTCTCCGGCGCACCATGCCAAGGTGGCCCCGGAGCCGAAGAAGAACAGTCCCTCCACGGGGAACCCGACAATGTGGCAGGGCAGGAGCAGCAGGGCGCACAAGGGCAGCAGGGTCAGACAACCGAGCTTGCGCAGGCTCAATCCTATGGCCCAGGACAGGCATACGGTGAGGATCAAGTCGCGCAGGAACCACAGCGTCAGGTCAAATGGATAGTACGAACCGGGCAGGTGCCAGTATCCGCCGACAAGGTGGGCCAGGTCGGGACGCCAGCCTTGGTATTGAGGGAAAAGATGCGCGAGGGCCGGAGACGTCTTGGCGAGCATCATAAACATCCCAAGGGTGTTCCATATCAGATACGGCACAAGCAATGTCCGGACTCGGCGGCGAAGGCTGAGCCCGTAGCCCTTGAGGCTGAAGGTGCCGTGGCGGAAAAACAGGTAGCCGGACAGGAAAAAGAAACCGGGCACGCAGAGGGACAGGAAATATCGGTCCCAGCAAGCTATGATGGTTTCGGCTCCCGCAGGCATGGGTGCAGCCGCCGAACCTCCCCAGTCGCAGTGGATGAACACCACGCCGCATATCAGCAGGAATTTCAGTGGAGCCATAAGCTCCAGGGTGCGCGGAGTGGGCGCTATGCGTGAGAGGCTGAGGGTCACTGGAGCTCGGCGAGGAGTTTCTTCAGCTCTGCGTCGGTGTACTGCAGGCGCTCTTTGCAGAACTTGAGTAGCTGCAGGGAGCGGGCCGTGTAGCGGGCCAGGTTGTCGATGTCGCAGTCGTCGGCCTGCATCTTGCGCACTATGGCCTCCAGCTCTTTGATGGCGTCGGAGTAATTGGCGGGCAGTGGTGTCTGTGTCATTGTTCAGGGGGTGTGTCGTGGTTGTCGGTAATGGATGTTATCCGGCCTTGCGCCAGTCGGGTGAGCAGGCGTGAGCCGGGAGGTACGCAGGCTGCGTCACGCACGGCCTTGCCGTGCAGGGTGGTGATGGAGTAGCCGCGAGCCAGCACGTTCGCCGGGGAGAGGAGCCTTACCTTGTCGGTCAGGGAGTCGAGTCTCCGGGTCTCGCGGCTGAGCGCCACCTGGAGGTCTCGCTCCAAGAGTGTGCGGGCGTTGGTGAGCCTCATGGTCTCGGAGCTTATCCGGCGCTGGCCGGCGGCCTCGATGGCGCGGGAGGCGGAATCGAGCCATCCGGCGGCGCGCAGCAGACGGTTGCGCACGGCCAGGGGCAGGGCCGCTGTGATCTCTGCCAGACGCCCCTTGGCGCCTTCGGCACGCATGCGGGCCAAGGTGGGCACCTTGTCCTCGTAGAACTCCAGCCGGCGCCCCTCGCCGTGCAGGGCCTTCTCTCCCCACGAGGCTATGCGGCGCGCCAGGTCGGTCACCCGGGCCAGTACATCGGCCAGGCGCGCTATCAGGAACTCGGCCGCCGCCGTGGGGGTCTTGACGCGCGTGTGGGCTATGAAATCGAGCACCGTGTTGTCTCGCTCGTGTCCTATGCCCACTATTACGGGGATGGGGAAGAGGGTCACGGCACGCGCCAGGCGCAACTCGTCGAAGCCCGCCAGGTCTGTGGTGGCTCCCCCCCCGCGTATTATGGCCACGCAGTCGAACTCCGAGGCCCGCTGCTCTATGCGGTCCAGGGCGTCGCGCACGGTAGGGGAGACGTTCTGCCCCTGCATGGTGGCCTGGAACAGCTCGGTGTGGAACCGCAGACGCCAGGGGTTGCGGAGCAGCTGGTTCATGAAATCGCCGTATCCGGCGGCTCCCGGCGCGGAGATTACGGCTATGCGCTGGGGGGCTTCGCTCAGGGTCAGTTCCTTGTTGAGGCCGGCTGTCCCCTCGGAGGCGAGCGTGGTCAGAATCTCGGCCTGAAGGCGCGAGGTGTCGCGGCGGTAGTCAGGGTCGATCTGCGTGATGGAGAAAGAGATGGAGTAAAGGGGGCTGAAGGCTACGGAGCCGCGCACGCGCACCTCGCTGCCGACTCTCATTATCTCACGCATGCGGGAGCCGTGCAGCTCCTTCATCTGTCGTGCCACGTTGGCCCAGATGGTGCCTCGTATCTTGGCTGTGATGCACCCTGCGGAGTCTTTCTCGGCCAGCTCCAGATAGACGTGTCCGCCGGAGCCGCGCACCTCGGTAAGCTCGGCTATCACCCACTTGTCCTGAAGGTCCCGGTCAAGGCTCACGGCTTGCCTGATGCGTGCCGTGAGCTGCGAGACGCTCAGCCCCTGCGGTGCGAGAGGCGACGGTGTGTGGGATGTGTCGGCGTACATGGGTCAGATGTTGTCAGTGGAGGTCGGGGGGCTTGCAGGGAAGCCGCGAACCGGTGACAAAGTTAATGAAAAAATCCGTGCCTTCCAACTCGCACGCTGAAAATGGCTGGGATTTGGGGATTTGGGGATTTATTGTTAAATTTGCAATTTGAAATAGAGTCAGCGTCCGCGAGGCTCCGGATTTGCCGGAGACGCGGGAGTGTCCCTGTGGGGAGACGGGTGGCTCGTAAATTACAATTGTTTTGGATATCGACCCTTTACCGATTTTGTCCCTCGCGGACTCTCTGGCCTCGGTGCCAGCCATCGAGTTCCATGCCCCGGCATCATGGTTCAGCTGGGCGGTCATAGTTCTCATCGCCGTGCTGTGCCTGGGCGTGTCGGCATTCGTGAGCGGAAGCGAGATAGCCTATTTCGGCCTTAGCCAGCCCGACCGTGACTATATAGACGACGAGCAGGCGCAGGCCGAGGACCCGAGGGCCCGCAAGGCATCATCGCTCCTGGCACATAGCGAGAGACTGCTCGCGACCATACTGATAGCCAACAATATGGTGAACATCACCATGGTGGTGCTGCTATCCTTCGCCATCAACCAGGCGGTGACGTTCAACTCCACGCTGCTCAATTTCCTGTTGCAGACGGTGTTCCTGACCTTCCTGCTCCTGCTGTGCGGAGAGATATTCCCCAAGCTGGTGGCCAAGGGGCGTCCCCTGCGTTGGGCTTTGGGAGCCTCCGGGGGCGTGATGCTCCTGTATCGCATGCTCAAGGGCCCTGCATCCCTCATGGAGCGCAGCAGCGGCGTGGTGCACCGCATAATAGGAAAGCATGGCGAGTCCATCTCCACCGACGCCCTCTCGCAGGCCCTGGAGATGAGCGCCGAACCTGCCGGCAAGGACAAGGAGCTGCTCGAAGGCATCCTCTCCTTTGGCGAGAAGAACGCCGGGGACATCATGGTGAGCCGCGTGGACGTGACCGACCTTGAGTTCCACGCGGGATTCTCCGAGGTGGTGGAGCTGATACGCCGCACAGGCTACTCGCGCATACCGGTCTACGACACCACCCAGGACAACATCAAGGGCATCCTCTACAGCAAGGACCTGCTCGCCTATGTCGGCGAGCGTGACGACTCCTTCGCCTGGCAGTCGCTGTTGCGCCAGCCTTATTTCGTGCCGGAGAGCCGCATGATAGACGACCTCCTGGAGGATTTCCGCAGAAAGCACATGCACATCGCCGTGGTGGTGGACGAGTATGGCTGCACACAGGGCATCGTGACCCTGGAAGACATCATCGAGGAGATAGTGGGGGACATCGACGACGAGTATGACGAGGAGTCGAGCCTGTACAAGCGCCTCTCGGACGACACTTATGTGTTCGAGGGCAAGATACCCCTCATAGATTTCTGCCGCGTCACGGGCACCGACCCCGAGGATTATGCGGAGTACGAAGAGGAGGCCGACACCCTCGCGGGGCTCCTGCTTGCCTTGAAGGGGGATTTCCCGGCCAAGAAGGAGTCGCTGGTGTGCGGCAGGTGCCGGTTCCTGGTGCTCGACATTCAGAAGCACCGTATCATCTCGGTACGCTGCAAGGTCATGGACACCGTGCAGGAGCGGTAGGGCATTACATTATAGAGCAATACACAGACATGGAGACTGAGTTCATATACTGGAGACACCACACGCCCATAGGGGTGAAGGTGGAGGAGATAAGCGGCGGCGAAGACCGGAGCGGGGCCGTGTGGCGCGCCCTGGCCATGCAGGTATGGAAGGAGAACGGCCGTGACGGCGCGTACCGCGACATAGAGCATCTGGAGTGCGGAGCCCCGATGCTGTGGGGCGAGCACAGCCGCATATCGCTGTCACACACCGACGGACTGCTGGTGGTGGCCACGTTGCCCCCGACCCCCGAGGCGCCCTTGGACTCGTTTACGGAGCGCACCGCCTTAGGGGTGGACGCGGAGCGCGCCGACCGGGAGCAGGTGCTCAAGGTGCGTGAGCGTTTCCTGTCAGCCTCGGAGCTGGAGGCGGTGCCCGCCACTGACACCGAGGCCAACATGGTGGCCTGGACATGCAAGGAGGCGCTGTACAAGGCCGCGCTGACCCCCGGCCTCGACTGGAGGGAGCAGATACGCCTGCTCAGCCTCCCGGTCCCCGGAGGTCCGGACGGACAGGCGGAGGTGATCCTTCCGCAGGGCTCCGTGCCTTTCATCCTGCACTCCTGGCGCAGCGGCGAGCATGTCGTGACGCTTGCGATAACGCCCCACACGGCCACCTACATGAAGCGCAAGCCGGCCCCGTAGGGCTTTCGTCCCTGTAGGGACATCGCTCCGCGATGTTTCCCCGGGTCAGACGAGTCCGACAAGTCCGACCCGTCCGACAAGTCCGACCCCAAAAAATTTACATTACCGACAAACAAGACATACAACCATGCAGATAGACAATATCATACAGCAGGCCGCCAGCCGTGCCCTCAAGGCTCTCTACGGCCTGGAGGCGGACCCGCAGTCCATACAGGTGTCCGCGACCAAGAAGGAGTTCGAGGGCAACCTGACCATAGTGGTGTTCCCCTTTCTGAAAGCTTCGCGCAAGGCCCCGGAGGCCACCGCCTCGGAGATAGGGGAGTGGATGGTGGCCAACGAGCCTGCCGTCTCCGCTTTCAACGCCGTGAAGGGATTCCTGAACCTGAGCATATCCCCCTCTTTCTGGGCCGACACGCTGCGGAGCATAGCCGGCGCCCCCGACTGGGGTTTCACTCCCGTGACCGACGACTCCGAGCTGGTGATGGTGGAGTACTCATCGCCCAACACCAACAAGCCCCTGCACCTGGGACATGTCCGCAACAACCTGCTGGGATGGTCACTGGCGCAGATACTGACCGCCAACGGCTGTCGTGTGGTGAAGACCAATATAGTGAACGACCGTGGCATCCACATCTGCAAGTCCATGCTGGCCTGGAAGAAATGGGGAGATGGCGCCACACCCGAGTCCACCGGCAAGAAGGGGGACCATCTGATAGGCGATTTCTACGTGGCCTTCGACAAGCACTACCGCGCCGAGGTGGCCGACATCATGGAGCGCGAGGGCTGCTCCAAGGAGGAGGCCGAGGCGAAGTCTCCGCTCATGGCCGAGGCCCGCGAGATGCTGCGCCTGTGGGAGGCCGGTGACCCCGAGGTGCGTGCCCTGTGGCAGCAGATGAACTCTTGGGTGTACGCCGGCTTCGACGAGACATATCGCCGCATGGGCGTGGCCTTCGACAAGATATATTATGAGAGCGACACATACCTGGAAGGCAAGGAACTGGTGCTGAAGGGTCTGGAAGAAGGCTCCATGTACCGCCGCGAGGATGGCTCCGTCTGGGCCGACCTCACACCCCAGGGGCTGGACCACAAGCTCCTCCTGCGCTCCGACGGCACCTCCGTGTACATGACCCAGGACATTGGCACGGCCAAGCTCCGTTACCGCGACTATCCCATAGACAGGATGATATACGTGGTGGGCAACGAGCAGAACTACCATTTCCAGGTGCTCTCCATCCTGCTGGACCGCCTGGGCTTCAAGTGGGGCAAGGACCTGGTGCATTTCTCATACGGCATGGTGGAGCTGCCCGAGGGCAAGATGAAGAGCCGCGAGGGAACGGTGGTGGACGCCGACGACCTGATGGAGACCATGATAGCCGATGCCGCCGAGGCCAGCGCCGAGCGCCTGGCGGACCTCCCTGCCGACGAGGCCGCCGACATAGCCCGCATGATAGGTCTGGGTGCCCTGAAGTATTTCCTGCTCAAGGTGGACCCGCGCAAGAACATGCTCTTCAACCCCAAGGAATCCATCGATTTCAACGGCAACACGGGTCCCTTCCTGCAATACACCTACGCCCGCATCAACTCCGTGCTGCGCAAGGCCGGCGGCAACCCGCTGCAGGCTCCCTCGCAGGAGGCTTGTGCCCTGCCCGCAGAGAAGGAGACTGAGCTGATACAGCGTCTGGCAGATTTCCCCGCCGTGGTCCGAGAGGCAGGACGCTCATACTCTCCGGCGCTCGTGGCCAACTATGCCTACGACCTGGCCAAGACCTACAACCAGTTCTACCACGACAACCCCATAATGCGTGAGCAGGACCCCGGGCTGCGCTCGCTGCGCCTGTTGCTCTCCGCCGTAGTGGGGCGCACCCTGCGCGCCGCATGCTCGCTGCTCGGCATAGAGATGCCCGAGCGCATGTAAGCCCCTGGGCCGCAAAATAAAAAACGCCCCTCAGGCGTTATCCTATATAAGGAGGTCTGACCCGTCTGACCCGTCTGACCCGTCTGACCCGTCCGACCCGTCTGACAAGTCCGACCCCCCTGAAATCGCAAACCAAAACCAAGACAAGATATGCAGTATTACAACAACCAGACGCCCCCTCCCTTCATGGCCGGGGCGCGCACGGTGGCCGAACAGGTGAACGCCGTGATGAAGAAAGTGTATGTGCGCATGACCGTGGGACTTCTCATCTCGGCCTTCGTGGCCCTGGGCATAGCCTCAAGCCCCGCAGCGCTCATGTTCATATACGGCAACCCCATAGTGTACTGGGGTATGTTCATAGTCATGATCATCATGGCCTTCGCGCTGCCCATGAAGCTCAACTCCATGAGCACCGGCACTTGCCTGGCCCTGTTCTGCCTGTTCGCGGCCTTGATGGGAGCCTCCCTCTCGGGTATATTCATAGTCTACGACATAGGCTCCATAACCTACACATTCTTCATCACCGCAGGCATGTTCGGCGTGATGAGCGTGTACGGCTATTTCACCAAAAGCAACCTGGCCAAGATGGGCAGCTTCCTGATGATGGCCCTGATCGGCCTCATCATCTGCTCGGTGGTGAACATGTTCGTGGCCAGCAGCACCCTGGACTGGATAATCTCCATAGCCGGCGTGCTCATCTTCACGGGCCTTACGGCCTGGGACACCCAGCAGATCAAGCAGCTGGCCAGCGCCAACCTGGCTCCGCAGCTCACCGACAAGCTCGCCACCATGGGAGCCTTGAACCTGTACCTGGATTTCATCAACCTGTTCCTGTACCTGCTCAGGTTCCTGGGAGCCTCGCGTGACTGAGTCCTCACATGCACACGGGGCGGGGGATCGGCCTCCCCCGCCCTGACAAATATATACCGAGGGTAGACTATGGAAGAACTTAAACTCCTGATCAAGAATGAGCTGGGCTTCCTTCCCAAAGGGGATGGGCTGGACCGCCTCCTGGCACGTGGAGAGTGGCTGGAGCTTCCCGGCAGGCACGTGCTCACCGAGACGGGGCAGAAGGCTCCGGACGTGTATGTCATAAAGAGCGGCATACTCCGCTTTTCGGACATGAACGGTGACAAGGAGCGTACTTTCGCATTTGCCCTGCCCGGTTCAATCCTCATGAACAAGCACTCTTTCGTGATGGGACTGCCGTCCTACTACCAGGTGGAGGCCTGCTGTCCATCCCTGGTGCTGCGCATCCGTGAGCAAGACTACTGGGAGGTGGTGCAGGCGGACCTGGACTTGGCGGTGTACATGCTGCATTACGCCTACGGGGAGCTCTTCTACCAGGAGTACAAGAACTCCAACACGCACAACGGACGAGCCTCCGAGCGCTTCGAGGCCATGCTTTCGGACCGCCCCTCCATCATAGAAAAAGTACCACAGCGCCACATAGCCTCCTATCTGGGCATCACCCCGGAGTACTACAGCCAGCTAAAGAAGCGCTTCCTGCGCCGCTGAACAGGCTGGCCGTCCGGCTCAATCTTGCCTTAGAGAGTGTTCGGATTTAAATGATTTTAGCACGGAGAGGGATTTTCTTAGAGCATGTTTTTCCCTTGCTCTTGAACGAATTTCGCATATATCAACACATGGTGGCGGGAAAGTGCTTACCTTTGCGGCATAAACTGTCAACATGGATGGATATGACAAGATTTTACAGTAAACTTGCCGCCCTGGGCGTTGCCCTGGCGGCCTGCCCGTATATCATGGGCTCCGAAGCCATAACCCTGGAGGTGAGCGACATCTCCAGCAGGGACGCGATACTCAGCATAACGCCCGCCGACCCCGAGCAAGGCTACGTCTGCGGCGTGGCCAGGGCCGAGACCGTGGAGCAGGGGGGCGGAATAGACAATATTTACGAGTCCCGCGACAAGGAGTGGTGGGAATACCAAGCCTCCTTCTACGAGGACAAGGACTGGCGAGACTTCGCCAAGGCAGACCTGCGCTACGGCGCCCACAGGGCTCCATATACGAAGCTGGCAGGCGAGAAGCTTGACTGGGACGCCGACTATGTCCTGTACGCCTATACCTTGGACGAGGACTGCGCACCCTCCTCGCCGATTTACCATGTGGAGTTCCACACCTTGGCTCCCGCTCACAGCGACATCTCTTTTGAGGTGGAGATACTCGAGCTGACGGCGGATGACCACCCCAACCGGCAGGGATTCAGCAAGGTTACACTCAGGGTGACGCCATCCTGCGACGACCCTTACGGCAACTACCTGCACGAGGCCCGGTACCTGGACATGTATGGAAGCGGGGAGGACCGTGACATGGACGCATACCTGAGCGCAGAGGTCTATCCTTTCATAGCCTCCACCCGCAGCGGCGTCCAGGATTTGACATACGTCTACGTCTATCCCGACAGAGAGTATGTGCTGGTGTCCCTGGGCTATGACGATGGCCCCACCGGAGGTGAGATTGACCTGTTCCGTTTTTCGGCGGACCCCACTACGGGCGCCGTGTCCCCGGTGACTGATGATGTCGCCGTGCTGGCTCTGCCCGGACGCATAGTGGTGGACGGCCCCTGCGACGCTATGGCCGTCTTCACGCCCGACGGACGTATGGTAGGCTCCTGGCGCTCCCCGCGCTCCGTGGACCTGCCGGCAGGCCCTTACCTGGTGAGCGTCCAGACCGCCGGAACCCGTAAGGTACACAAGGTGATGGTGAGGTAAATGACACTGACAAGCATACTAACGATAGGTGATTTTTTCATGGGTCTTCTCCTTTTTTATTGGAATATAACAATTGTATAGGCTTATTTCAATCTTATTTGTGTGGCAGGTCGTCGCAGGCGCAGAGGCGCCGGCTTGACCTGCGGGAGAAGACCGTCCCCGGCGCCCCGACGTGATGTCAGGGTGCCGGGGATGTTGTTTTCCCTTACCTGGCTCTCGGCTCTCGGCGAGGCGCGTACTCGCTGGCGGCGTCGAAGCAGGGGCATGCCTTGGCGGCGAACTCGCGGTGCCCGTGCACGGTGACGCCGGGGTATCGGCTACGCAGGTCCTCCACCAGGCGTGCCATGGCGGCGCGCTGTGCGGGCGTGCGCGTGTCGGCAGGCTTGCCGCCTCGCAGGCCTCCTATGTAGCATATCCCCAGGGAGCGGGCGTTCTGCCCCAGGCAGTGCGCCCCGATTTCGTATTCTTTCCTTCCGCGCTCCAGGGAGCCGTCCAGCCTCACCACCCAGTGATAGCCTATGCGCCGGAAGCCGCGTGCCTTGTGCCAGCCGTCTATGTCGCGTGCGCTGAAGTCGCGCCCCTCTTCGGTGGCGCTGCAATGTATTATGATTTTGTCGGGTCTCATAGTTGAAATATAATTGGGAATTATTGACTCATTTCACGGCCGTTGCCGCCAGCGCCAGTCTATGCCGAAGAGGGCTCCGGCGAAGGTGAGTGTCTCGCCGAACGCCACCAGTATCGAGGAGTGTATCTCGCCCGGGGGAGGCGTCACGAACCCTGCACCCAGCAGGAGGCATCCCATGCACACCAGTGCCACGGCGCACCACAGTTGCGGGGTGCGCTTCTTGTCTTTCTCGTTGTTCTTGCCTGTCTTCATCGTCTTGGTCGTTTGGGGCTGTCGCCTCATGGATGTGTGATGGCCATGGTGGCGGCCATGTCCTGCAGGGCCTGTTCGCCGCACGCCCTGTGCTCGTCGCGCATTATGCGTATGGCCTCCCGCATGGGCTGCGGGGCGAGGGTGAGCTTGTCGGCCAGCGTGAGGTGGAATATGGCTGCGTCGGCCTGCGAGGCCGTCAGCCGGGCGAACCGGCCCGGGTCCGAGGGCCAAGGCACCTGTATGTTCACCGATTCCGGACTGACGGTCATGGAGACGCCCCAGGCTGCCAGACGGCGCGTCACGCGGTCGGCGGCGCTGGCCAGCGAGAATGTCGCCATAGACGCGTCTATGCTCTCCTCCCAGCTCAGCGACTCCCCGCCTGTGTCAGGGTCAGGGGCCAGATTGTGGTTTATGAGCGAGACACGTGCGTGCAGGCGTTCCAGATGGTCTGCCACGTTGAAGAGAACGGTCAGCGTCCATGAGCCGTCGCGGTTGACGGAGGTAAAGGTTGCGGGCGTGTTCATTATTGAGATGGTTATTGTGGTTTATAGGAATGTTTGATTGTCGCGGGGAGCCGCTCATACGGCCACGCCTCTGGAGCGGCCTGTGTACCGGACCCTTACCGGAGCCGTGCGTCCGTGAGCGTAATTGGAGGGCATCGTTATCACGCACGGGCACGTGTACTGGTTGGCCTGTGGAGGCATGAGCAGGATTGTCTCGGAGGAGTCGGCAGGGATTGTGAGCCATAACTCGAGCAGGGCTCTTCGCAGGCAGTTCTTGCAGAACGCGCTCCGTGTGCCGGGGCAATGCGCGATGTCGGGGTTGTGGGTTTCTTTCAGGAGTTTCATAATTAAAATACTTGAGTTCTGTGTCGCAAATTTAAGTAAAATATTCAAGTAAATTATGTAGTCGCTGAATTAAACTGTGCGTTAAAATTAGTAATACACTAAACGACAATTAAATAATAATTATAGCCATTCTTGAATTTAACGTTTATTTAAATAAATTAACACAAGTATTTTCTTTTTTCAATACAATCCTCTCTGTTCACTCGCCGAGGGTTTCATGTCGCCGAGCCGGGGCGTGCATGAGTGTACGGTACTTGCATGTTACGCGGAATTTAATTAATTTTGCGGCGCGAAAGGGCGACGCCTCGCGCGGGCGTTCCTTCATTCATAACCCAAGGAATCTAATACCGACATTTACTGTGGATAGACTATTGACTGCCGGCCTTTGCGCATTGCTCATGGCCGGGGCCGCGCAGGCGGCGCAGACAGACTCCGTGACAGCCCGTCACACGGATTTGCTGGACATCAACGTGCGAGCCCGTGTGGACTGGCAGAACACCTGGGAAGACTCTCATGTGAGGGATTCGGACTCAGGCTTCGAGGGCAAGTATCTGATGATGCGTCTGGACGGACGCATAGTGGACGGGATCACCTACTCATGGAGACAAAGATTCAACAAGGCGGCTTTCGACGGTTCTTTTTTCGACGCCACGGACTGGGTGTATGTGGACTGGGCCACCGGCGACTTTAATTTCACTGCGGGCAAGCAGGCAGTGGCCATCGGCGGCTGGGAGTATGACCGCAATCCTGTGGATCTGTATGGCACGGGGGTGTTCTGGCAGAACGTAGCCTGCTGGCAGATGGGCGTGAGCGCCGGATGGACCCCGCGCGACAGCGATGACCATTTGCAGTTCCAGGTGAGCCAAAGCATGTTCCACAGCTCGGGAAACCGGAACATGTATGGCTACAGCCTGTTATGGCGTGGAACGCATGGCCTGTGGAGCCCCATCTGGAGCGTGAATCTCACCGAGTGGGCTAAGGGCAGGTACATTAACTACATAATGTTGGGCAACAGGTTTGACTATGACGCCGTGACATTGGAGTTTGACCTCATGAACCGTTATGCCGGAGGGCAGGCCTTCCTTTTGCGAGACTGTTCCGTGGTGGCGGATTTGAGCTGGAGACCGTCGCCTGCCTGGAAGCTGCATGCAAAGTATACGTATGACGTGAACCGGGCGGGAAATGCGGCCGACTCCTTCGTGCTGCCCGGCACCGAGCTTAGCATGGCTGGCGGCGGGGTGGAGTTCTATCCCCTGCGCAAGGCCCGGACGAGCCTGCGGCTGCATGCCAACTGCTACGGTTCCTGGGGGCGGAACACAAACGACGCCGACTTGATGCAGGATCGCACTGTGGTGCTGGATTGCGGCGTGACCTGGGACATGAACCTGTTCAGACTCAAATGACATGGATACGAAAACGCAAGACAAGAAAAAGGGGATACGCCGCGTCGGCGCGCCCTCAGGCTGCGTGTGCCTGATTCTGGTGCTCGGCGTGTTCTGGCTCATAGGCCAGAAGATGGGGGTCGCAAACATGCTCAACACCATAATGCACACGGGCCACGACCTGCTGCTCAACACCGTGTTCTACCTCATGGCCATCTGCGTCATCACAGGCGCCATAGGCAGGCTCTTCGTGGAGTTCGGCGTGGTGTCCCTGGTGGAGAAGCTGCTCAAGCCTCTGATGAAGCCCCTCTTCCACCTGCCCGGCGTGGCCTCCTTGGGAGCCGTCATGACCTTCCTGAGCGACAACCCCGCCATCATATCCCTCTCCCAGGACAAGCGTTTCTGTTCATATTTCAAGAAATTCCAGTACATCTCGCTCACCAATTTCGGCACCGCCTTCGGCATGGGCCTGCTGGTGATGGTGTTCATGGTGGGGCAGGGCTATTTCGTGTCCCCGGTCATTGGGTTTGTGGGAGCCTTCACCGGGTGTGTGGTCTCCACGCGCCTGATGCAGCGCTTCGTGATAAAGGCATATCCGAACTATGAACATGAGGCCGCCGTGGCCTTGGAGGGGAGCGCTAAGGAAGCGGCCCCCGAGGTCAAGGAGCGCTCCACTTTCATTCGTGTGCTGAACTCCCTGCTGGACGGGGGCAAGACCGGCGTGGACGTGGGCATAGCCATCATCCCCGGCGTGGTCATCATCTCCACGCTGGTGATGATTCTCACCTTCGGCCCCAGCGCCGACGGCACCTGGACCGGCGCGGCCTACGAGGGCATAGAACTGCTCCCGGACCTGTTCGACAAGATCGGCTTTGTCTTTGAGTGGCTTTTCGGATTCACCGACCCCCACCTTGTAGCCTTCCCCATCACTGCCCTTGGAGCTGTTGGCGCTGCCCTTGGCCTGGTGCCCACCTTCGCCGACAGCGGCTGGATAGACGGCAACGCCATAGCCGTGTTCACCGCCATCGGCATGTGCTGGAGCGGCTACC
>URZM01000007.1 GCA_900552315.1 uncultured Bacteroidales bacterium | reverse complement strand
GGCGAGCCCCCGGCCAAATACAGGAATCAGGTCGAGATTATACCGGAAAAGGAAAAGCTGCCCAGCCATATAGGGAGCTTTGGCGAGTTCCGGGCGACACGGGGCTGCGTGCCTCCCATACGTATGCCCGAGATACGCAAAGGGCGTAAGAGCTTCATCTATGTCAAAGACGGGCTCTTCGTGCTGGCCTATAACCTCAGGCCACGCGATTACCCCCTCTTCAAGGCCATGGTGGAGAATACGTTCAGGGTACGCGCGTCCCCCATCAAGACAGAGCAAAGCGAGCAAGCGGCGCCATCGCGCAAGAGACGGGCTATACGAAACTGGGAGTCCCAACCCCACCTTTAGAATCGCGTATCATATATGGGAGGACAAGCATTTGTAGAGATTCCGTATGGCTATGACTGGCCAGTCACTGGAGTGCCTCAGCCTATGCTTGATTTGCTTAAATAAAGATGTATATTAGATTTGAATGAAGATGGATGTCAAACGAGTAATACCGGTAATTGTGTGCTTAATCGCGTTTATGACGAATTGCGCGCGAAACGCGGTGTCGTTTATATATGTGGAGACAAACATTCCCAATATTGAGGATTTTGTATTCACGACTACGGATACAGTGTTTAGGCTAAATTCAGCTATGTGGGAGAAACTTGCAATACGGCACATCGGAAGGGACAAGTATTATGAGATACTGTTGAAAACACATCAGTCCTCTGAATTCAGCCCCCTTACTTTCAGGGAAAAAATAACGGAAGGAAGGCGTATGCCTTTGCAGATTCTTGGCAACGACACCTCAACAATTACGTTAAGGGATGCGCAAAACAAGGTTCTGTTTGGAGATTCGACGTATTTGGAGCAATTGCGCTTATGGAGAAATGAGATGCCAGTATTTATGTATCACCGTATGAGGAACAAGTACAAATCAACGCCCTATATGGTTTACAGAATCGGTGCATTGCCAGAATCTCTTAGACAGGACTTTGAGACAATGGACAAGGAGAGTTTCATGCAGCTGTATGAGAGCTGCCTTGACAGCATATTGAATATGCGGTTGAGATATCGTAAGAAGCCAGGTGGCAAGGTCTATGACTCTGTGCAGTACCCGCTTAACCATAAGCTTAAATCAAGCAGACAATGAGATGTACACAGACTACGCCAAGAAAGAATAATGAGCGACGGATGAATCATGGTTCGGTGTGTCCCTTCTGTGATGTCCGCGAGCAAGACCGTGCCCTGGGCCGCTTCCGCGCCGCCAACCCCATAACCTACACCGACCCCACCGGCTGCGAGGTCTATGGAGAACACAAAGATATTGCTTCAACATATATGGGCAAAGCAGATTTATTGGAACCAATTAAAATGAATATATCAGAAAGAGAACAAAGGGAGAGAAGCCATCAGCTTCAAAAAACAAAAGATGATTACCAGAAGATGTTGGATGACCAATTCATTGAGTATAGGTTTTATTCATGTGAGTTAAATAACGGTAAGCAGGAGACAAGGTTTGCTTGTGATGAGAATGGAGCCAGAATTCTTAATGGCAATGGGGATCCCATATTAGAAATGTTTTGTAATTTCCGCGAAGCCGGGAGTGTCTTTCACGAGAGCAGGCATGGTGGGCAGTTTGCAAGAGGGGAGGTTGGCTATGATGATGATAATAGGCAGGTTACAGGTTTCGGGATAGCGCAGGAGGTGGATGCCTATAAGGCACAATATAGCGAAATCAACATGATGAGCTTGCCCATTGCCGTACCGGCTCCTTTCAAATTGTTATCCCCTTTTTTGTCATCCCCTATGATTCTCAGGATTCCGGGAATCAATGGCTATGAATTGTTGAATAAAAGCATAGACAGCTATGACGAAATCACACCTGACTTGATTCGTTCCATATATGAGAGACAAGGAAATCAGTACCAATTTATATATGACAGTTTAAAATGAGAGCATTGTTATTCATATTGTTGTGTTTGGCGGCTGTGCCGTCGATGGGATTGGATGTCGGAGAGGGTCGTAGGAAGGATCCAAAATACCCGTTGACCTATTATTTGGTTAATCCTGAGCTGCCATGTCCATTGAATGTGAGCCGGGAGAATGACAGTGTCCTGCGTCTGTGGGTTGACAATCCGCAGTCGGTCGGCCTCTCGGCAGAGGAGTCGGAGGAGTGGCTAAGCTATGAGCGAGACCGGTATTCTTATATTCACCGTCTGTTGGAGAATATAACCGATAGGTTCAGGCCCACGGCCAAAGTGCGTCGGACCAGGTCGCGTCTGTTGGAAAAATGGACCGGCCTCGGCAGGATTAAAAATTACAGTCCGAAATACACAATAAACGGTAACGTTTATTTTATCAACGGATATCCCATGATTGAGACAAGGTTGGGGAATCCATACACGCTGCAGGGTACCATGGGTTTCCCGTTTATCGAGGATGCCTTGGCGCACCTTTATCCCGGGACATATCTGCAATTTCTAAAAGATGCTGACAGCAACGGCGATGAATATGATATGGAGGTACGCATAGGCCATGACATCATGCGTGTGCAATATTTTGAATGGGACTCAGGAATGATGATCGTGGACAAATATGCCATAGACCTGCTTGACGCCCTCGGGCCCAAGAATCCGGGGATCCGTATAGGCAAGCTCGTGTACACGACAAGAGGCGAGCGAGATCCGGCGGCAGACAAGAAGGTGTATGAGGCTTTCAAGAAGGCGTGCCCCCTATTCGAGGGAAAGAGGTTCCAGATGATCACCCTCGACAGCGTCCCGCTCTCCAACGCGTATATCGACGATATATGGTTAATTCGCATGAAACTGGACGTAGAGAAAAGGACATCCTTCAAGATTGACCGTCAGAAGGGTAATTTCACATTAAGCATAGACGGGAAGGAGATACCGTGGGATATATATGGAAATTCGTGCGGCAGGGGAGATGAAATCTTCAGAGGAGACAGGCGCTTTGAACATTACGAAAACTCCAAGTGAACCCCTGCGGGATTCACGATTGATGACAAAGAGATTCCCCGAAAGGTATTGTCCATGACACTGGAACCCGGCGCGTGGATGTCTATGTCAGAACGAATACATGCAAATGAAATGGGAAGTATAGGAAATATGGATGATAAGCTGTTGAGGAATCGGTCAGGACGCATTGCGGCCGTTGCCATACTTGCGTTTGCAGGCATGTGGCAAATGGCGTATGCTTACGAATGGGGTGGATTCGGACATATGGCTCATGACGAGGTCAAGGACGTAGAGGAGGGTTCGTCTGTGTCCGGGTATGTGTCGGATTTCGGCGCTGAAGAGATGGATGTCCAAGCACCGGATGTCAGGTATGTTGAGACTCCGGAGTATTCGGGGTATGTGTTTCCGACCGCTGTAAATGGATTCCGTTATCTCTTGAGCCTGGCACATCCTGAGATACACCACAGGCTGACGGATGAGGAAGTGGCTCTTGCTGAGGAGATACTGCGCGACAAGCTCACGGAGTTCTGTATAGCGCGTTGGGGTGCGGTACCGGACGTGTTATCCGACATGAAGAGATTCAAAAGGCAGTATACAAGCTGGAAAGAGCTTGAAGGTATACCGGACTGTATCCAAGGGTTCGCTCATTGTCGACATCAACCTGGTAAACTGGCAGGGATACCAGAACAAGCTGAAGGCTGAGCCGGAATATTTTTCGGAGGAACCTTTGGACGACCATGGATATATAGATAGAGGATTCGTTGATGTTGCAAGAGTGTGGGACGCTTGGATCATTGACTGGGACGAAATGTTTAATCTGGAAATTGTTGTCAATCTGACTGATAGGAGCATTTTATACATCAATCATTATTACGGAGCTTTCGAGCTGGGACTTGGAGAGCCGGGATAATTCATAGCATCATTAAAAGTTTTGAGAATGAAAGTAACCATTAGAAAGGCAAGATTCATATTGATGTGGACGGCGATTGTCTTTGCTGGCGTGATGTCGTCAGGTGCGAGAGGACAGGGGAGGGTGCGCCATACGGTTGCCGAACCCGTCCGGGAGGTTACAGCCCAAGGATACGAGGGATATATATTTCCGCAGGGGTATATTTGGTATCCCTATGACAAAATCAATGGCCAGTTCAAATATACATACGAGTACGGCTACACGCATTATACTCCGACCGATGCAGATGTCAGGCGTGCTGAGGAGATAATCAGAGCCGGGCTGAGTGAGTATGTGTATGAGAGAGGCGGCAGCGTGCCGAAATGCGTTGCCTGTCTTGAAAACTATGCACGCCAATACTTTGGGTTAAATCCCTCTGAGCAGGGCAGAACCATATACGTGAACCTGGTGAACAAAGAGTATGTCAGGACTTGGGGTAAAGATATCGGGACAGGCGGAAAGTGTGTAAGTTACCGGAACTGTTATGTCCCGGCGGTGGTGGGCTGCGAGCCCGGTGCCTGCACCATTGAAATCCTCGTGGACCTGGTCTCAGGCAAGATATTGCTCCTGAAACTGTAACGGTACCTCACCATAACGACAGACGATATGACGAGAACGATAGCCATGAAACTTATCCTGACGACGCTGGGCATCTCCGCGATTTCATGCTCCACGTCACGAGACCTGGATGCGCCATATCCGTATGGCCGCTTCGCTACGCTGGATTCCCTGTGGATGGAGCCGGATCGCGCCAAACTAGATTCGGTGGAGCGACGCACAATGTTCGTCAGAGGCAACTCTCATGCCGTCATGTGGTTCTGTGACGGACTGTTGGTTGATATGTCTAAACCTTATGTAAATCCTCAGGGTGAGCAAGGTTGTTCGGTGTCGGTTCCCCAGATCGGCTGCTATGGTAGGGTTGAGGACTCCCGTGCCGTTAAGGAGAAATTCACACTCACCGCCGGACTGCACCAGAAGCAGTCGCCCTACTATGTGTGTTTTGTGTGGTTTGACAAGACGGCGGATGGGCTTGTCTATGTGAACAGCCATGTGAGTGAATATATGCTGTCCCACGGGCTTGCGCCTTCACGGGTGGTGTATTGCCTGAACGGAGAATATGCGGACAAGAGGGACATGAGAGTCCTGCGCTCACTGCACAAGGAAGACATAGAGGATTTCAGTATTCATTACGAGGCGGATAAGAATACGATATATGTATACATTAATGGATAAGAAATATATTGGACACAAACCATTCATTGAATATGAATTATGTCACTTAGGAAATGTATAATAGCAGGGCTGTTGACGGCATGTTTCGGCCTCACCTTATGGGGAGCGGAGGAGATTCTGCACAAGATTGAGGTGTATGACCGTGGCGGTATAGGACGGCGTTCCGCCAAAGCCGATTATGTGGTGCTCGCTGACAGCGTGGCCATTGAAGGGGATATCGGTCCTATGTTGTGGCGGAATGTTCACCATACGGTGAGCCTGACTGGTGACGTGATAGACCTTATCGTGCTGAAGCCGGACATCCCGCGTGGCAAAGAAGACGGTGAGCCGAACATACTCGAATATGAATATACCCAGGGGAACCCTGTTGATACGTTCTTCAGGAAGAGTCCATTCATGAAGTTCAACAATGTCTCTATCAGTGAGGGGACGAAATATGAGGAGAATCCGGACAGGTATCTGTGTTACTTGGACGGCGATTTCGAGTACAGGGCCGCGTATAACATTTATAAGCGTAAAAGGACGGATAACGATTCACTCGGCCTTTACACAAGCGGAGAGCAATATAGACCATATCGTAAAGTGAATGGCATAGAAGGGACAACATATTCCCTGAGAAAAAACGGTGACGGGTATCGGTTCAGATACAGCACATATCTGCCCGAGATCACTGCGGACGGAGATACGGTGGGTCCACTGTGGGTGGTCGGCAGCCTGCCCGGCGGCTTCACACGTGTGACCGAAGCCTCTGCGAATGACTTCATCTTCGAATATGACGACAAGGGGTTGATATGGATACACCTGGATTCCAAAGGGGCCATCCATGACATCAACCGACCTGAGGACATCCTCCAGGCAGATGTCCCGAGACTGGTTGAGCGTGATTTCCCTAAAACAGGGTTGTACAACGGCCTTTTGGACATCAAGGCACGTCTGCTTAAGAAGGACAAAGGCTACAGCATAAATCTACGCACAGACCGCTGCACCATCATGGCGAGAGGTTTCGGGGATGATGAAACCTGTATGCTGTCAGCGAAGCTCAGGAACAATTTCGTCGAGAAGAACCAACAGGCAATGTTTCAGATATTCACGATGATGCTCGGTGAATTTAGTCCGATGTCGGATAATAACCCAGAGATGTTCGACCTTTTCTTTGAGCGTCTGTTCTTTCGTCAGAGTGTATTCGAGCGTCTGCCCGAGCTTATGAACACCTATGGTACTTTCTGATATTGAGAGAAATATTCTTATGACTTAGCCGATATAAAGGTGAAAAACGCAATTATAAATAGAATCTGGCGGGACTGCATGAACATGGTGATTTTGTTTATGTCTATAGTTGTGATGCTGGGTGTGTCGGTGTCTTGCGCTGACGGCTATTACGGCAAATGCACCCGGCGACCATCGTATGTCGGTGCAGCACGTGTCGTCCGATGTGGCTCCAGCTCATTTATAGGGATGGATAATAACTCTATAATCTTCGATGGCACATTCACCGAAGAGGCGCTTTCAGCCAACAAGGAGAAAATGGTTTATTTCACGAATAAATGGGATAGAAAAATCAGACTCAGGCTCCCACTTGGCTTCACGACAATATATGAATATCCTTATGCCCTGGAATATCCTGGAAAGACAGTTGTTTTGATAGGATCCTATTCATTGGAGCCGGGGCAAACCCGGCTTGGGATAGGCGACACTTATGAGGACGGTGTATATGAACCCTCGGTTGACTTTATCGATACACTGCTATATCGTGAAAGGTTGATGCACACTACACTGTTTCGGCACCAGGGGTTCAATCTTGAAAATATAAGAGTTCAGGAGTCTTTTATTTTCAAAGATGGCAAGATAGACATTGGCATGACCGGTTATAAGGAACCCTTGTTTTATCTGAGCCCGGCCATGAAGGACAGGCGCGCCATCCTTCATGTTAAGGACGGGGTGTTTGTGTTGGCGTACAACATCAAGGAGCGCGACTACGCTCTGTTCGAGGCCTACATACGCGACACCTTCGTTGTGTGCAGCCGGTACATGGACATCGTGGACGCGGAGACGCTTGAGTACGAGAGGCGCGGGGCGTCGCCCAACGTGGTCCGGAGCCAGTACATGGAGGAACGCTTCTACCGCGAGATACCGACAGTTACACCCCCGGACAGCGCCCGGATAGTGGAGGACGCCTGGCGAGGCACCGGTCTGACCCCCGACCTGTTCAGGACCTCTGCCAACGACAGGTGACAGACGCGCAAAATAAACGGTAAGCCCATGAGTTACATTTATATAAGACAGTCTGAAATGAGAGCATTGTTATTCATGTTATTGTGTGTCGTGGCGTTGTCCATGCTTGGGAGCAGTGCCATGTCTGCCAAGCCGGATGAGCAGGTGGCCACCAAATCGGAATATCCATATTTGCTGAGGCCGGATTCATGGCATATGAGTGGGACCGGTGGAATACGTCTCACACCCCTGTCTATGGAGTTGGACGGCAATTTCTCTTGGGAAAGTCCAGTTATATCCATTGACAAGAAGGCAACGGTAATTAATAAATGGGGACGGAACATCACGCTGAGATTGCCGCGACATTACAAAACGGTGTATTCAGAGCCATATTTCGTGGTTCGTTATCCTTCCGGAGCCGTTGTCTGGCTTGGGGTTGATTATCCGCTCGACCCATATAGCTCATATTTAAATATCAGCGACTTATACTCCGACGGATTCCATATTCCCCCGGTAGAATTTGTAGACAGCCTGACGGCGAGGGCGAGGTTTCTTGCCTTCTCCCGTGTAATCAAGAATTATACAGAGGACTACACATGGTGCAGAATATACCATACTTGCCTTGTGCTTGACAAGAAGGGGCGTGGAGGCTGGCGTGATTCACGTGAGGGTCCTTTTTCGTGTCTTGCCGTACCCAAGAGGGACCGAAGGGCACTCCTGTATGTGAAGGACGGGGTGTTCGTGCTTGCGTACAACATACCTGCGAGGGACTATCCTTTGTTCGAGGCATATATAAGGAACACCTTCCAAGTGAAGAACAGGCTGCTGGAGATGCTGGATAGGATCGACGGCAAGAAAGACAAGAATGTGAAAGAGGTGAGTCCTTGGAATACATGGCCGGACCTATGCGTAAGGCAATACATGTATTACCGTTTTTATCGGGAATTGCCTATGGTCTCTCCTCCGGATTCTATGGACTATAAGTATCGGATTTGGGGTGATTTTACAGAGATGCCGGACACGTTTTTGACTATTTATCCCGCGTTTTGGTCAAAGGGCTTTTGCTGGCCATGGTAGAAAGGGCTTATTCTTTAGATTTTGAGATTATACCGGAAATGGGAAAAGCTGCCTGACCATATATGGAGCTTTGGCGGGTTCCGGGCGACACGGGGCTGCGTGCCTCCCATGCGTATGCCCGAGATACGCATGGGACGTAAGAGCTTCATCTTTTTCGGGGTGTGGAATTTTTTCGTTAATTTTGCGTGGGCGGACGCGGGTTTGAACGTTTTATGGCATGCGCGTGTTTATCCCGAAAAAGGGTCTCGCGGCCCGGCGGCGCGAGCTGTGCGGCTTGCGGTGATTCGTAACCGATCAATAATCCAAAACAATATCATATATATGGACAGATATCATGAAGCATTGGCAGGCAGTCGCGTGCCGGTAGACAAGCAGCTGGTGGACGAGGCTGTGGCCAAGATTGTGGAGAAGGCTCCGGAGTATGCCTCGCCGGAGGTGTACCAGTTCCTTTTCAGCTCGATAGACCTGACCACCCTCTCGACCACTGACACGCAGAGCAGCGTGGCGCGTTTCACGCAGCGTGTCAATGAGTTTGACAATGACTATCCGCAGTTCAAGCCGGTGGCGGCCATCTGTGTGTATTCCAATTTCGCCGAGGTGGTGAAGACCAACCTGGATGTGCCGGGGGTGGACATTGCCGTGGTGGCGGGCGGTTTCCCTTCGTCGCAGACGTTCGGGGCCGTGAAGGTGGCGGACTGCGCGCTGGCCGTGGCAGGAGGCGCGAGCGAGGTGGACATAGTGCTGAACCTCGGGTATTTCTTCGATGAGAATTATGAGGACATGTGTGACGAGGTGATAGAGCTGAAGCACACTGTGAAGGACGCCCTCCTCAAGGTAATCCTGGAGACCGGGGCGCTGAAGACATACGAGAACATCAAGAAGGCGTCGGTGCTGAGCCTTTACAGCGAGGCGGATTTCCTGAAGACCTCCACCGGCAAGATCTATGAGGGGGCCACTCTGCCGGCCGCCTGGATCATGTGCCAGTGCATCAAGGAGTATTATGAGAAGACGGGCCGCAAGGTAGGCTTCAAGGCCGCCGGAGGCGTGCGCACCACGGAGGACGCGCTCAAGTATTACGCCGTGGTGAAGGAGGTGCTCGGCGACGAGTGGCTGACTCATGACCTGTTCCGCCTGGGCGCCTCGGGTCTGGCCAACGCGCTGCTGTCCTCCATGACGGGCGAGGAGACCAAGTATTTCTAAACGGCGCAAGGACAGCCGAGACTTTAAGAAGGCCGGGAATCCCGCGAGGCGGGCTCCCGGCTTTCGCGCGTCCCGATGGGTGGGGACGTGATGCCAAGGGGAGGGGGCAGGTAAACTTTTTCGCGGGGGTGGTGTTGTAACATCAAAACGGCCTTGTGACTGGGCGCGGGTGTGGCACGCGTCCGGCGAAGGTCTTGAGCCAATGATTATTATCAATCACTTAATATTATAAATACTATGAACACAGCACCACTTTCAGGAATCAAGGTTATCGACTTCACCGAGGTCCAGTCCGGCCCTTCATGCACGCAGATGCTCGCATGGCTCGGCGCCGACGTCATCAAGATCGAGCGTCCCGGCGTGGGTGACGCCACCCGCAAGGAGCTCCAGTTTGACCCTGAGTGTCCCTCTTATTATTATCTGCAGCTCAATTCCGACAAGAAGTCGCTGGCGCTGGACGCCAAGACACCTGACGGAAAGGCTATCCTGACCAAGCTGATCTCGACCTGCGACATCTTCGTGGAGAACCTTCATCCGGGCGCCATGGACAAGCTCGGGTTCTCCTGGGAGGAGGTCCACAAGCTGAACCCCAAGTGCATCTACGGCACCATCAAGGGGTTCCCGCTCTCGTCCAAGTACAAGGATCTGAAGGCTTATGAGCCGATAGCCCAGGTGACTGCCGCGGCAGCCTCCACTACGGGATGGTATGAGGGCGAATACAACATGCCGACCCAGAGCGGCGCGGCCCTCGGCGACTCGAACACGGGCATGCACCTGCTCATCGGCCTGCTTGCCGCCTTGCAGCAGAGGGCGCGCACGGGCGAGGGGTGCTATGTGTACCAGAGCATGCACAACGCGTGCCTGAACCTGTGCCGTATCAAGACCCGCGACCAGCTCACGCTGGACAAGCTCGGATACCTTACCCAGTTCATGCAGTATCCCAACGGCAAGTTCGGCGACTGTGTGCCCCGTTCCGGCAACACCGAGGGGTCGGGCGTGCTCGGCTGGACCTACAAGTGCAAGCCTGCGGGGGGCATGGATTCGGCGCAGGACGCCAACAATTTCGTGTACATAATCCTGCAGCGCGGCGCCAAGGATTTCGAGCTTGCCTGCAAGGCGTTCGGGTTCGAGGACTGGCTGACCGACCCCGATTTCAACACGGCCGACGCGCGTGACCGCCACAAGGACGAGATCATCAAGCGCATAGGCGCCTGGGCGGCCGACAAGACCAAGTATGAGATCACAGAGTATCTCGGCAAGTACGGAGTGCCTGTGGGCCCGGTCCTCTCCACCAAGGAGATGATGAGCGACGAGAGCCTGTATGACGGCAACACGCTGGTGCGCATCGACAACGGCGGCAAGGTAGGTGAGTTCGTCACGGTGGGATGCCCCTTCACGATGAGCAGCTATCAGCCCACCTACGGGCCCGCGCCCCTGGAGATAGGGCAGGACACCGCCGAGGTGCTGAAGTCTTACGGATATACTGACGCTCAGATAGCGGAGTTCGCCGCCAACGGCACCACGGCGCCCGCTCCCAAGCCTGCAGCACCCGCCAAGTGAGCGCGTGACGCTGATTCATAGATCGCACAGTACGGGGGGCCGGCTCCGCCGGCCTCCCGTTTTTCATTATCTTCACCCAAATCGTTAAATTGTAATTCCAAATCTTAAGTATTATGAACAACACGACTCCAAATACGGCAAACGCCCCGAAATTCCCCGAGCAGGTCACGGGCATGTACATCCTGGCGCAGTCCCTGAAGCGGCTTGGCCTGGATGTGTGCTACGGCCTTATCGGCATCCCAGTGACCGAGGCCGCATACGCCATGCAGAAGGTGGGCATGCGTTTCGTGGGTTTCCGCTTCGAGCAGCAGGCCGGCATGGCCGCCGCCACGCATGGCTACCTCACGCATACCCCGGGCGTGCTGCTGACCGTCTCCTCGCTGGGCTTCCTCAACGGCCTGACGGCTACGGCCAACGCCACGGTGAACTGCTACCCTATGATCCAGATTTCCGGAGCCTCGGATCCCCACATGGTGGACATGAACATGGGGACCTACGAGCAGCTCGACCAGTTCAATACGGCCAAGCCGCTGGTGAAGGCCGCTTTCCGCTGTTACCATGCCAAGGATATACCCTCGGCTGTGGCGCGTGCCTATCGCGCGGCTGTGAGCGGGCGCCCGGGCGGCGTCTATATCGACATGACCACCCCGGCCCTGGGCGAGGTGATGGACGCCTCGGAGGCCGAGAAGCTCTTCTACACCCCGGTGGACCTGTACTCTCCCGTGCGTCCCAACCAGGAGGCGGTGGACCGCGCCGTGAAGCTGCTGCTCGGGGCCAAACGCCCGGCGTTGCTCATAGGCAAGGGCGCGGCTTACGCACGCCTGGAGGGCCAGCTCAAGGAGCTGGTGGAGACATACAAGATTCCGTACCTGGCCATGTCGATGGCCAAGGGCGTGCTGCCGGACGACGGCGAGTATTCCGCCCTCTCATGCCGCTCCATGGTCATGGAGCAGGCCGACGTGGTGCTCGTGGTGGGCGCCCGCCTGAACTGGATGCTCTCTTTCGGACGGGGAAAGTGGAACCCGCAGGGCAAGTTCATCCAGGTGGACGTGGAGCCTACGGAGATAGACGTGAACGTGCCCATCGCGGCTCCGGTGGTGGGCGACATGGGCGCCTCGCTGGACGCCATGCTCGAAGGGCTGAAAGGGCAGGCCATGAACACCGACCCGGACTGGCTTCCCGCCCTCAAGGCACACGCGCAGGCCGCCGACGCCAAGTTCGCGAAGCGCCTCTCTGACCAGTCCCGGATAATGCCCATGACCCACTGGGGCGCGCTGAGCGCCGTGAAGAAGGTGCTCGAGGCCAACCCTGACGTGATTCTCGTGAACGAGGGCGCCAACACCCTGGACGACACGCGCGACACCGTGAACCAGGCTCTGCCGCGCCACCGCGTGGACTGCGCCACCTGGGCCATCATGGGCATGGGCATGGGCTCCACCATCGGGGCCGCCGTGGCCACAGGCAAGAGCGTGGTGGCCGTGGAGGGGGACTCCGCCTTCGGATTCTCCGGCATGGATTTCAGCACCATCTGCCGTTTCAACCTGCCATGCACCGTGGTCATCTTCAACAACGGCGGCATCTATAACGGCGTGGGCGTGAATCCCGGCGGCGGCTCCGACCCTGCCCCCACGACCCTCGACATCCATGCACGCTACGACAAGCTGGGCGAGGCCTTCGGCGCGCAGACGTACTACGTCACCACCCCCACCGAGCTGGAGAAGGCAATGACCGAAGCCATCGCCTCCAAGAAGCCGTGCCTGATCGACGTGCAGCTCGCGGCCGACTCGGGCAAGGAGAGCGGCCATATAGGCTACCTGAACCCGACGCCGCTCATCGACTATACCGTGTGAGGCTCTTCCCTCTCTTCCCCGGGGACCGTTCCTCCCTGGCGACGGACGGTCCCCGGCACTTATTATCCTAAAGATAAACCATTAAAAACACAATTGTTATGAATATCGGTCATATCATAATATATGCGATTGTCCCGATTCTGGCAGTGATGCTCCTGGGCTTCTTCTCCGGAAAGAAGGGAGCCTTCAGCGGGGACGACGCCAAGAAATTCAACAAGGTGGTGCTTGACTACGCTTTGCCGGCAGCCTTGTTCGTGTCGATAGCGCAGGCGAGCCGCGAGATGCTGGTGCGGGACATCAAGCTTACCGTCATCTCGCTTGTCACCATCATGTTCTGCTTCATGCTGGTATATTTCATCTACACCTATTGTTTCAAGAAGAACACGGGCGCCGACGGCGCAGTCATGGCGTTGATTTCCGGTTCGCCCACCATCGGCTTCCTGGGGTTCGCCGTGCTGGAGCCAATCTTCGGCACCAATCCCAGCGTGGCCCTTGTGGTGGCCATCGTGGGAATCGTGGTCAACGCCGTGGGCATCCCGGTGGGCCTCTCGCTGCTCAATTCGGCCAACGAGAAGAGCGCCGGCAAGAAGGAGCCGTGGTGGAAGCCAGTGGTGCATGCCCTGGCGCAGCCTGTGGCGTGGGCTCCTATCCTCGCGGTGTTGTGGGTAATCGTAGGTATTCCATGGCCCAAATGGGCGAGCCCCTCGTTTGACCTGTTGGCGAAGGCCAACGCCTCCATGGCCGTCTTCAGCGCGGGCATCACCCTGAGCGCCGTGAAGATCGTGGTGAACTGGCAGGCCATCCTCGGCTCCATCCTGAAGCTGGGCCTCATGCCGGCCCTGACGCTCGTGGTGGGCCTGTTGTGCAAGATGGACCCGATGAACCTGAAGATGCTCGTGTGCGCCAACGCGCTCCCGCCGGCATTCTCCGGCATCATAATCGCCGACGAGTATGACCAGTACGTGGCCACCGGCACCTCGTCGCTGACCATCTCCATGATCCTGTTCATGGGCATGTGCCCGCTATGGATCTGGATAACCGACCTGTGCGTATAGCCCGCACAGACCCCAACCTTGTAGGGACATCGCTCTGCGATGTTAACTGACCCCAGCCCCGGCGACCAACCGACCGCCGGGGCCTTTTCATGTCCGTCCCCGCCGCTCCCGCCGCCTTTCCCATGTAGGGCACACCGCTTTTCGCCAATACAAATTTTATTTGTAACTTTGCGCCTCAAGCCGGTTCATTTCCCGGCTGGCTTCATCGCTGTGGCGGCAGTCCCTCCCTAAGCTGCCCACCGACGATGGAACGTGAAGGCCTTTTTGTCGGCTTGCGAATTATGACAGTATCGACCACACCCCGAACCAAGGCAAAGCCCTTTCTCAAATGGGCGGGCGGCAAGACTCAGTTGCTGCCTGCCATCGATTCGTTTCTGCCCAAAGCCTTTAAAGCGGAAAACGACATCACCTACATTGAGCCTTTTGTAGGGGGAGGAGCCATGCTGTTCTACATGTTGCAGACCTATCCCAACATCAGACGGGCGGTAATCAACGACATAAATCCCCATCTCATAAAGACTTACACTGTAATCAGGAACGAGCCTCATCGCCTGATTGAAGCCTTGAGGGAGCTACAAGCCTCGTTCCAGGCCTTGTCGGACTACGCCAAGCGGAAGGAGCTGTACCTTGGCATACGAGCCCGCTTCAACCAGGACGGCCTGACGGATGTGGAGGAGGCCGCATACATGATTTTCCTCAACCGCACATGCTTCAACGGTCTGTACAGGGAAAACTCCAAGGGAGGGTTCAATGTGCCCTTCGGACGGTATGCAAATCCCAAGATATGTGACGAGAATCTGATAATGGCGGACAGCGAGCTCCTGCAAAAGGTCGAGATGCTGAATGGCGACTTTTCCAGGACTGCCGCCCATGCCCGGGGGTACACCCTTTTTTATCTTGACCCTCCCTATCGGCCTCTTGACGCTACATCGAGTTTCAATTCCTATGTCAAGGAGGCGTTTGACGACAATGAGCAAATCCGGTTGAGGAATTTCTATGCGGACCTCTCGGGCAGGGGTATTCATGCCATGTTAAGCAATTCCGACTGCCGAGGCCGTAATGCCGAGGATGATTTCTTTGACCGGCTTTACGAGGATTTCTTCATAGAAAGGGTATATGCCAAGAGGTGCATAAACTCCAACGGGGCCAAACGAGGAACGTTGACGGAATTGTTGATCAGGAATTACGAGCATTTTCAGGGCGACAGCATGAGCCTATTCAACCTTTAAACACCCTTCAAGATATGACTGGCAGCTTTTCCGATTTCATGAGTTCGCTGAAGGAAACCAACTTTTCGCTGGGTGACTATGTGGACTTCCCTAAGGTCGCAGCAAATGTGGAGTCCATAGCCATTAAACTGAACCAGCTCAATTACCTGATTGGCCAGGAGGACATGGCTGCCGCAGTGGAACGTCTGTGGGCTGAGAATCCCAAGGTGTTTTCAGTCCTGGAAATCCTTATCGCGGTTCGCGCCAAGGATAAGAAGAAGTATCTCGACGCAAACGGCGACACCCATCGGATCAGCGGATGTTTTCAGTCCCCGGAGCAGGTTACATGGTTCCTTTACGAGACCGGCCTTGCCGAGGTGCTGCAGTGCAGGCAGATAAAGAACCTGGTCGATTATGTCTTTGGCATCGAGGTGGGGCTTGACTCCAACGCGCGCAAGAATCGCGGAGGGCGCATCATGGAAAGGCTTGTCGCGGAAATCCTGGACCGGAACGGCATCCGATATGACGCCGAGGTGTATTACACTCAGTTCCCGGAGATTGTGAGGGCTTTGGGCATCGACAACAAGCGGTTCGATTTCGTTGTCCGAACGCCGGGGAAGATCTATCTTATCGAGGTGAATTTTTACTCGGGAGGCGGTTCGAAGCTCAACGAGGTGGCTCGTTCCTACAGCGAGCTGGCCCCCAAGATAAATGCCGTGCCGGGATTCGAGTTCGTGTGGATTACGGACGGCATCGGCTGGAAGTCGGCAAGCAACAAGCTTGAGGAGGCATGCACACACATACCCGGCGTGTACAACCTCTCGGACATTGACTCCCTCATAGAGAAGCTGATATGAACGGAGGCCCCATACAGCCGTTCTACAAATCAGCCGACAGGGCCTTCACCATAGTCCACGGCGATTGCCTTGATGTGCTGCCTCGGTTCGATTTCAAGTTCGACATGATATTTGCCGACCCCCCTTATTTCCTCTCCAACGGAGGCATAAGCTATCAGGCCGGGAAAGTCGTGTGCGTCGACAAGGGCGATTGGGACAAGGGTGGCTCTCCCGAGGCGGTAATGTCGTTCAACCGCAAATGGCTGAGCCTGTGCCGAGCCAAGCTTAAGGACAACGGCACGATATGGGTGTCAGGCACCCATCACAACATATTCGCTGTGGCAAGCCTTCTGAACGAGCTGGGCTTCAAGATTCTCAATGTGATAACCTGGGCAAAGACCAATCCCCCGCCCAACATATCATGCAGGTTTTTCACGTATTCCACCGAGTTCATCATCTGGGCGCGCAGGAGCCCGAAGGTTCCCCACAAGTATAATTACGCCCTTATGAAAGCCATAAACGAGGGCAAGCAGATGACCGATGTCTGGAGGCTACCGGCCATAGGCTGTTGGGAAAAGACGTGCGGCAAGCATCCCACCCAGAAGCCCTTGGCGCTGCTCACGCGGATTATTCTCGCCAGCACCGATGCCTGTGACTGGGTGCTTGACCCTTTTGCAGGCTCCTCCACCACCGGTATCGCAGCCAATCTGTGCGGCAGACGTTTCTTGGGCATAGAGCGGGAGATGGGGTTCGCAAAGCTCAGCCGTGCCAGAAGAGAGGAGATAGAGGATGTGGACGTAAGGGAGGCGTATATAGGACGGCTCTCGGACCTGAGACATGGCTTCGATGCAGACTATGTGCAAGAGTCCCGGGCGGATTATGGGCTGGAATTGCCGTTTTAGAGGACGAGGCGGGGATTAGGCCGGAGGGGTTAAAATGTGGTATATGTGCGTTTTTTGAGCGTGATTGTGTCAATAACTCAAAAAAAAGCACTATATTTGCAAGCTGATAATTAATGCTCAAACTCAAATAGCAAAAATAAAATATCAAAAAATAAATCTAACTGGTTAACAAAATGCAGAACAAAGGGTTTATCGGCACGATTGCTGTCCTTTTGATCCTGATTTGCGGATTCTACATCTCATTCTCATTCGTGACGCAGCGGTATGAGAAGGAGGCGGACGAGTACGCGACCAAGATCGCCAAGACAAGCGACGCCGCTAACGAGAAGTACAAGCAGGCCCGTAAGGAGTACATGGACTCTCTGGAGAACGAGAAGGTCTATCTGGGGTACACCCTGGGCCAGGTCAAGAAGATGGAGATAGGTCTCGGCCTTGACCTCAAGGGGGGTATGAACATAGTGCTGGAGGTCCCGACCACGGACTTGCTCCGCGCTTACGCGAAGGATGAGTCCTCGCTGGCCAAGATCAACGCCGCCATCAAGAAGGTGCTCCCCGAGGGCGAGTTCACCACGGCAGGCGTCAAGCCGTCTGACAAGGATTTCATAGGCAAGTTCGCCGAGCAGTTCCCCGAGGGGCAGCTCACCACCCTCTTCAGCCATGAGGGCGAGTTCATGGGCAAGCTCACAGGCAAGTCCACCAACAAGGAGGTGGCCAAGGCCCTGGAGCAGCAGGTGAACAGTCAGGTGGACGACGCCTTCAACGTGTTCCGCAACCGTATCGACAAGTTCGGCGTTGTCTCGCCCAACATCCAGAAGCTTCAGGACAAGAACGGCCAGATCCTGCTGGAGCTGCCTGGCGTGAAGGAGCCTGAGCAGATGACCAAGCTGCTCCAGAGCAGCGCCAACCTGGAGTTCTACGAGGTGTACAACGGCGACGAGATAGGCTCGTACCTCATGCAGCTTAGCGAGATGACGGCTCCTGCGGACACCACCGCCCAGAACCTGCTCCAGCTGCTCGGCGGCGTGGCGCAGCAGGGCAGCCCCCGCGTGGGCCTGGTAGCCAAGGCTGACACCGCAGCCGTGAACGCCATCATAAACTCGGCCGAGGCGGCCCAGGTGCTTCCCTCTGACCTGACTCTGGTATGGGAGAACAAGGCCACTGAGATCGAGGCTCAGAAGAACGGCAAGCCTGTGATGGGCAAGAACGGACAGCCTCTGAAGAACAAGTATTTCGGTCTGGTGGCCCTGCGCGGCGAGCCTCAGCTCGAGGGAGACGCCGTGGTGAGCGCCAATTCGGAGCATGACAACCTCAAGGGCGAGGTGGTGAACATGCGCATGAGCGACGAGGGCGCCAGCCGCTGGTCGTCCGTGACCAAGGACAACATAAACCGCAGCATAGCCATCGTGATGGACAACGTTGTCTACTCCTATCCCGTGGTCAACGCCCAGATTACCGGCGGCAGCTCGGAGATCACCGGCCATTTCACACCCGAGGAGGCCAATGACCTGGCCAACCTGCTGAAGTCCGGCAAGATGGACATCACCCCGCGTGTGGTAAGCTCGGAGGTGATAGGCCCGTCGCTGGGCGCGCAGGCCATCGAGGCCGGCTTCATGTCGTTCATCGTGGCCCTGGTGCTCCTGATGGTGTTCATGATAGCTTTCTACGGCATCATCCCGGGCCTGGTGGCCAATGTGGGCCTGATGCTCAACCTGTATTTCACCATGGGCATCCTGGCCTCGCTGCAGGCCGTGCTCACCCTCTCCGGCATAGCCGGTATAGTGCTGGCCCTGGGTATGGCGGTGGACGCCAACGTGCTCATCTTCGAGCGCACCAAGGAGGAGCTGAAGGCGGGCAAGAAGCTGCGTCAGGCCATAGCCGACGGTTACGGCAACGCCTTCTCGGCCATCTTCGACGGCAACCTCACCTCCATCATCACGGGCGTGATCCTGCTTCTGTTCGGCTCCGGCCCCATCAAGGGCTTCGCCACCACCCTCATCATAGGTCTGGTATGCTCGTTCTTCACGGCTGTGTTCCTGACCCGTATCGCCTTTGACCTCATCACCAAGAACGGCCGTTGCGCCAACATGAGCTTCACCACGGGCATCTCCCGTAAGCTCTTCGGCAGCACGAACATCAACTTCATAGGCAAGACCAAGGGAGCCATGATAGTATGGCTCGCGCTGGTGGTGGTGGGGGTATGCTCGCTCGTCTTCCGAGGCATGAACCAGGGCATCGATTTCTCCGGAGGCCGCAACTATGTGGTGGCCTTCCAGAAGGATGTCAATACCGAGGAGATACGCTCGAGCCTCGACAAGGCTTTCGCCCAGGCGGCAGACAAGCATGGCATCAAGGAGCCTGTGGCAGTGAGCGTCATCACTATCGACAACAACCAGAAGGTGCGCGTGTCCACAAACTACCGCATCAACGAGGACAACGAGGACGCGGTGGACCAGGAGATCACCGAGCTTCTGTACACGGCCCTGAAGCCGCAGCTGACCGTGGACGGCAAGCAGATGAGCAAGGATGACTTCGCGCTGGCCAACGAGGAGCTGGGTATCGTGTCCGCTCAGAAGGTGGGCGCCGCCGTGGCCGACGACATGAAGGCCGACGCCATGATAGCCGTGGGCATAGCGGTGCTCTGCATGTTCCTATACATCCTGGTGCGTTTCCGCAACGTGGCCTTCTCTGTGGGCGCCGTGTGCGCCGTGGCCATGACCGCCTTCCTGATCATAGGCTTCTATTCCGTATGCTGGGGCTTCCTGCCCTTCTCCATGGAGATAGACCAAAGCTTCATAGCGGCCATCCTTACCATAATCGGTTACCAGATCAACGACACCGTGGTTGTATTCGACCGTGTGCGCGAGATGCTGAAGCTCAATCCCAAGGAAGACAAGAGGAACGTGTTCAACAACTCGCTGAACGCCACGCTGACACGTACGGTGATGACGTCCGTCTCCACCCTGCTCGTGCTTCTGTGCATCTTCATCCTGGGCGGCGACACCATCCGCTCGTTCACCTTTGCCATGATATTCGGCGTGGTTGTGGGCACGTTCTGCTCGCTGTTCCTGGCCGCCCCGGTGGCTTACAGCATCCTGACGCGCAAGCCCAAGGCCAAGAAGCAGCCTGTGGCCGCCAAGCCCGCCCCGGCGGAGCGTCTGAGCCGCTGACAATGGCCTGAACCCATAAGATACTGATATGTGTCAGGACGCGCGCCCGCGAGGGATTGCGCGTCCTGACCGCTTTTTTCGGCATGGGCGTGTAGCTTTCAGGGCGCGCCTGCGTCTAACGAGTGTCTGCGCAGACAAGAAACCCCAACAAGAAGATGACTCAGAAAGAACAAGATTTCGAGGCAATGGTGCGGAAGCACAAATCCACCATCTACTCGGTGTGCTATATGTTCGCCAAGGAGAGGGAGGAGGCCGATGACCTTTTCCAGGAGATACTCATAAGGCTGTGGAGCGGGTTCGCCTCGTTCAGGGCCGAGAGCGCCCCCGGCACCTGGATCTACAGGGTGAGCCTCAACACCTGCATATCGTACCAACGCAAGAACCGGCGCCGCAAGGAAGCGGTTCACGTGGAGATAGACCCGGGATTCTACGAGGCCGAGGAGCAGGGACACCCGCAGACCGCGTTGCTGAAGGCGCGCATACAGAGGCTCGAGCCTATGGACAGGGCCATAGTGCTTCTGTGGCTCGAGAGCCTGCCATACGACGAGATAGGCGCCATCGTAGGCATCTCGCCAAAGGCCGTGGGCGTGCGCCTGGTGCGCATACGAGAGAAACTTAAGAGGGAGGGCCACGCGAGGGGCTGAGCCTCCGCGACGACGGGTCCCTCGCTTGTCGATTCTTTAACCGAAAAAAACGTATATTATGGAAACTGCGATAAACCAAGAGATACATGACCAGTCAGCCGAGCTGGAGGCTATGCGAGTCCAGATGCGGCAGCTGCGCGATCGGCTCGACACCCAGCAGATAGTGTCGGACCGCATGTTCAGGAACACCATAGAGCAAGGGGCGAGGTTCTCCCGGCGCATGTTCAGGATGCAGTCGCTGGTGCTTTTGCCGATAGGCGTGCTGAGCATGCTCTACCTTCAGTGGATGGTGAACGTGCCCGTGTGGTTCGTGATACTCACCATATTCTTCTTCGCCGTGAGCATAGTTATGGACTGGCACACCACGCGGCTCGGCGTGATGGACTACGGCGCCGTGCCGCTGCTGGAGATGCAGCAGAGGTTCGTGAGGCAGAAGCGCCTGCGTGCCAGGCGCATGCTCGGAGGCATGATATTCCTGGCCGTGTGGCTCCCCCTGTTTGTCTACGTGCTTATGTACGACATACAGCCTGTGGGAATGGGCGCGGCCGACGTGGAGGACATGCGCACGGGCATGTTCATAGGCGGAGCCGTGGGAGGCGTAGTGGGCCTCTGGTTCGGCATCAGCGCCTACCTGCGCATGCAGCGCGAGAGCCAGAACGCCGTCGACAGCATCCGCGCCTACATGGACGAGGGCTCGGAGGTGCTTTAGCGGGTGTCGCCGTGTCGTTGGACGGTTGAACCAGACGGAGCGTGATTTGGTTATTTAAAATATATTGGTTATCTTTGTGGACTCATACGGATTTCTACCGTTTGTGCGTCCGGCTCAGAGAACCGGGAACGGCGGTGTCACGCCGCCTTGGGAATAAATTTATATAACTCAAATACTCATAGACTTATGAAACTGTTCAAAGCCTCAATCGCAGTGGCGCTGTGCGCCAGCCTCTTCGTATCAAGTTGTAACATGTCCAACACCGGCAAGGGTTCCCTCATAGGCGGTGGCGGCGGCGGCGCCCTCGGCGCCGGAATAGGCGCCTTGATAGGCGGCGGCAAGGGCGCTGCCATAGGTGCGGGCGTGGGCGCTGCCGTGGGTGCGGGCGCAGGCGCGCTGATAGGCAACAAGATGGACAAGCAGCAGAAGAAACTCCAGGAGGAGCTGGCTAACGCCAAGGTGGAGCAGACCACCGACAAGAACGGCCTGCAGGCCATCCGTGTCACTTTCGACGGCGGCATCCTGTTCCCCACCGGCAAGTGGACCATCAACCAGGGCGCGCAGGCCGAACTCAAGCAGTTCGCGCAGTCGCTCCAGCAGAACCCTCTGACCGATGTCTCCATCCTCGGCTATACTGACAACACCGGTTCCATGTCTGCCAACGAGAAGGTGAGCACCAACCGTGCCGACGCAGTGAAGACATTCCTCTATAACAACGGCGTGGCCAACAGCCGCATGGAGGCCAAGGGCCTGCCTATGCAGGACTATGTGGCAAGCAACGAGACCGCCGCAGGACGTGCCCAGAACCGTCGTGTGGAAATCTATATCTACGCTTCGCCCGAGATGATCAAGCAGGCCGAGGACGGCACGCTCAAGTAACAGGCACTCGCTTTCAAGACCTTATTGCGGGGAGGTTCCGGATCCGGAGCCTCCCCGCATTGTCTGCACGCCACAAAGAACGTATGGAACACATCCGAGCGATGTGATGCGGACAGTCTCCGTTGCCGGGTCATGCCGCTATTGCATAATTGGAATGATTTCATTAACTTTGTAAAAATTTCCGACGGTGGCCGGAGCTTGCATGGATAAGCCGTTGGTTCAGTCGTTCAAGCTGCTGGTTCCAGGAAATATTTCGCATCAGGCAACTGATTGGCAATCAACAATATATTTGCAGACCTTTTTTATCATCCGCTAAGTCCCAACATATGAAAGCAAAACACTTACTGCCTCTCGCGATTTTGACATTCCCGCTTTGTCTCGTGGCAAAACCTGCATACAGAGGAATCCTTCAGCATCTCAATCCTGATGGCACGACCGTGGAATATCGTTTGCACGGCGATGAATATTTCAGCTATATGACCGACACCGACGGCATGCTCTTGACCTGCAAGGCCGATGGCTCCCTGACGCGCCTCACCGAGGACGGCTCACCTGTACGAGCCTCGTCGGACATGCTGCACGGCATGCGCCATGCCTCCGGGAGCCACAGCATCCGGCATCGCAAGGCGGAGCTTGACGACGAAGGCAGGACCAAATACAACACCATTGGGGAGACCCATGTGCTCGTGCTGCTTTTGGAGTACAGCGACATAAAATTTCAGCCGACATCTCCCCTTGACATAGCCGACATGCTCAATAAGCCCGGCTATGACAAATACGGTGCCCAAGGCTCCGTCCGGGATTACTATGAATATAATTCAGGAGCCAAGTTCATCCCGGAGTTCGACGTGGCGAGGGTCGTGACCTTGCCTAACACCTCAAAATACTATACCGGCCCGGAAGACAACAGCAAGTACTCCAATTTCCGCGAAGCAGTCAAGTATGCCCTCGAAGAGCTCGACGACGAGATAGACTATACGAAATATGACTGTGACGGGGATGGCTGCGTAGACATGGTATACATATACTATGCGGGCTACGGCCAGGGCGACACCCCCCTTGACGGTCAGGTGATCTGGCCTCACCAGTCGTGGCTTACGGGCTTCAGCCTGGATGGCGTGAGTTTCGGCCAATACGCATGCTCCAACGAGCTCAATGGCCAGCGACACTATTATGACAAAGACATGTATGTCGACGGCCCGGGAACGTTTATCCATGAGTTCGGTCATGTCCTTGGCTTGCCTGATGTCTATGATCCTGAATACAAGGATGATTGCGTGACGGCGGGAATGTGGGACGTCATGGACAACGGCTGTTACAACAATGAGGGATACTGCCCTCCTAATCTGTCGGCCTACGAGAAATGGATGCTCCGGTGGGTTGAATACGAAACGGCAAAGGATAATACGCATTATGCCTTAGGCCCTTTGTGTGAGGGTGGTGACGCACTTGTCATACCGGTGTGGCCTGAGGATGGTTTCGGCGACGACACAGAGTATTTCATACTCGAGGCCCGCAGCGAGACCGGATGGGACAGCAGCCTTCAGGAATCGGGCTTGCTCGTGTGGCATGTGGATTACAATCACGATGCTTGGAAGAACAACCGGGTCAACTCTACTCCTGGCCATCCCCGATATTTCCTTGTCGCCGCTGACGGTTCCGCAGATCCGTTCGCATATTGCAATGATTCCTATATGCCTTTATATCCTCTGTTTCCCGGTTCCGGAAACCGGACATCCATCAGCCCCGATGGGGAGATAGCTCTCCGTACATACTCCACTGACGCGCCTCTCGAGGTCACGATCTCAGGCATAAAATGCGATGACGCCAACCATATCGTCTCGTTCGACTACAACATTGATCCTGCGTCCGTAGACACAATGTATTCTGACCGCACAGCCATATATGGCACAGACGGCGCGGTGGTCGCTCCTGAGGGCGCTGAGATATTCAATCTCGCGGGCACGCGGGTTGCCCCCTCGTCGCTCGCCCCCGGGGTTTATATGGTGCGTCATCAGTCAAGCGTCCATAAAGTGACGGTTCGCTGACTGAATCAAAGCGAATAGGAATATTCTCGCTTTAGGTATAATTAGTTGTGAATCAGGGGTGTATTCTGAATGATTCAATTTTTTCCATCTGCCGGATAAAAATTTTACGAGGTCTGTAAACTTTTCGGCGGAGAGCGATGTTATAATATCGTCAAAGGGACACCAAGAGTCCCGCTGGCTTGAGTGAAACAGTAGATTTTGCAAGAGAAGATTTTTGGTAATAGATAAATGTTGATATTAGGTTAATTAGTTAGTTATTGTCACTTAGAAGACACAAGACTGCGACGGTTCGTGAGAATCGCCGCAGTATTGCTTATGGGGCGCCGTGTCAGGGTCGGACGGGTCGGAGGGAGGGGTTGGATGGGGTCGGTAGGGACGCGATTAATCGCGTCCTTGCAGCCCGGCAGCGTCCAGAGATTAGGCGTCGTGGGTCGGACAGGTCCGACTCGTCCGACAGGTCGGACAGGTCCGACGGCGGAGAGCGGCGGGGTGGGCCGAGGCGCGGTTTGGGTCAGTATTGTTCCGACTCGTTGGGGAAATCGCCCGATTTCACGTCCTGCACGTAGCGGCGGATGGCGGAGTCCATGACCTCGGCCAGATTGGCGTAGCGGCGCAGGAAACGGGGCGAGAAGCCGGTATTTATACCCAGCATGTCGTGCATCACGAGCACCTGCCCGTCGCAGCCTCCGCCGGCGCCTATGCCTATGGTGGGTACGCTGATCTGTTCGCTCACCCGGCGCGCCAGGTCGGCGGGTATCTTCTCGAGCACTATGGCGAAGCACCCGATCTCGTCCAGCAGCTTGGCGTCGGCTATGAGCTTCTCGGCCTCGGCCTCCTCCCGTGCCCTGACGGTGTAGGTGCCGAATTTGTTTATGCTCTGGGGAGTGAGGCCCAGGTGTCCGCACACGGGTATCCCGGCGCAGAGGATGCGCTCTATGCTCTCGCGTATCTCTGAGCCGCCCTCCATTTTCACGGCCTCGGCGTGGCTTTCCTTCATGATGCGCACGGCGGAGGCCAGGGCCTCCTTGGAGTTGCCCTGATAGGAGCCGAAGGGCAGGTCGACCACCACCAGGGCACGCCTGACGGCTTTCATGACTGACTTGCCGTGATATATCATCTGGTCGAGGGTGATGGGCAGCGTGGTGACGTTGCCCGCCATGACGTTGGAGGCAGAGTCGCCGACAAGGATGACATCGATGCCGGCCTCGTCCACTATCTTGGCGGATGAATAGTCGTAGGCCGTGAGCATGGAGATTTTCTCCCCGCGCTGTTTCATCTCTATAAGGCGCCGTGTGGTGACCTTACGGGTGTTGTCGATAGTATTCGTTGACATTTCTATAAGACTTTGGCGGCGACATGTCGCCGCGCTATTGACGCGGCAAAATTAGCAAAAAAATCCATACGCGGCAACTTGGGAAGTGCGGCGGCGGGGGGGAGCCGTCGGGCAGCCGTGGATATGACGGAGGGCCGTGCATTGTCGCGCGGCCCTCCGGGGTACAGGTATGCGTATTGCCGGTCTCCCGGCGAAGGCGCTGTATGTGTTATCTGACGGTCACCTTGCAGACTCCCGAGGTGTTGTCGGGGCGCTGCCAGCGCACCACGTATATGCCATGGGGCAGTTCGGAGGCCGGGTCGCAGCGTGTGCCGGTGAGTGTGTAGATGCCGAGCGCGGCGGCTGGGTCGGATGCCATGACGCGGCCGGCCGGGGTTACGAGTATGCGTATGACGCCTGTCCCGGGCGCGGAGATGCCCGCCACGCCGGTCTGCGCGTAGTCGTTGAAGCGGGTTGCGCCGGCGTTTAGCACGTAGTTGTCGGCCAGGTTGCGGGTGTCGGCCTTGTGCACGAATGCCACCACCTCGCAGTCAGAGAGCTTCCAGTCTCCCTCCGGCCTGATGTCGTTGAAGGATATGTCGAAATTGCCCTCGTCGTCTACCGTGAGCTTGTCTCCGTTGTCGCCGAGGCAGAAGCAGTGCCTTATCACGCCCCTGTGGCGGAAGCGCTCGAGCAGGTCGGAGGGCGCGTCTTCGGGTATGTTGTCCAGTCCGGCCTGGGAAAGGCGGCCTCTGGCGGGTATGTCGTCTTCCAGCAGGTAGGCTGTAACATACAGGTCATCCTTGAAATCGAGGGCCGCCTTGCTTATCTTGCCGTAGACTCGGCATGTGGCCTTGTCTGCGGATACCTCGGAGTCCACGAGCACCTTGGCCAGTGCGGGCTGGAGCATTGCCTCGGCTATGCGTGTCGTGTAATGCTCTGTGTCTGCCTGGTTCTCGGCCCCCATGACCGGTACGTCCCGTCCCTGCATTATGCGGCGGTCATACATCACTGCGGGGTTGTATGTCCCGGCGGGGCCGAACAGGTACAGCAGGGACTTGTCACAGGGCTTGGTGAAGGTGTCGTCCTGGAAACCGGCGTGGTGGGCCACATACACGTGCGGCTTGGCGTATGACTCCAGGGCCATGTCCAGATAGTAGAACATGAAGGGGCAGCTGCTGCATCTCAGCCCCGTGAACTCCTCGACCAGGGGCACGCGGTGGAACACGTCGGAGGACACGTAGAGGCTTATGGGGGAGGCCATGCACCCTTCGGCATTGTTCCCGTCGATTTCGGTGGCCTTTGTGAGCAGAGACACCTCCGCGCCTTCGGTGGAAGGGGCACGGAGCCGTCCGGACACCGTTACGGAACCGTATGGAGCCAAAGGCTGTGGTAGCTCCAGGGTGTGGCTCGCGGTGAGGTTGCCGTCAGTGTCAAACCCTGAATAGACTACGCTGCTTACGGGAGCGGCGCTCTGGTTGTGGACATAGAGGCTGCAGTCGAAATCCGAGGAGGGAGCCACTACGAGCGGCTGTCCGAAAGGAGATACCAGGACATGGCCGGCCAAGACGGCGTCGTCACCGTCGACAATGGCCTCTATCATGAGTGTGCCGCGAGAGCTGTCCTCCACCCAGCCTTTCCGTCCGGGATTGATGTAGCATACGTCGGGCACACGCGCGTTCTTGTATGCGGCGAGAGGGTAGGGCTCACCTTGGGTCTCGAATACCTGGTAACCGACATACACCGGTGTCCGGCCTATCTCTACAGGCTCGTCGAAATATACCTCGTTCCAGCCTGCGAGGAAATTGACCGTCTTGCTGACGGCCTTGCCTTCCAGCCCGTCGGTGTATGCTTTCACGCAAGAGAAGCCTTTGCTCTTCTGCTTGTAGTCGGCACGCAGATAGCATCGTACCCCCAATATCTTGCGCCCCTGCAATTTGGCGACCAGCGGGTCGATGGCCGGGTCTATGCGTATGGCCGCCTCCATGAAGGCGTTGGCGCCGCTGCCTATGGCCGTCATCTCCTCCTCGGGACATTCCTTGGGTGAAAATCCGTAATATCCGGGAGATGAGCCGCTCATGGAGGGCGCCCAAAGCGCCCCCATGAGCAATATTGATGTCAAGTGCTTTTTCATGATGCTGTCAGATTATGGCGACTTTGCTTGCTGATACGCCGTGAGCGCCGGAAGCCTTGACGATATAGATGCCCGGGCACAGTCCGTTGCCGGAGACGCGGGCGCCTTCGAGGGTGTATACCTCAATCCGGCAGCCGGGAGCGGCCGTTATGTCGCGGCCGGTTATGGAGAAGGTGTCACGGATGTCGTCGCCGACGCCATCTATGCCGCTGCTCATGACATTGGCCTCGCATGAGTTGATGACCTGCATGTGGCCGTACCTCTCTCCGGAACGGTTTAGGAAAGCGAGCACGCGCATCTTGCCTGTATTCCATTCCGGCTCGAGCTCGCAAGAGAATTTCTTGGAGTATTCGCCCTTGCTGTCCAGTTTGTCGCCATACATGTCGGTGAGACTCAGGCGAATCACGTCCTGGTGCGTGAACACCCCCTTGTAGCGGTCCACCACCTCGGGGTCGTCCGGGAACTCCTGGCTCGTGGACTCGATACCGTCCTCGACGAGATAGACGGTGAGATACAGAGGCTCGTCCTCGGGCATGATTCCGGGTTCCACTTTTCCGGAAACCTCGATATCGCATTTTTCCCCGTCCAGGCTCACGGCGGCCTGTACAGAGGCGAATGTGGGGACATCCAGCGCAGAGGCGTATAAAGGCTCTACGAAATCAGGATAGATGAAATTGTAAGCCACGCTGACCTTGTTGCTGCGGGCCAATGGATTGCGGGGCAGGAACGAGCGGTCCACGGCGAATGCCGGAAGGGACACCCTGCCCTTTTCGCCGTTTGCGAAATCCACCAGGAACTGTATGTCCTCGTTGTCCACGTCTGCGTCGAACTCGTGGTAGATCATGAACTGGTCCGAGCAGTGGTGCGAGATCAAGGAGACGCGGTCTCTGAAAGACTCGATTCCGGGCAGGAAAATGTCATCGGTATATGTCGGTGAGCGGTAGTCGGATTCGCTGACCCAACGTTCCACGAGGGGCCGGCGTACATACTGCTCGGCCACCTCCTGGGGAACGCCTATCAGCTCCCGCTCCAGCACCGCAGGCTTTTCAATCACTTTGCCGTTGACCTTGCTGATCCATACTTTGTGCGTTCCGGTGCCGAGGACCTGCACGCCACCGGTCACCTCCTTCTGGTCGCCTCCGCTTATGGGTGCGCTGAACTCCACGGTGTGGGTCCATGTCTTGTCGCCCAGAGAGGCGGAGAGTTCTATGTTCTGGAGGTCGTTGAGGCCGTCGTTGCGGATCACGAGCCAAGCGTCACCCGGATATTCCAGAGCCTGGATATCGTTTGTGCGCAGGTCGCTGAGGGTGGCTATGTCGTTGTATTCGTCGCCAGACGCTTCCACGAGGCCGAGAACCATCAGCACCATATTGTTGTCGGTGGCGTCAATCCAATTGATTTTGCCGTCGGCGCCGACATCGGCCGAATTTCCCATGAACTGGGTCTTTTCGGGGAGCGAGTAGCCCCATGTGCCTGTTCCGAGCCATGCTCCCGGCTCCCAGGCCACCTTGCCTCCCAGATAGAGGTCTTTGCCGGAGGAGATGGTGTAGGGGGTGTCGAACTTGATGTCGTTCCATCCGAAATTGACCTGCGCGCTGCCGCTTGCCAGGTTCTCTCCGTCAAGGTCTTCACGCACGAACACCTCCATTTCCGGAGTTTTCTCCTCCTCGCCCATACCCCAGCCGACACGCAGACCGGTAAGGGTGGCTCCGTTGAAATTGGCGAACTTGGACGCTTCCATGCGGACCACGAAATATAGCGTGCCACCTTCGGAAGAAGCGTTGTTGAACCCTGTGTACGGATAAACCGTTTCCTGGGAGTTCACATACCCGACACACATCTGGTTCTGAGCCGTTGCCTCGGCGGGAGCGCAGAGCGCAGCCGTGGCCAGGGTCAGCAGACCGAATATGCCCGATAAACTGGATTTAGTACAATTGTTCATAAGCAAAAGATATTAAGTTTTGATGATTCGCCAAATTTAATGATTTATTTTAATGTGTGCAAATAAATCCTGAATTATTTTAAAAATAACTTCTCGAACATGGGTTTTGCACTGTTAAACTCTGTGAATGGATAGCCTTATAGGAGATGTGGCGATAAATAGAGAGAGGCGCGCCGGAAAACGGCGCGCGTCTCGGTTATGTGAAGCGTTGGGGGATTACTGCTTGCACTTGGCGGCGATGAACTGGCGGTTCATGCGGCCGATGTTGTAGAGCTTGATCTGCTTGGGGCACTCGGCGGCGCAGGCGCCGGTGTTGGTGCAGTTGCCGAATCCGAGCTCGTCCATGCGTGCCACCATGGCGCGCACGCGGCGGTCGGCCTCCACCTTGCCCTGGGGCAGCAGCGCGAACTGGCTGACCTTGGCGCTGACGAAGAGCATGGCGGAGCCGTTCTTGCAGGCTGCAACGCATGCGCCACAGCCGATGCAGGTAGCGGAGTCCATAGCCTCGTCAGCGACCTCCTTGGAGATGGGGAGGTTGTTGGCATCGGGCGCACCGCCGCAGTTGAACGAAACGTAGCCGCCTGCCTGCTGGATTTTGTCGAAGGCGTGACGGTCAACCATAAGGTCGCGGATAACGGGGAAGGCAGCCGAACGCCAAGGTTCGATTGTGATTTCATCGCCATCCTTAAACTTACGCATGTGGAGCTGGCAGGTGGTGATACCCTGAACGGGGCCGTGGGGGTGTCCGTTGATGTAGAGCGAACACATACCGCAGATACCTTCGCGGCAGTCATTGTCGAACACCACGGGCTCTTCACCCTTGTCTACGAGCTGCTGGTTGAGCATGTCGAGCATTTCGAGGAAAGAGGAGCCGGTGGAGACGTTATCGAGGTGATACTTGACGAACTGCCCGGGTTCCTTGGGCCCACGCTGACGCCAAATCTTGAGGTTTACGCTAATTGTAGTTTCCATAATTGATTACGGGATATTGTATGGTTCAACGTGGGATTACGACTTGTAGTTGCGGGTCTGAACCTGGATGGCCTCATATTTGAGGGGTTCCTTGAGCAGGATGGGCTTCTCGTCGTCGCCGGTGAACTTCCAGCAGCCTACATACATGTAGTCCTGGTCGTTACGGGCGGCCTCGCCGTCGGCTGTCTGGTACTCCTCGCGGAAGTGTGCGCCGCAAGACTCGTTGCGGTGGAGGGCGTCGATAGCCATCATGCGGGCGATTTCGAGGAAGTCTTCCAGACGGAGAGCCTTCTCAAGCTCGGTGTTGAGCGAGTTGACTTCGCCGACAATGCGGAGGTCGGAATAGAACTCCTTCTTGATCTTGGCGATTTCGTCGACAGCCTTGACAAGCGACTGGAGGGTACGGCCCATACCGACGAGGTTCCACATGACGTGGCCCAGCTTCTTGTGGAGCTGATCGGGGCTCTGCTTACCCTTGATAGCCATAAGGCGGGCGATACGGTCGCGCACACCCTTCTCTGCCTCGTCGAACTCCTTGGTGTCGGTCTTGAAGCGGGGAACCTTGATCTGGTCGCTGAGATAGTTCTGCATAGTGTAGGGCAGAACGAAGTAACCGTCGGCGAGACCCTGCATCAGCGCGGAAGCACCGAGGCGGTTAGCGCCGTGGTCAGAGAAGTTACATTCGCCGATGGCAAAGAGACCCTTGATTGAGGTCTGCAGCTCGTAGTCAACCCAGATACCGCCCATGGTGTAGTGGGAGGCGGGGAAAATCATCATCGGGGTCTCGTAGGGGTTGTCATCGGAAATCATCTGGTACATGTCGAAGAGGTTGCCGTAGCGGTCAGCGACAGCAGCCTTGCCCAGACGGTCGATGGCGTATTTGAAGTCGAGATAAACGGCGTTGCCTGTACCTACACCGAAGCCTGCGTCGCAACGCTCCTTGGCGGCGCGGGAAGCGATGTCGCGGGGGCAGAGGTTACCGAAGGCGGGGTAACGGCGCTCCAGGTAGAAGTCGCGGTCCTCGTCGGGAATATCGGTGGGTTTCTTCTTGCCGGCGCGGATAGCCTCGGCATCCTCTTTCTTCTTGGGAACCCAGATGCGGCCGTCGTTACGCAGAGACTCGCTCATGAGGGTCAGCTTGGACTGGTCCTCGCCATGGACGGGGATACATGTGGGGTGAATCTGGGTGAAGGCGAGGTTGGCCAGGTAAGCACCCTTGCGGAAGGCCTGGATTGCGGCGGAACCGTTGCAACCCATGGCGTTGGTCGACAGGAAGAAGGCGCGGCCATAACCACCGGTGGCGAGAACCACGGCGTGGGCGGCGTAACGCTCAAGCTCGCCTGTGACGAGGTTGCGCATGATGACACCACGGGCGCGGCCGTCAATCATCACGATGTCAAGCATCTCGCGACGGTTGTAGCTCTTGACGGTGCCCTTCTCGATCTGACGGTTCAGCGAGGAGTATGCGCCGAGCAGAAGTTGCTGGCCGGTCTGACCCTTGGCGTAGAATGTACGGGAAACCTGTGCGCCACCGAATGAACGGTTGGCAAGGAGACCTCCGTATTCGCGTGCGAAGGGAACACCCTGGGCGACACACTGGTCTATGATGTTGCTCGAAACCTCAGCCAGACGGTAAACGTTGGCCTCGCGCGAGCGGAAGTCACCACCCTTGACGGTGTCGTAGAAGAGGCGGTAAACGGAGTCACCGTCGTTCTGGTAATCCTTGGCGGCGTTGATACCACCCTGTGCGGCGATGGAGTGGGCGCGACGGGGTGAATCCTGGATGCAGAAGTTCATCACGTTGAAGCCCAGCTCGCCGAGGGTAGAAGCGGCTGACGCGCCAGCCAGACCGGTGCCGACCACGATGATGTCGAGGTGACGCTTGTTGGCGGG
>URZM01000006.1 GCA_900552315.1 uncultured Bacteroidales bacterium | reverse complement strand
TTGCTCGGGTCCGGCGACTTTGAGGACGTTGGCTTTTAGACGGCCTCTATGATTCAGCAAAATAAAGAGATTGATTATGGATAAGAAATTCAAGCGTACTTTGGTGACCACGGCGCTGCCGTATGCCAACGGCCCTGTGCACATAGGGCATCTGGCGGGGGTGTATGTGCCGGCGGATATATATGTGCGTTACCTGCGGCTGCAGGGCCGCGAGGTGCTGTTCATCGGGGGCAGCGACGAGCATGGGGTGCCCATCACCATCAAGGCCAAGAAGGAGGGGGTGACTCCCCAGGACATAGTGGACCGTTACCACAAGATAATCAAGGACAGTTTCGAGGAACTTGGCATATCGTTTGACGTGTACAGCCGCACCACCTCGGAGGAGCACAGTCGCACGGCCTCGGAGTTCTTCAGCAGGCTGTATAAGAAAGGGGAGTTCGTGGAGAAAAGCTCCATGCAGCTGTATGACGAGCAGGCGGACCAGTTCCTTGCGGACCGCTATGTGACGGGCACCTGCCCTCATTGCGGGGCGGAGGGCGCGTACGGCGACCAGTGCGAGGCTTGCGGCACGTCGCTTGCGGCCACTGACCTTATCAATCCGAAGAGCGCCATCACGGGGAACACGCCTGTGCTGAAGGAGACCAAGCATTGGTATCTGCCTCTGGACAAGTGGGAGCCTACCCTGCGCAAGTGGATACTCGAGGAGCACAAGGAGTGGAAGCCCAACGTGTACGGGCAGTGCAAGAGCTGGCTCGACATGGGACTCCAGCCGCGTGCCGTGAGCCGCGACCTGGACTGGGGCATCCCGGTTCCCGTGGAGGGGGCCGAGGGCAAGGTGCTGTATGTGTGGTTCGACGCGCCGATAGGGTATATATCCAACACTAAGGAGCTTTGCGGCGAGGGCTGGGAGAAATGGTGGAAGGACCCGGAGACCCGCATGATTCATTTCATAGGGAAGGACAACATCGTGTTCCATTGCATTGTGTTCCCGGCCATGCTGATGGCCGACGGCACCTACAACCTGCCTGACAACGTGCCTGCCAACGAGTTCCTGAACCTGGAGGACAACAAGATCTCGACCTCCAAGAACTGGGCCGTGTGGCTGCATGAGTATCTGCGCGAGCTTCCCGGCAAGCAGGACGTGCTGCGCTATGTGCTGACTGCCAACGCTCCCGAGACGAAAGACAACAATTTCACCTGGAAGGATTTCCAGGCGCGCAACAATTCGGAGCTTGTGGCCATCCTGGGCAATTTCGTGAACCGCGCCATGGTGCTCGCGCACAAGTATTTCGAGGGCGTGGTGCCGGAGGCCGGGGAGCTTGAGCCTGTGGACAAGGCCGCTATGGATGAGGTGCGTCAGGCCGCCGACACCCTTGCCGCCGACATAGAGCGTTTCCATTTCCGCGACGCCCTGAAGGCTGCGATGAACATAGCCCGCACGGGCAACAAGTATCTGGCAGACACGGAGCCTTGGAAGCTGGCCAAGACGGACATGGAGAGGGTGAAGACCATCCTGAACGTGGCGCTACAGATGTGTGCGAACCTATCGGTGGCCTTTGAGCCGTTCATGCCGTTCATGGCCGGAGAGCTGAAGGCGCAGCTCCACCTGCCGGAGCTGACCTGGGAGGCTGTGGGCCGTTTCGACCTTCTGCCTGTGGGGCATGTGATAGCCAAGCCGGAGCTGCTGTTCACCAAAATCGAGGACGATGTGGTGGCAGCTCAAATCAAGAAGCTGGATGACGCCAAGAAGGCCAACGAGCTGAGCGCCTGGGCGCCGGAGGCTGTGGCCGAGACCGTGGACTTCGAGACATTCGAGAAGGTGGACATGCGCGTGGGCACGGTGCTTGAGTGCAGCAAGGTGCCAAAGGCCGACAAGCTTCTGCAGTTCAAGATAGATGACGGCATGGGCGGCCGCACCATAGTGAGCGGCATCGCCAAGTATTACAAGCCGGAGGAGCTGGTGGGCAAGCAGGTGTGCTTCGTGGCCAATTTCGCCCCTCGCAAGCTGAAGAGGGTGGAGAGCCAGGGCATGATACTGAGTGCCGTGCAGCCTGACGGCTCGCTCGTGGTGCTCAGTCCCGAGGGACCCATAACCCCTGGAGCCAAGATAGGCTGACCAGACCGGACGGACGTGTCAGACGTGTCGGACACGTCAGACGGGTCGGACGCCTCTCATAACTCTCTTAATACTCTCAATACTCTCATAACCTCTAAAAATAGAAAACGACAAATGAATTTCGTAGAAGAACTCAAGTGGCGCGGCATGCTCCACTCCATGATACCGGGCACCGAGGAGCTCCTGAGCGGGGACAAGATGGTGACGGCCTACGTGGGGATAGACCCCACGGCAGACTCGCTGCACATAGGTCATCTGTGCGGCGTGATGATGCTCCGTCACCTCCAGCGCGCGGGCCACAAGCCGCTGGCGCTGGTGGGAGGCGCCACGGGTATGATAGGTGACCCCTCGGGCAAGAGCCAGGAACGCAACCTGCTCAACGAGGAGACGCTGCGCCACAACCAGGAGTGCATCAAGGCCCAGCTGGCCCGCTTCCTGGACTTCGAGAGCGAGGCTCCGAACCGTGCCGAGCTGGTGAACAACTATGACTGGATGAAGGATTTCTCCTTCCTGGACTTCGCGCGCGAGGTGGGCAAGCACATCACGGTGAACTATATGATGGCCAAGGACAGCGTGAAGCGCCGCCTGAACGGGGAGGCGAGCGACGGCCTATCGTTCACCGAGTTCACATATCAGCTGCTCCAGGGCTATGATTTCCTGCACCTGTACCGCACCAAGGAGTGTCGTTTGCAGATGGGCGGCTCTGACCAGTGGGGCAACATCACCACGGGCACCGAGCTGATTCGCCGTACGGACGGCGGCGAGGCGTATGCCCTGACCTGCCCGCTCATCACGAAGGCCGACGGCAAGAAATTCGGCAAGACCGAGAGCGGCAACGTGTGGCTTGACGCCGCGCGCACCAGCCCTTACAAGTTCTACCAGTTCTGGCTCAACGTTGGCGACGAGGAGGCGGAGAAATATCTGAAGATTTTCACGTTCCTGTCGCAGGAGGAGATAGCGGCGCTCGCCGCCGAGCATGCCGCCGACCCGGGGCTGCGTCCGCTCCAGAAGCGTCTGGCGAAGGAGGTGACGGTGATGGTGCACGGCGAGGAGGCATACGAGGCCGCCGTGGAGGCGAGCAAGATACTGTTCTCCAACCAGGCGCGCGAGGCCCTCATGCACCTGGACGAGCAGACGCTCTTGGACGTGTTCGACGGTGTGCCCCGTTTCGAGGTGGAGGCGTCGCGCCTGGCCGAGGGGATTCCGGTGCTCGACCTGCTGGCCGTGGACACGAAGGTGTTCGCATCCAAGGGAGAGGCACGCAAGATGATACAGGGCAACGGCCTGAGCATCAACAAGGAGAAATTCACCGACCCCAACGGCACGGTAGACTCCTCGTACCTGATCGGGGGCAAATACATCCTCGCACAGCGTGGCAAGAAAAACTATTATCTCATCATAGCCAAGTAAGGCAAACCGAGCAGGCAGGCGCGGCATGGAGAAGACTACGTGCCGCGCCTGTTCTCCATAAAAACATCAAGATTATGACTTTAAGGAAATCACTTTTCACATTCGCTCTCTGTTCGGTATTCATCTTCGGCGCCTGCGGGAGCTCCCACAACGACCGTGACGACGATGACGAGGATGTGAGTACGTCCAAGCTCGATGATGATGATGACGACTACGGGGTGACCAGCGGCAATCCAAGCCAGCAGCCGACGGCTGCCTACAACACCTCCAAGCCGGATGAGATGAAAATGACCTCTGACCTCACGGGACGCACCATCAGCGAGGGGGTTGCCGAGGGCTATCATCCGCATGACTGGACCTATACCATAGAGTATGGACAAGTAAGCGGCCTGTACGTGGAGAATGTAGTGGCCGACGAGCCAGACCTGTACGTGGTGGAGGTGAACATGCACATCACCCCTCCGGGCACCAATTACTATTATGACACCAATCTCAAGCTCACATACGTGAACACCCCCTCTGACGGGTGGGTGCTCGACAGTGTGACCTCCTTGGGGATGAACGTCGTCTCCAACGGAGTCTATGACGACAGCATAAGCGCCCGGATAGGCGAGGACCTGTTCCTGAGAATACAAAATAACAGTGACGCGCCACTGTGGGTTGGAGGTAGATACTATGACATGAATTTTGGCGGTTCATGGGAAAAATATCTCACCTTTGTCCCAGCTTATAGCGAGGTTCTTGTCGGAGAAGGTATAGGACTTAGCTCGGTGGGAGATTACAAGGTGGACTTTGTTGTAAAAGAACGTTGACCATCACGGGATTATCTCGAGCCAGTAGCCATCGGGGTCCTCGATGAAATAGATTCCCATGGCGGGGTTCTCGTAGCATATCACGCCCATCTGCTTGTGGAGTGCGTGCGCGGCCTCGTAGTCAGGGGTCCTGAAGGCTATGTGGCTCTCGTTCTCGCCCAGCTCATAGGGTTGCGGATGGTCGCGCAGCCAGGTCAGCTCCAGCCGGAAAGGCGTCTCCCCGTCTCCCAGATAGAGGATGCGGAAACTGCCCTCCGGGCCTTCTTTCTCGCTGAGCAGGCTCAGCCCCAGGGCATCTTTGTAGAATTTCAGTGAGCGCTCGACATCGGTGATGTTGATGTTGCAGTGGTTGAAACGGAATGTTGTCATGTTGTGTGTAAGCTTTTATAGATAATGCGTCGGAGCGGTAAATGGTTTTGCCATGTCCTCATGCAGGGAAAGCGAGCCCGCGGCCTCTCGGTCGCGGGCTCGTTTTCTGCTCACCATTTTTAAACCCGGGTTTCATATCGGGCCATCAACACACATAAATATCACGGTGAGCATGCTATTAACAGATTCGAGCTATTTAATTCTACCTTTCTGAACTTGTTTGCCCCTTTGTGCTCCGGACGGATGTCAGGCCGTCCGGAGCTGAGAGAATCAGTGTTTCACCAGGAGTTTGCGCACGGCTTTGAGACCGTCCGCAGCCGTGAGCCGAAGCAGGTAATTGCCGCTCTCCAACACGCCCACATTCAGGGTCTGTTTGCCGGAAAGTCCGTGTGCGCTCATGAGCAGCCTGCCGTCCATGGAGACTATGTCCACGGAATAGCTGTCGGTGTCGGCATTTACGGTGACATAGGAGTCTGCCGGGTTCGGATAGACGGCGACACCGCTTATCTCGGCCGCCGATATGCCGAGAGGCTTCATCTCCATGGTCACCGGTATGCGCACCCATTCGTGCTTGCCGCGCTGAAGGGCATGGCCCACAATGTCCAGAGTCTCGCCCGGCAGGGCGCTTACCGAGACTTTGCCGTCGGCAAGGGAAGCCTTGTCAGGGTCGCACTCAATGCCATAGGCGACCGTGCCTTCGTCAGCCTTGAAAGAGAAATAAGGCTCCAGCTCAAAGGAAGCCTCAGGCTCTTCCTCGTTGACCTTGAGTGAGACAGGTTCGCCGTCGCGGACCGGGCGTGGCGCCCCGATATTGTCAAGGCATACGTAGGAGGGGGTGGTCATGCCATAGGAGTTTGCCTTCGTGGATGACATGGTCCACTCCACGCTCTTGACCTCGCCGAGGGGAGAGAGGTCCACCCATTGCCAGGAGTCAAGATACCAACGGTCAGCCTCGTTCTCGGCGCGATAGTCCGCGAGGGGAATCTCCATGACGGAGGCTGTGCCGTCGGCCTTTATGCCGGTAAGGGTGAGCGAGAGCAGGTCGCCCTCTGCGAAACGGTCCTCCATGCCGTCACCGTTGAGGATGGCGTCCACCACCCAGGCGCTGTTGGTGACATACATGCCGGGGATGGCCTCGCCGCTGTCAGTGTTGCTGAGGGTCATCACGGACTTGCCCATGAACGGGGACACGTACAGGATGCCGTAATTGCCGGTACCACCTACGCCGTGGCCTGTAGCGCTGTTCCATTGGTCGGTGACATAGGAGGAGAAAGAGGTGGACGGGTGGTTGGCATAGCCGAAGAAGGCCCAACTGTCCCAGTCTGCCATATAAAGGTTGTTGAACTCGAAGGAGCCGCTGAAGAAGGAGCCGTTGACGTAGTCCTCATCCTCCGTGTCGCCGCACCAATGGGAGTCGGATTCGAGCCACAGGTCATCGAAGGTGGCTGTCTTCTGCTCACCGAGCACGCGCACCTTTACCGTGGCCGAGGCCCGGTTGTCCCTGGCGTCGGTTACAGCCACTGTGTAAGTCCCGCTCACTTCGGGCACTAAGGAAAGTACCTGCGCCTGGCCTGCCTCCTGACGGAGGGCGTCAGTCCATGAGAATCTGAACGGTGGCACTCCGCCGTCGGTGACGGCGGTCAGCGACATGGCTTCGCCACCTTTGACGGGAGTGCCCTCGTCATGCTCCACGCTCACGAGGAGCTCCAGCGGGGCGCCCCCGAAATTGTCGATGAGCACATCCCCTTCGCTCTCCAGCTCCAGGTATGTGAATCCGCCCATAGGCAGGAGGTCCACATAAGTCCATGTGGAGGAGGGCTCCACCGTCTTGCTCTTGAGAGGCTTGAGCGCGCTGTCCTTGGTGGAGAGGGTGACGGAGGCGTTGTTCTTCATGAAGAATCCCTCTACAGTCAGGTCAGCCGCGTTGAGAAGCTGCACCACCGCGTAGTCATCGTCCATTGACGCAGCCTTGGCGTTGGGAGCCGGGGCCACGCCGTCCTCGATGTCCGCGAGGGAGAATCCGGTGAAGCTCATGGTGCCGTCGAGCAGACGCGCGCCGTCTTCCACGGCCTCCTCGAATGTGGCCGTCCGTGTGGGCTCATAGGTGGTGGTGAACGTCTCGGAGGACAGGACTTCTGACTCAAGGCCCCGAAGAGAGCCGAGCACGGCATAGAACCTGTAGGCCGTGTTGGGTTCCAGCCCGTCCACACGCAGCGTCTCCTCCACACCCTTCTTTAATTCTGTCTCCAGGTCTTCGCTCATGACCGCAGAGACCTCCGGCGCCGGTTCCGATGCGGGAATCACCACGTGGTGCATCTTGCCCGTGAGGAGACCCTTCACCTTTATCTCTGCCGAGCGGTGGCCGATGGAGGCTATGGCCGGATATCCCTCTGCGAAAGCGGGAGCCTCGGTAGACTCAGCATATTCATAGGCACCCCTTGTGGGAGCTGTGGCCGACCGCTCGGCCCCGTAAAGGTCACAGGTGACATAGTCTACGGGGGAGGTCATGGAGAGATGCCCTTCGGAGGCCGGTTCCAGCACATTGTCTGACAGGAAATCGGTCTTCTCCAGGTAAGATCCGGTCTGGCCGGTGGCCTCGGCCCATTCATCGTAGGTCTTGTCGGCGCCTATGTATGCGAATTTCTCGTTGGAGCAGAACATGGTGTTGTCAGCGAAGGCGAGGTCTTGCAGATACGTCTCGCGTTGCACGTGGAAGACCTTTCCGTCGGTCTCGTTCTGTATGATGTTGGCGGCCAGTCGGCCTCCGGGCATGCCGGCGGCCATGTACACAGTGGTGGCGTTGCCCGTGCCGCCCATGCGCACGGTGTTGAACACGAAATCCATGCCTTGGATGTTATTGTTCACGCGTATGGCGGTGGCCGGTCCGGAGACGTTAGTCATGTTCACCTCGTTGTTGTAGAAACGTCGGAATCCTTTCTTGACCTTGTCCATGCTGTATCCGCGCACGTAGAGCGCCACCACCGAGTTGGCTGGCTTGTCCACGCGCATGGTGTTGCCGGCCACGGTGAGGTCACCGCCCGGGTCGCTGATGTCCAGACAATTATATGAGGAATATGTGTCTCCGTCGCTTATGAAAGTGTTCCCGGTTACGGTTGCGTCCTCCTCGCAGGAGATGAATATGCCCTTGCCGCCCTGGTTGCGCAGGGTGCATCCGGTGACGGTGCCCCCGCGTTGCTTGGGAAGCGCCACATAGCTTGTGCCTACCATGTTCACGCCTATGTATCCGCCATCGAGCAGGCAGTCGCGTATGGTCATGTGGTTGTTGTTGCGGTTGGCCTCGTTCTTGGCATACATATACACGAGGCTCGAGCCTTTGGCCACATCCTTGCTGGTGGCCGCGCGCACCACGCAGTTGAGGAGGGTGTCGTGGTCAGAGGCGTTGCGCCAGAACACGAGGCCTGGGAAATTGGTGGCGTCGGTGGTTACGGTGAGGTCCTGCAGGGTGCAGTGGTTCACGCCGTCGAATGTGACCACGCCGTACCGCTTGTCATAATTGGAGCTGCCGGGGTCACGGTATGTGTCATAGCTTATCGTAACGTTCTCCCGTTTTCCGGACGCTGAGCGGAACGTTATGGTGTTCCTTGGCGAAGAGCCGGTGACAGGGGGGATGCTCACCAGCTCGTTGTAGTTGCCGTCCTCCAGCTCGAACACCACCGGCCCGTCGATACCCTGCGACAGGGCCTCCACCGCTTTCCCTATGGAGAGGAAATCGCGGTCGCCGGAAGTGCCGACGCTGAAGGTGCCGTGCATGCCGTCCTGCACGGTGGTCAGCACACTCTTCACCTCGGCCGGGGAGACCGCCGTCCCGTCGGCGGCCTGTATGGAGAGCAGACGGGCCTGCACCTTGCTGTCCGTGACGGCATCGGGTGAGATGTCGTAGGTAAGCCAGTAATAATATGTGCCGGCGCGGTCATATATGGCCTCTCCTTGGAAATCGAGAGGTGCGGCGGTCAAGGTCTGCCCGTATGGCGAGGCAGTGTCGAACTCGTCGACCGTGCCGGTGCACCACACGTTTGCAGCCGAGACGGCCTCCGTGTCGCTGTCCAGCAGGTCGAAGGAGAACCGGCTCAGGTCTACCGTGCCCTTGTCTCCGGTCACTGTCACGGCCATTTTCAGGAGCTTGTTGGCCACGGAGCCGCGCAGCATTTTCACGTCGTTGACTTGGGTCACCTCCACGGCGCTGACTCCCATCATCTGGGGAACGAAGGATTCCACCTCGATTTCCCAACCGTTGTTTATCTTGTTCTTCTTGGGTTCGAACTTGACGGTCAGGGAGCCGTCATCCGCTTTGGAGATGATGTCCGGCACATCGCTCTTGGAACCGGAGAGGTCTGCTGCGGGCACTGCTCCCTCGGCTATCGAGGAGCCGTCATACACATAGAAGTGGTCTTGGTAGTTGGTCCAGAACGAGCGCACCCGCATGCGTATAATCTCGTTGTCGGCCACCGGCACAAATGTCACGGTGCCTGAGGAGGCGCTGGTGTACTTGCCGTCCGGGCCTCCATCGTCGTAGAAAGTCATCTTGCCGTTGACTTTCACCACATGGTCGCCGTCTTCGAATCGGTAGATGTTCTCTGTCGGAGCTGTAGAGCCAGCCTCCTCCGCGTATGCGGGGAGAGCGGGTCCCATGCAGGCCGGGAGCATCACGGCTGTCATTAATCTCAGTAAACTGTTCATGCGTTTTTTCAGGTCAATTAAGTCAATTAAGATGTTGATAACTTGAGTGGAAATATTCATCAAGCATCCGAAAAGCCGCCGGGATATAGAGGTTCCGGCTGTGCGTCGCATGAATCGCAGGAGATGGACGGCCACGTGTATGGGTGTGACGGTACTCCTTGCTGTGCCCTAACTCCCGAAGGCTCGGCGGATACTTGCCGCACGGAATGCGTGCGGGCAGCAACAGGCAGGTCTTCTGGCTTATCCTTCGGGCTTCTTTGAGCCGCCTTCCCGAGGTTTGTAGTCCTCAGTGGCGTTTTGCTCGGCCCTGCCTCTCGCGCTAAGCGTAGACGGCTCAGGAATCACAGCAGCGGGTACTGCAGCCGGTTCTCACGGCTTTCCCTCTTGGCTTGAACCGCACAACCGGCTTGCAGACAATTGGTTGTGGCGGATACAAGTCGCGACTTGACGCCCTTGGGGCGTACGAGTCACCTGAATTGCGCTGCAAAGGTAGCGAAATATTTTGAAATGCGAGGCGAGAGACGCACTTTTTTTGCAATGGGGGCGGGCAGGGTTTTTGCGGGACGGGAAATTTTAGTTAAATTTGCGGGTATGAATGACGGACCCTTGCAGATAGACTTGCAGTCGATAGTGCGTGAGCGGGTTCCGGCGGGGAAGCGCCGCTGGATACCCCGTTGGCTTGTGCGGCGGCTGGAGCGGCTTGTGCGACAGGAGGAGCTGAACGGCATCTTGCGGCGCACCTATCCCAAAGAGGGGACGGAGTTCGCCGCCGCCGCCCTGCGCGACCTCGACATAGGGGTGGAGGTGCGCGGCCTGGAGAACATACCGCCGAGCGGTCGCTTCATCTTCGCCTCGAACCATCCGTTGGGGGGACTTGACGGCATCGCTCTCATCAGCGTGCTGGGAGCTGTGTACGGTGATGATGGACTGCGTTTTCCGGTGAACGACATGCTCATGAACGTGCGCCCGCTGCGAGGGGTGTTCATCCCCATCAACAAGTTCGGACGGCAGGGGCGGGAGGCCGCTCGGCAGCTGGCGCGGACCTACGAGTCGGAGGCGCAGGTAATCTTCTTCCCGGCCGGGTTGGTGTCCCGTCTGCACAAAGGTGGAGAAATCAAGGACCTGGAGTGGCAGAAGGCTTTCGTGGCCAAGGCCTTGGAGTATGACAGGGACATAATACCAGTGCATTTTTCCGGACGCAACTCCATGAAATTCTACCGTGCGGCCAAGTGGCGCAAGCGGCTTGGCATCCGTTTCAACCTGGAGCAGCTGCTTCTTCCCTCCGAGCTGTGCGAGGCCAAGGGGAGTCGGTATGTGATTACCGTCGGCAAGCCCATAACCTGCGGCTCGCTGCGGCATAGCGGCAAGTCACCTAAACAGCTCGCAGCCCACATCCGCGACATCGTATATGCGTTGCCGGACGCAAATATTAGTTAAAAACGGTATTCTTGATAACAAAAGCGACATCAGGGCCGTTTGGTATATGTGACTGTGTTTAACCTGCTGATTCCCTCTTCCCGTGGGGAAATCAGAACTTATATATCATACATGAAGAATATCTTGATTACCGCGCTGTTGGCGGGTATGGCGCTCGGCGCCTCCGCCGCGCGAACCGACCGGCTGCTGAAGAAAGGCTGGCAATTCTCCAAAGACAGTGTGGAGTGGCAAACCGTGACGGTGCCTCATGACTGGGCTATCTATGGCCCTTTCGACCGTTCCTATGACCTTCAGAAGGTGGCCGTGGAGCAGAATGGCGAGACTGAGGAGACCTGGAAGACGGGGCGCACGGGTGGCTTGCCGTATATAGGAAAAGGATTTTACAAGACGACATTCGAGGTCCCGACCGTCGAGGACAAGAACGTGACCCTGGTGTTCGACGGGGCCATGAGCCATGCAAATGTTTATGTGAACGGAGAGCATGTGGCGTATTGGCCCTACGGCTACAACTCGTTCAGCGTGGATGTGAGCAAGTATGTGCATGCGGGTGAGAACACCCTGGAGGTGAGCCTGGAGAACAAGCCCAAAAGCTCGAGGTGGTATCCGGGCGCGGGCCTGTACCGCAACGTGCATGTCATAACGTCTGACGCCGTGCATGTGCCTGTGTGGGGCACGCAGGTCACGACCCCGTATGTGGGCAAGGACTATGCCACCGTGCGGCAGGTGACCAGGCTTGAAGGCGTGAGCCGTGGCGACACGGTGAGACTCGTGACCGACATTCTTGACCCGCAGAGGAAGACCGTGGCCTCCGACACGCATAAGTACGTGATTCTGCCTGACGCTCCACTGACACAGAATTTCAAGGTCATGTCCCCGGAGCTGTGGACTCCGGAGACTCCGGCCTTGTACACCTCCGTGACCAAGGTGGAGAAGGATGGCCAGACCCTGGACACCTATTCCACCCGCTTCGGCATACGTACGGTGGAGGTGCGCAATGGCGAGGGCTTTTTCCTGAACGGGGAGAAGCGCAAGTTCAAGGGGGTGTGCAACCATCATGACCTGGGACCGCTGGGGGCGGCTGTGAACAAGGCGGCGCTCAGGCACCAGATACAGATGCTCAAGGAGATGGGTGCGGACGCCATACGCACGGCCCACAACATGCCTGCCCCCGAGCTGGTGGAGCTGTGTGACGAGATGGGCATGATGCTCATGCTCGAACCTTTCGACGACTGGGGCTTCCGGCCCAAGAGCGAGAACGGCTACGGCTCCATCTTCGCCGACTGGGCCGAGAAGGACATGGTGAACATGATAGAGCATTACCGCAACAACCCCTCGGTGGTGATGTGGAGCATAGGCAACGAGGTGCCCTCGCAGTGGGGGCCGGACGGGGTGCAGGAGCTGCTGATGCTTCAGGACATTGTCCACAGGGAGGACCCCACGCGCCCCGTGACCTGCGGCATGGACCAGTTCGACGCCGTGGTGAACAACGGTTTCGCCGCCGCCCTGGACGTGCCGGGATTCAACTACAAGCCCAACAGGTATCTGGAGGCCATAGGCAAGCTGCCTCAGAACCTGCTGCTCGGCTCCGAGACGGCCTCCACGGTCAGCTCGCGCGGCAAGTACCATTTCCCGGTGCAGGTGGGAGCCAACGTCATGAACCCCGACAACCAAAGCTCGAGCTACGACACCGAGTATTGCTATTGGAGCAATATCCCCGACGATGATTTCGCCATGGACGATGACCTGGATTGGAACATGGGACAGTTCGTGTGGACCGGCTTCGACTACCTGGGTGAACCCACGCCTTACGATACCGACGCGTGGCCCTCGCACAGCAGCGTGTTCGGCATCATAGACCTGGCCTCGCTCCCTAAGGACCGCTATTACCTGTACCGCTCCAAGTGGAACGAGGCGGACAACACGCTCCACATATTGCCCCACTGGACCTGGCCGGGCCGCGAGGGGGAGGTGACGCCGGTGTTCGTGTACACCAACTCTCCCAAGGCGGAACTCTTCGTCAACGGCAGGAGCCAGGGCATAAGGCAGAAGAACGACTCCACGCGCATGCAGCGTTACCGCCTGATGTGGGACGATGTGGTCTATGAGCCGGGCGAACTGAAAGTGATAAGCTATGACATGGACGGGAATCCCACGGGCGAGGCTTACGTGCGCACCGCCGGTGAGCCGGACCATCTGGTGCTGTCCACCGGCACCATCTCCCTGAAAGCCGACGGCGAGGACCTGGCTTACGTCACCGTGCAGGTGGCCGACAAGGACGGCAATCTGGTGCCTGAGGACGAGCGGGTCGTGAGATTCGCCGTGAGCGGTGCCGGTAAATTCCGTGCCACGGCCAACGGCGACCCCACCAGCCTGCGCCTGTTCCACCTCCCGGAGATGGACCTGTTCTCCGGAGCCGCCACCGCCATAGTGCAGGCCGGGGAGAAACCCGGGACCGTGACCCTGACCGTGACCGCCGAGGGGCTGCAGCCCGCCACGATAACCATACCCGTAACCCAATAAACCCAATATAACCCATGGAAATGAAAAGCAAGATAGAGAAGACCTTTCTCGAGAAATTCGGCGAGCCCGACGGCACCTTCTACGCCTCGGCAGGCCGCATAAACCTCATAGGCGAGCATACGGACTACAACGAGGGCTTCGTGTTCCCCGGAGCCATAGACAAGGTGATCATGGCCGACATACGTGCCAACGGCACCGACCGGGTGCGCGTATTCTCCATAGATATAGACGACTATGCCGAGTTCGGGCTCCGCGAGGAGGACGCCCCCTCCCAGGGCTGGGCGCGGTATATATTCGGAGTATGCCGCGAGATACTGAAGCGTGGCGGCAAGGTAGGCGGCTTCGACGCCGTGTTCGCGGGTAATGTGCCCTTAGGAGCCGGTCTCAGCTCCTCCGCCGCCCTGGAGAGCTGCTTCGCCTTCGCGCTCAACGACATGTTCAACGACAACGCCATCGACAAGTTCGAGCTGGCCAAGATAGGGCAGAGCACCGAACACAATTATTGCGGCGTGAACTGCGGCATCATGGACCAGTTCGCCTCCGTGTTCGGCAAGAAAGACCATCTGATGCGTCTGGACTGCCGCAGCCTCGAGTTCGAATATTTCCCCTTCGCGCCCAAGCGCCACAAGCTGGTGCTCGTGGATTCAAGGGTGAAGCATGAGCTGAAGGATTCCCCCTATAACAAGCGCCGCGAGAGCTGCGAGCGGGTGGCCAAGGCCCTGGGTCTGCCCTCGCTGCGCGAAGCGTCCCTGGCCGAGCTGAACGCGTCCAGGATTTCCATAAGTGACGAAGATTACCGTCGTGCCAAGTTCGTGATAGAGGAGAAGGACCGCGTGCTGGCCGTGTGCGCCGCGCTGGAGCGTGGCGATTATGACACCGTGGGGCAGAAGATGTACGAGACCCATGAGGGGCTTTCCAAGGACTACGAGGTGAGCTGTGAGGAGCTGGATTTCCTGGCTGACCTGGCCAAGCGGTGCGGAGTCACCGGCTCCCGCATCATGGGAGGCGGCTTCGGCGGCTGCACCATAAACCTGGTGCCTGACGAGATCCATGACAAATTCATCGATACGGCAAAGGCTGAGTTCAAGTCCAGGTATGGCCACGAACCGGCGGTGTATGACGTGGTAATCAGCGACGGCGCGCGCAAACTTTGACTCCGATTATGACTATAGAAGAGAGAAAAGCCCAAAGTCCCAAGGGCGAGATACGTCTTGTGACCCTATCCAACGGGCATGGCATGAGTGTGGAGCTCTCCTCCCTGGGAGCCGGCATAGTGAGTGTGGTGGTCCCCGACCGGGACGGTGACCTGGCCGACGTGGCCCTGGGCTACGCGAATCCGGCCGATTACCTGTACGACGGCCCCTGCGCCGGAAAGATTCCCGGCCGTTACGCCAACCGCATAGCGCTCGGCAAGTTCAGCATAGACGGCCAGGAGTACCACCTGGCCATAAACAACGGGCCCAACGCGCTGCATGGTGGTCCCGAAGGATTCCAGAACCAAATCTGGGACACCGAACTGCTGCCTGACGGCGTGCGCTTCACTTACCTCTCCAAAGATGGGGAGGAGGGCTATCCGGGCAATCTGACCGCCGTGGTGGAGTACACCTTGGAGGAGGAGTTCAACCGCCTGAACATCGACATACGCGCCACGTGCGACAAACCTACGGTGGTGAATCTCACCAACCATACGTACTGGAACCTGGGAGGCGAGGACTCCGGCACCGTTCTGGGCCACGCCATGCGCATGCTCTGCTCACGTTTCCTGCCGGGAAGCGACAGCCTCATACCCAGCGGGGAGATGGCTCCTGTGGACGGCACACCTATGGATTTCACCGAGGCCAAGGAGCTTGGCCGGGACATCAAGGCCGCTTTCCCCGCGCTCGATTACGCCAAGGGCTACGACTCCAGCTGGGTGGTCGACGGCTGGGAGCCTGGAAAATTCATTGACGGGGTGGTGCGGATAGAGGACCCGCAGAGCGGGCGTGTGCTCGAGGTGGGTTCCGACCAGCCTGCCGCGCATGTCTATACCGGCAACTGGCTGGACGGCTCGCCCAAGGGCAAGTCGGGCCGCCCCTATCGGGACTATGAGGGTGTGGCCGTGGAGATGCAGGGTATGCCCGACGCTCCCAACAAGCCGCAGTTCCCCAGCCAGCTCCTGCGCCCTGGCGAGAAATACCGCCGACGCATATCATTCAAGTTCTCCACTTGCGGCTGAGCCGCAGGGCACACCGTACAGACCGGCTTCGGGCACTCGCCAGGCTATCGCATGATGACCTGGGGGATGCCGGAAGCCGGCTGTCATTTATGCCTTCGCACAGAGTAGATCCATTCCATAAGTTCCGGGCTGTCGAAGCAATGGAAAGATATGTGGCTGCCACCGGGGTATATGTGTACCGACAGAGTGGAGGCAGCCTCGTCGCCTTTGATTCGGGCGAGTTCATCGGCCAGGGCCCGTGTCATCTCGCATGGCAGTGTATTGTCCTCCTCGCAGTGCTCCAGCCACACGTCCATGTCTTTCAGTGCCTCTGCGCGCCGTATGTTCAGGCCGCCCGCGTTGGCCTGCACTGCGGCGAACATAAGTGGTGCCCGAGCCGCCATGTCCAATGCTCCGAAGGCCCCCATGGAGAAGCCCGCGACCACCACCCGGTCCGGGTTCACCGGGTATGTCGCTCTCAGCTTCTCGACCAGAGCCTTCAGGGCATCGTACATAATGGACGGTCTCTCAGGCCATTGTATCTGGTCCGGCGTGAAGGGGGTCGGACGGAGCGGATACGTCCAGTAGCATCCTTCGGCACAGCGAGGGAAAGCCACGTAACATGGGTACTCCGCCTGCCATTTTATGAAATAGTCCGCGCCGTGTATCAAGAGCCGGTCAATGGTGTATGCCTCGTTGTTCCCGGCCAGGAAAATGACAAGCGGATACCCCCCTTCAGGCATGGCGTAAGGCTCCCAATCGGCAACGGGTTCGAGCAGCCGGTATTCGAGAGTGTACTCCGACTCTTCCCCGTCGGCGTCGGTCACAGGTGCGGTGACTGTATGATATGTGTATGTGGCCATTGCCTTGTGCAGGGACCTGGATGGCTCGTCGGAGTCGCATGCGGTCAGGGCCACGCTGCAACACACGAGCAGCAGGATGGCTAACGAGAATTTCTTCATGGGTGTGCGCGTTGGTGTATGCGTGGCAAAGGTAGACAAATATTTTGTGATTTGAAAGCGTTGTGTCAGAAAACTGTGCCCCCGAGCTTGCCGATGCACCTCCGATGCGCCTCCCCCTCAGCGGCTGCCCGCCTTACCCTTCACTTTACATATTTCCTCAAAATGCTCCATCGCCCATGACACGAGTCCCCCGATGTGCGGCATGAGGGTATGCCCCAGTTCTGTGAGCGAATATTCGACACGAGGAGGGATTTCGGCATACATACGACGGTTTATCAGGCCGTCGGCCTCCAGGTCCTTGAGCGTGTCGGCGAGCACCTTGGGTGAGATGTCAGGTATGGCCTTGCCTATGGCGTTGAAGCGCGTGGAGGGGTTCTCGGCCAGGACGCACAATATGAGCATGGTCCATTTGCCTGAGAACCTGGAGATGACGTTCCGCACGGGGCATGCGTCGATATATGTATATTTTTTTAGATTTTCTTTTAGGGGCAATCTGTTCATTTTCAAGAATACTTACTTTTGGGTTACTGCCTTACGAGGCGGTAACCTCTTGTATATCAAAGGATTTAAATGTAATTTTGCACTATCTCACAGAAAGCGGCGTCATGCCGCAAAGTTAAAGAATATCATTCAAACCCACAAAAAAAATGAGCGAAACAAGGATTTTGAACCAGGGCGCAAAGTTCGCCCATGCCACTGTAGGGTCCCTTCACGGCTTCGAGGGGAAGCAGTTTGTGAAAGACGCCACCGGCGCCACGTCGTGCGAGATTTCCTTCGGCACGCTGCCCACGGGCGCGGCGGTACCCTTCTTCCACAGCCACAAGGCCAACGAGGAGAACTACATCATTCTCAGCGGCGCGGGCCGTTTTCAGGTGGACGGCGAGGTGTTCGAGGTAAGCGAGGGCTCTGTGATACGCGTCTCCACGGGCAGCGACCGCAACCTTAAATGCACCTCGACCCAGCCTATGACGTACATCTGCGTGCAGGCCAAGGAGGGAAGCCTGGGAGGCTACACCATGACCGACGCAGAGGTGACGGAGCGCGAGAGCCTGCTGTAAGCGGCTCCCCAGGCGGTGTCAGCACACTGCTCCGCGATGCTTGCCCGTAGGCATGACATGTCCGGCAATTCCGGCAGGCAGGCCCTTGGCAAGCATCGCGGAGCCCTTAAAATGTCTTAAGAAATACCGTGCGGAGGGCTTTTTTTCGGGGCAGGGCGCGGGAGTCTCGTAAATAATGTTTATATTTGCGCTCTGATGAAACTGCATCATCTGTAGAGACTGGAATCTGATACTGAAACCAATACGACATTGTTATGAATAAATTTACCCGAATCGCGGCCTTGTCGCTGCTTGTCGGCTCGGCGTTGCCGGCCCTGGCGGTCCCGGCCTTGCGCCACGTACGCACCGTGACCCAGCCTGACGGCACCACCCTCCGCATCATGAAGGTGGGTGACGAGCGCCGTCATTTCACGATTACCGAGGATGGCCTGCTGCTTGCCCGCGAGGCAGACGGCACGTATTGCTACGCCCGCGCCAATGCCGCAGGAGTGCTCGAGAGCACCGGCCTCCAGGCCGTAGACCTTGAGGCGCGTTCCATGACGCCCGCCGAGGCCATGAAGGTCAGCGAGCTGGACGTGAGGAAGATGGCGCACAGCCCGCGCCGCATACCCCAGACAGGTGTGGGACTGGACCAGACCACGTTTCCCTCTAAGGGCACGCCCAACGTGCTGATAGTGCTTGTGGAGTATTCCGACCATAAATTCAACCTTCCGGACCCGCACGCCTATTTCGAGGGCATGCTCAACGAAGAAGGTTTCAGCCAGTACGGCGGCACCGGGTCATGCAAGGATTATTTCAAGGAGAACTCCATGGGGCAGTTCGTGCCCCACTTCGACCTGTACGGCCCTGTGACGCTGCCCCAAAAGCGCAGCTATTACGGCGGCAACGACCGCTATGGCGACGACGCCCATCCGGAGGAAATGGTGATAGACGCCATAAAGATTCTGGATCCGGATGTGGATTTCGCCAAATATGACAATGACGGCGACGGCAAGCTCGACAACGTGTATGTGATATACGCGGGTCAGGGCGAGGCAAGCTACGGCACTGATGACACCGTGTGGCCACATTCATGGGACCTCTCTGCCGCCGGTTCAGATTTTGTCGTGGACGGTGTGACGGTGGACCACTACGCATGCTCGAATGAATGGTGGTCGGACCGCCCGGACGGCATAGGTACCTTCGTGCATGAGTTCAGCCATGTCATGGGTCTGCCGGACCTGTACAGCACCGACGGCAGCTTCGGCGTGGACTGGACCCCTGACAGGTACAGCGTCATGGACTCGGGCCCGTACAACAACGATGGCTGCACCCCCCCGGCCTATGGGCTGTATGAGCGCAATTCACTTGGTTGGACCGAGCTTGACGTGATAGACGGTCCGCTGGACTGTGAGTTGAAACATGTGCTCACATCCAACAAGGGGTATATCATACCCACATCCAAGAACTCGGAATTCTTCCTTCTGGAGAACCGCCAGCAGGAAGGCTGGGACAAGTATATCCCGGGCCACGGCATGCTCATCTGGCACATAGATTTCAATGCCACGCAGTGGGCCAACAATACGGTCAACAACACCCAGAGACATCAGTATGTGGACATCGAGGAGGCCGGCGGCCGCACAGGCTCGGGCGATGCCGTGCAGGCTTCGTATACTTTCCCCGGCACCTTCGGCGTGACGTCTTTCACTGACGACACCACCCCTTCCATGAAGGCATGGACCGGCGAGAGCCTCGGATTGCCTGTGACAGAAATCATGGAGACGGACGGCGTCATCACTTTTGTGGTGGATGGCGGCGGTGCGCCCCTGGCGATCCCCGTGCCTTTTGACGCAGAGCGTATAGAGAAGAGCGACAAGCATTTCGTGGCTGCATGGGAGCCTGTGGAGAACGCGATAGACTATGAGCTGTCCGTATACGCCGTGGGCCAGGGCGAACCACTCGTATCCACCTGTGACATGGGATCGGGCAAGTCGCTGACTCTGGCTGACGGCTGGACCTCCAACTCTACCGAATTCTATTCCACCACCTCCAACTATGGAGCTGCCTCCCCCTCGTTGAAATTCGGCTCGACGGGCTCATATCTGCTCTCCCCGGAGTTCAACGGCAACGTTACCTCCATCTCTTATTGGCGTAAGGGACAGGCTACCGACGGCAGCGAGCTGCTTATCTCGGGTCTGGTCGGTTCCGAGTGGGTGACTATAAGCAGCGAGCAGCCTGCCAGCGGCGACAGCGGGGTGGTTACTTTGGACCAGATACCCGAGGGGGTGCGTCAGGTCAAGTTCGGATACACGAAATCACGTGGCAACCTGGCTATTGACGATGTGGTGATAACCACCGGAGTCGGCGACCAGATTCTCAATGATTACATCGACCTCTCCACAGGGGCGCAGACATCGATGAAGGTGGACAAGCTCAAAGAGGGATGTGACACATACCGCTTCAAGGTGCGTGCGCGTGGGGAGAAGCGTGTGACCCGGTACAGCGAGTCCGTGACCGTCACGCTCGCTACCGTGGGCATATCTGAGATAGAGGAGAGCCGTGGCGGAGTCGAGTATTTCGACATGCTCGGCCGCAAGGTGACCCGTGCCGCCGCCGGCGACATACTCATAGAGCGTCGCGGTTCCGAGACCCGCAAGGTGGTGGTGCGTTGACATACGCGCCCCGGGCGCAATAAGATATCATGACTCCGGGCTGTCCGTAAAAAGGACGGCCCGTTTTAGTGTCTGCCATGGCGCCTGGCGTGCAATAATGGCCGCCGCACGGGCGTTATTAACAAAAAGTCAATATGCGTATCGTAGTTACGGGCACCCGGGGCATACCGGGTATTCAAGGGGGTGTGGAGACCCATTGCGAGGAGCTGTATCCCCGTATCGCTGCCTTGGGGCACGAAGTTACGGTCATACGTAGGTCATGCTATCTCACGGCAGGGATGAAGGCCGAGGCCAAGGCGTGCAGGAAAGCCGGCAGACCCTTGATGTACAGAGGGGTGCGGCTCACTGACGTGTTCGCACCCCGGCGCAAGAGCATAGAGGCGCTTCTTCACACCTTCCTGTCCGTGCTGCGTGCCCGGCGCATGAAGCCTGACATACTCCATATCCATGCCATAGGGCCTTCGCTCATGGTGCCGTTGGCGCGTCTGCTCGGCATGAAGGTCGTGACCACGAACCACGGGCCTGATTATGACCGGGGCAAGTGGGGACGCCTGGCCAAGGCGGTGCTCAGGACAGGAGAGAAATGGGGCGCCCGGCGCAGTAATGAGGTGATAGTCATATCGCAGGTGATAGCGGACATCCTGGCTGACAGATATGGACGCAGGGACACGCATCTTATATACAACGGCGTTCCAGTGCCGGAGCGCGCCGCCGATGCGGATTACATAGAGAGCCTCGGTCTGGAGCGCGGCCGATATGTGGTGGCGTTGGGGCGTTTTGTGCCTGAGAAGAATTTTCACCTGCTCATCGACGCATGGCTTGCCTCCGGCCTTCCGGCACGAGGCATACGGCTGTGCATAGCCGGCGACGCGGACCACGAGGACGAGTATTCGCGGGCCTTGAAGCGCAAGGCCGCCGAGGCCGGTGTGGCGCTGACGGGGTTCATAAGGGGCGAGAAGCTGTGTCAGGTCATGAGCCATGCACGCCTGTTCGTGCTGCCCTCCTCGCACGAGGGACTCCCCATATCCTTGCTCGAAGCCATGAGCTATGGCCTGGACACGCTGGTCAGCGACATACCTGCCAACAGGATCGCGCAGCTGGACAGCGGAGACTTTTTCCATCTTGACATTGCCGACAGCCAGGCCTCCGTAGGTATTCTGCGTGACGCCCTGGACAGAAAGGCGCGGGGCGAGACCGTACCCAGAGAGTATGACCTCACCCCGTATAACTGGGACCATATAGCACAGCAGACCCTGGGCGTCTATGCCGGGCTGCTCTGACCGATGCCTTCGTCGTCAGACCTTCTTGCGCCGTGAGCGGGGCTTGGCGGGAGCCGCGTCCTGCTTCTCCATTATCTCGCGAGCCTCTTGCGCCGTCAGCGCGTGGCCGTCGGTGTCTTTTGGCAGTTTGTAGTTGACAGCCTTTTTCGCGCCTTCGGGTTTGTAAGCCATATATATCCCGAAGCGCCCGTTGAGCACCTGCAGCCCTGGAATCTCCGGGAACTCCTTCACGAGTTTGTTGGCCTCCTCGCGGCGTTTTGCCTCGATGAGTTCCGCCGCCTGGTCCAAGGTTATGCCTTGCGGGGTGAGGGCAGGGGGGATGCTCACGAATTTGCCGTCGTGGCGTATGTAGGGGCCGAAGCGGCCGATTGCGGCTGTGACCGTCTTTCCCTCGTATTCACCCACCGTGCGCGGCAGGTCGAAGAGCTTGAGGGCCTCTTCGAGGGTGATCGTGGCCACGCTCTGGCCGCTTTGCAGGGATGCGAAAAGCGGCTTCTCCTCGTCGGTGGTGTCGCCTATCTGCACCATAGGGCCGAAGCGCCCTATCTTCACGCTCACCTGCCGGCCGCTCTTGGGGTCGGTGCCCAGCACGCGCTCTCCGACCCTGTGCTCGAGCCGCATGGAGTTGATCTTGTCTATCTCCGGATGGAAATTGCCGTAGAAATACTCCATCTCGTCTTGCCATGCCAGCTTGCCCTCGCTTATGTGGTCGAACTTCTCCTCTATGTTGGCGGTGAAGTTGTAGTCCATGATTTCGGGGAAATACTCCGTGAGGAAATCATTGACCACCATGCCGACGTCGGTAGGTATGAGCCTGCCCTTGTCTGAGCCCGTGGTCTCGGTCTCTGTGGTGCGTGAGAGTCCGGCAGGGGTCAGCGTCAGCACCACATAGTCACGCTTGTGCCCCTCTTTCTCGCCGCGCTCCACATAGTCCCGGCCTTGGATGGTCGATATGGTGGGGGCGTATGTGGAGGGGCGCCCTATGCCGAGCTCTTCCATCTTCTTGACCAGGGAGGCCTCGTTGTAGCGTGCCGGGGGCTGGGTGAAACGCTCCAGGGCGGTGATTGTCTGCATGGTGAGCTCGGAGCCTTTTTGCAGGGAGGGGAGCATGGCGCTCTCGGCGTCGGTCGCCTCCAGGTCATAGACGCTCAGGAAACCGTCGAACTTGATTACCTCTCCATGTGCCGTGAATGTCTCGGGACGGGTGGAGACAGAGATGTCCACCGTGGTCTTCTCTATTTCCGCGTCTGCCATCTGGGAGGCGAGCGTGCGGTTGCGGATTAGCTTGTATAGCCGTTTCTCCTGAGGCGTGCCCTCGATCTGCACTCGGTCTATATAGGTGGGACGAATGGCCTCGTGCGCCTCTTGCGCCCCTTTCGATTTGGTGTGGTAATGGCGTATGTGCAGGTATTTCTCTCCACGCTCGGCCGTGACGTGCTTCTTGATGTCCGCCAGAGCCAGGTCGGAGAGGTTGAGTGAGTCGGTACGCATATACGTTATGAGTCCCGCTTCGTAGAGGTGCTGGGCTATCATCATGGTCTGCGACACCGTGAAGCCGAGCTTGCGTGAAGCCTCCTGCTGCAGGGTCGATGTGGTGAAGGGCGGGGCCGGGGAGCGTTTTGTCGGTTTTACGGCTATCTCCCCCACTGTGAACGTGGCGCCTCGGCAGTCTTTCAGGAACCCTGAGGCGGCCTGCTCCGAGTCCAGGCGGGTGGACAGTTCGCACTTCACCGGCACCGGGCTCTCGGGCGCGTTGAACGAGCCTGTGATGCGGAAATAGGGGGTCGACTGGAAATTGCGGATTTCCTTCTCGCGCTCGCAGATGAGGCGCACGGCCACGCTCTGCACGCGTCCGGCGGAGAGCGCCGGCTTGATCTTTTTCCACAGCACCGGCGACAGCTCGAAGCCCACTATGCGGTCCAGCACACGGCGTGCCTGCTGCGCGTTGACCCGGTCCATGTCTATATCCCTGGGGGTCTCTATGGCGTGCAGTATCGCCGGCTTCGTGATTTCGTGGAACACTATGCGGTGCGTGTTCTCAGGCTTGAGCCCCAGGACCTCGTACAGATGCCACGCTATGGCTTCCCCCTCGCGGTCCTCATCGGAAGCGAGCCATACGGTGTCTGCCTTGGCGGCCGCCGCCTTCAGCTGGGATACAAGTTCCTTCTTTTCCGCCGGAATCTCATAAACAGGTTTGAAACGGTCGTCTATGTCGATGCTGAAATCTTTCTTGCGCAGGTCACGGATGTGTCCGAAACTCGACATGACCTTGTAGTCTTTGCCGAGAAACTTTTCTATGGTTTTCGCCTTGGCGGGCGACTCGACTATAATCAGATTTTTCATAACGTAAGTTGGCACGTGCGTGCGACCGGGAAGGGTCCCGTGCGGACGGCGCTCCCCAAATTCGCGTGCAAAAGTACAAAAAATTTTTCAATCACACCTAATTGATAATTCAATCACATTTTATAAACAATTCCGGAGATGAGGTGTTTAGACATTGAATCTTATAAACATACACTTTTATGAAACCTGTTAATTGCTATAAAGCTGACAAGTCTTTGGCCGGGACAAAGACGCTGGAAAACCTGACAGCCTCCTATGCGGCCGAATCGATGGCCTACACCCGTTATAATTTTTATGCCTCGCAGGCCGAGGCCGAGAAATATTATCCCATAGCGGACATCTTCCGTGAGACCGCCGCCAACGAGATGCACCACGGCAAGGTGTTCTTCAAATATCTGCAGGACGGGGCCCTCATACCGGTGAATCTCGGTGCCGTGGCCGCAGGCGTGATTTCCGACACGTCGAGCAACCTCAAGGAGGCCGCCCGTGAGGAGGAGGTCGAGGGTGTCGAGTCCTATACCGATGCGGCCAGGGTCGCCGAGGAAGAGGGCTTCCCTGTCATCGCGTCCCATTTCGCCGCCATCGCCACCGTTGAGGCGTTCCACAAGACCCGTTTCGACGCCCTGCGTGAGATGGTGGACAACGGCACCCTTTGGAAAAGGGATAAGCCTATAAAATGGCAGTGCATGGTCTGCGGCTACGTGAGCGAGGGCACTGAGCCCCCCAAGGTATGCCCGGCATGCAACCACCCCTTCCAGCACGCACGTCCCCTCGAGGGAATCTGATATGGAAACCGATTATACAGACGAGTCGGAGCCGCTATCGAGATAGCAGCTCCGACTCGTCTGGTTTTGTGCCCTGCGGTTATTCGGGCAATGTGTCTGTGCCCTGCGGCTGGACGGCCGCTCCATTTCCGGGATTCGCTGTCTCCGTCCGGGGCTGCGCCTGTGCTTGGGGCTGCGCCTGGGGCTTGTGTCCGGCACCCTGCGTTTTAGTGGCCTTGATCATTTCTTTGGCCTGCTCGCGTCCGTTGTCGATTTGCTCGCGCGACGCCTCGGACTTGCCTCCGCAGGCGCTCAGGCCCATCGAAGCCATCAGCGTGGCCGCTATAAGTATTTTCTTCATATCGTTGAGAATTTTCAAATTAGGGGCAAAGTTACAAAAAACTTTGCATTTTCCGTCTTAAATCATTAACTTTGCAGTTACGAATATATGACAGACCGTCCCATACTCTATCTCATTCCCGTGAATCTGAGCGACGCCCCGTTGGACACGGTGCTCCCCGCCTTCAACCTGGAGGTGGTGAAGGGTCTGCGTCATTTCATAGTGGAAAACGTGCGCACCGCCAGGCGTTTCCTGCGCAAATGCAGCCGCGAGATAGTGATCGATGACCTTACCTTCGCGGAGCTTGACGTGCATACTGACCCCGCAGCCGTCGGAGCCATGCTGGCCCCTATGGCGGCAGGCCACAGCATGGGCGTGATGAGCGAGGCCGGATGTCCGGGAGTGGCGGACCCGGGGGCTTTGGCGGTGGCCGAGGCCCAGAGACGCGGTTACCGTGTGGTGCCCCTGACAGGGCCGTCGAGCATCTTGCTCGCGCTCATGGCCTCCGGCTTCAATGGCCAAGGTTTTGCCTTTCACGGCTATCTGCCCATCGACCAGGGTGACAGGGAGAGGCGTGTCAAGGCATTGGAGGCGGATTCACGCCGCACGGGCATGACCCATATATTCATAGAGACCCCGTACCGCAACGACCGACTGCTCGAGACCCTCGCCAAGGTGCTGGCTCCCTCCACGCTCGTGTGCGTGGCCTCGGCCATCACCGATTCCGAACATGAGAGCATCGTCACCATGCCCGCCAAGGAGTGGAGGCGCCCCCCGCGCTCATACCACAAGATACCCACCATATTCCTTATTTCCGCCAAATGACAGAGCAGTTGACCATAAATTTCGGAGAGTGGGAATTGCCGAAGGGAGCCTTGGAGCGGCAGGGGAGGCCGCTTACCCCTGCCGGGCCTGACATGCGTTCCGTGCAGGCGCGCATGGAGGCGATGGCCCGTGCCGCCGACCCTGCCCGCGAACCGCTGTGCTACATCTCTTTCGGCAGCGGGTCGAGCGGCAACAGCTGCTATATAGGCACACGTCGCGGAGGACTTATTGTGGACGCGGGGGTGGACTCTGACAGAATAGCGGACACCCTGCGTGCCAACGGCGTGTCCATGTCGCAGGTCAAGGGCCTGTGCCTGACCCATGACCACTCGGACCATGTGCGCTACGCCTACAAACTGCTGAGGGCCAACAAGCACCTGCGCCTGTATTGCACCAATCGCGTGCTCAACGCCATCCTGCGCAGGCACAGCATCTCCAAGCGCATCAAGGACTATCATGTGCCTATCTTCAAGGAATTTCCCTTCAAGCTGGCCGACTTCACCGTCACTGCCTTCGACGTGCCGCATGACGCGGCCGACAACGCCGGGTTCTGCCTGGAGCACGGAGGCAAGTGCTTCGTCATGGCCACCGACTTAGGGGAGGTGAGCGAGCGTGCCCGCTTCTACATGTCCAAGGCCAATTTTTTGATGATAGAGGCCAACTACGACTTGCAGATGCTGATAAGAGGGCCCTATCCCGAGTATCTGAAGGCCCGAATCCGCACGGACCACGGCCACATGGACAACGAGGACACCGCCCGGTTCCTGGCGGAGATAGCCGGCCCGCAGTTGCGACGCGTGTTCCTGTGTCACCTGAGCCAGGACAACAATACCCCTGAAAAGGCATTGGATGTGATTCGCGCCGCCCTGGAGGCGCGAGGGCTGACGATAGGCGACGGCACCGGCAGCCTCGAGGACCGTGCCGCCGACATGAGCCTCATAGCGTTGCCGCGATTCAGCCCCACTCCTTGGATGTGTCTGCGTTGATTCGCGACTTTTGAAGGGGGGCTCAGACCTTCGGGAGGATTATGCGGAAGGTGGTGCCTTTGCCGGGTTCGGAGGAAAGGACGAAGATGCGGCCCTTGTGGTATTCCTCTATGATGCGTTTGACGAGCGTGAGTCCCAGTCCCCATCCGCGTTTCTTTGTGGTGAAGCCGGGGTTGAACACGTTCTTGAAATTCTTGCGGGCTATGCCTTTGCCGGTGTCAGAGACGTCGATGTAGCATTGTCCTTTCTCCTGCCCTGTGGTTATGGTTATGGTGCCTTGTCCGTCCATGGCGTCCACGGCGTTCTTGGTGAGGTTCTCCATCACCCACTCGAACAGGCTGCGCGATATGCGCACGCCGCAGTCTTCCCTGGCGAGGTTCATCTTCACCTCCACCTGGCGCGAGATGCGGCTTTTCATGTATTCGAGGCTCCGGCTCACCGAGTCGCCGAGGTACTCGAGTTCCAGCTCGGGGATGGAGCCTATTTTCGAGAAACGGTCCGCGATCACCGAGAGGCGGGTCACGTCCTTGTTCATCTCGCGCACCACCTCCGGGTCCACCCCTGTGGTCTTTAGAAACTCCATCCAGGCCATCAGCGAGGAGATGGGTGTGCCGAGCTGGTGTGCCGTCTCCTTGGAGAGTCCCACCCACACTCGGTTCTGTTCGGCGCGTTTCGTGTACAGGATGGTGATGAATACTATCACGGCCAGGAAGACCATCACTCCGAGCTGAATGTAGGGATACCAGCTCAGGCGTTTCAGCATCTCTGAGTCTTCGTAATAGATGTATTGGTATGTGTTCTCGAATGTCTCGATGCGTATGAAATGGTTCTCGCCGTTGACCATCACCGCCGGGCTCTTGCCCCCGGTGGCCTTGTGCAGCCTTTTCGCCAGGTATTGCTTGTCATGGTCCGAGAGTTCGGAGTACATGGTGTAGGACTTTCCGGCGTCCGGGAGGTCGAAGTTCCTGTAGTCAAGCACATTGCCCTGTTCGTCGGCTATGAGCACGGGTATGGAGTTGTTCTGCTCTATGATGGAGAAGAGGAACTCTATGTCGGTGCCTTCTGCCTGCTGCGCCAGGCGCTGGGTGGCGTTGGCCCATATCTGCATTCGCTCGCGCTCCTGGTTGGCCAGGCTCTTGACCAGGTTGTTTGATATCAGGAGGAAGATGATGAGGGCCGTGAGCGAGACCATGAAGAATATGGTCTTGCCTATTTTCTGCCGGTCGTAAAAAGAGTATCTCAGAGCCATCGTTTTTTATTTCAGGTGTCGGAGGATGAAGCGCGGCACGGCGTCCTCGGCGTTTGAGCCGATGACCTCGGAGGCCAGTTCGCGCAGCTCCGGTATGGCGTTGGAGACCGCTATCCCCTCGTCGGCCAGGCGGAAGAGCGGCATGTCGTTCACGTTGTCGCCGAATGCCACGATGCGGGAGGCCCCTATGTCTGACGCCACGGACTCGACGGCGGCAGCCTTGCTGGTCTGAGGGCCGAACATCTCCAGCTCACCCCAGTCTTCGCCGAATGCGTCGTGATAGCACAGGGGGGTGCAGGGGATGTCCGAGTCCTTGATTTCGCGATAGAGGGCGTGCGCCTTTTCCCAGGGCTGCACGCTGAATAGAAGCACCGTGTTGTCCAAGGTGGCAGGAAGCTCCGACTCCCCGTGGGGGGGCACGTGGAATCTCTTGACAGGCGAGTTGCACCTCTCGGCGATGAAGCGCTCCTCATACGGATTAAGCTTCCCGATGTGGAACACGTCGAGGCGGTCCGCGTTGATGGTGTATATGAATGTGGCCACGTCATGCCTGCGGTACAGGGCCGTCATGCGTTCGACCACGCCCGGCGGGAAACAGCATACCCGGCTGAAGGAGCGGTCCTCGAAATGGAACAGTGCCGCGCCGGTCATCACCACCGCCGGCAGACGCATTTCCACATGGGCCAGCAGTTCCACCACCGTGGCCGGGGTGCGTGCCGTGGCCACGGTGAAGCATGCCCCGTGGCGTATGGCTTGGTTGAGCATCTCGGCGGACGTGTCGCTGACACGGGAGTCGGGGTCAAGCAATGTCCCGTCCAGGTCCGAGACATACAGGACACGAGGACGAAGCAGTCCGTGTGCATGGGTTATGAGGGGCACGCGCCCCTCAGGGGATGATGACATATTGCGCATCTGTTATCTGGGTCTCTTTGCTGTATTCGGTGTATACCGGCGACTTGTCGGTGTCCGAGAGCCATTTCTCGGTGCCGGTGAGGGCGAGTTCCTCGAAAGAGACTGTTTCCCCATATCCCTGAGGGATGATCTTGCCTCCTGTGCGGTGTCGGCGCCATGTGCGGGATCGCCCGCGCCCGGCGGCAGTCTTCTCCGCCTCTCTCTGGGCTTGGCGCATCTGCGCGGGGTCTATGCCCATGCTTTTGTACATGCGGTCCTGCACATAGTTCATGCCGCGCCGCATGAGCCAGCGGCGTATATATGGCCAGGCGAACCACAGGGTCCAGAACAGGAGAACGAGTGCTACTGCGAGTATCATGGGTCAGGATTCGGCGGTTTGGGTGAACGTGGATGAAACGAAGGCGCTCAGGATGTAGTATCCTACGGCGTAGAACAGTCCGGACCATCCCCATACGGCTATGCATGTGGCTCCGACGACAACCAGGGAGAGGGGCAGCAGGTTATGGCGTATGCCGCAGTTTGCGGTCTTGAACGAATACATCCGTATGGGCGCCACCATTATTATCCCTATCGCAGTAACGCACCCGGCTGCGGCATACAGGTTCACCCCGTTGGCGGAGGTGAGCATGGAGGCCAGACCTATGCAGAAAAGGGCTGCGGCGGGGATGGGGAGGCCTCGGAATGAATGTGCCTGCGAGGAGTCGATGTTGAAGCGGGCAAGCCTCAGTGCCCCGCACGCAGGTATGACCAGGCACAGGAGCCTGCTCCAGAGCGGAGCGCCGGCCTCCATCATGAGGTTGGACAGGAGCATGGCGGGCGCAACTCCGAAGCTCACCAAGTCCGATAGGGAGTCGAGCTGCTTGCCGAGCGGCGAGTATTCGCCGAGGATGCGGGCCGAGAGACCGTCCATGAAATCGGCCACCGAGGCCAGCAGTATGAAGCAAAAGGCTATCAGGTAGGCGGGGTGGCCGCTTATAGTGTCCAGCGGATGGGCGGCACACATTATGGCCATGCAGCCGCTAAGGAGGTTTATGAGGGTTATGGTGTTGGGAATCAGTCTCTTCATGTTCTCTAATCGCACAAGATTGAATTGAATATGATATAGAAGCCTATAGGCTTGATGTATGGAGGGCACGGGCGCGCGGCCGGCGCCTGAGGGGCGGTACTTATTTGCCGTTGCGCGGGAGGCGTGCCAGTGGGGTGAGACCTCCTCGGGTCACTTGTCCGAGCTGCACGAGCACCTCGCTGCCCACCGGCAGGAATATGTCCACCCGTGACCCGAATTTTATGAAACCCAGATGTCCGTCGATGTCGGCTTTCTGCCCCTTGCGGGCATAGGTGACTATGCGGCGTGCCATCGCGCCCGCTATCTGGCGCACGGTGAGGCGGTTGCCGTAATCGCACTCCAGGCCTATGGTGGCGCGCTCGTTCTGGAGGCTGGCCTTGGGCAGGTATGCGCTGAGGAACCGCCCTTTGTGATGCTTCACGTAAGCCACGGTGCCGTCAGCGGGAAACCAGTTGGCGTGGACGTTGAGCGGACTCATGAACACGCTCACCTGTATGGCCTCGCTCTTGAGGTATTCCGGCTCGAAGACACGTTCCACCACCACCACTTTGCCGTCCACCGAACTGACGACCATGCCCTCGCGTTCCCCTTTGTAGTTGCGTTTCGGGCAACGGAAGAAATTGAATACGAAACCATATATCACCGCCGAGGCTGCGGTGAGCACCACGGTTAATGCCATGGGGCTGAGAAACAGCCAGGCCACGCCGTTGAGCATCACCAGCATCGCCAGCAAGATAACGAGTATGTTGGTGCCTTCTCTGTGAATCTTCATTTTCTTGGAAAAGAACCAATGCCTCACCCTGTGCCCCCGTCCGGGAACACACGGCATAACGCCGTGAGGAGGGAAACGGTTCAGTTTTCTGTTTATCGTGCAAATTTACGAATTTTCGCGTAAATCAGCAAAATTTCAGCCACGTTTCCTTTTTTCTCCATCCCTGTATTCGCGGCGCGGGGGCCGGGAAGAGGGAGGGGGCAGCCTGCGAGATGCGGAATTTCTTTCATGGTGTGGAGGCTTTTTATTAATTTTGCAGCGTTAAACGAAGACTTATGCGAAACCAATCACGGCGCCCCGGCTCGGGGCGCGTGGTGGCTGACCGGGTGGTGAGCCGCCAGAACATGGGCGCCGACACGGCGCCGTTGCTCCTTTTCTTGCAGCAGGAGTTGCCGGAGCTGCCCCGCACCCGGCTGAAATCCATGATCAGATACGGGCATATACGTGTGGCGGGGAACGGCGATGTGCGGCATGACACTCCTGTGGAGCCGGGGCAGATTGTGGAGGTGAACCTCTCACGCCCTTTCGTTACGTTTTCTCATCCGCGTCTCAAGCTTGTCTATGAGGACGATGACGTCGTGGTGGTCAACAAGGGTTACGGCCTGCTGTCCATGGGCACCCCCTCTTCCCGCAAGGACGTCACCGCCTACAGCGTGCTCAAGGAGTATGTCAAGAAAGTGAATCCGCTCAACAAGATTTTCATAATCCACCGTCTGGACCGAGACACGTCAGGCCTCATGATGTTCGCCAAGACCCAGGAGGCGAAGGAGGCCATGCAGCACAATTGGTCCAACATGGTGCTGGAACGCCGATATGTGGCTGTGGTAGAGGGTGTGATGGAGGAGGATTCAGGCGTGGTGAGGTCTTATCTCGACGAGACAAGCCAGTATGAGGTCTATTCCACGCACGAGCCGGGGAAAGGCTCGCTGGCCGTGACCCGCTACAAGGTGCTTGGCCGTGGCAACGGCCATACACTCGTGGAGTTCTCTCTCGACACAGGCCGCAAGAATCAGATCAGGGTGCATGCCCATGACCTGGGGCATCCTATAGTTGGCGACCGAAAGTACGGAGCCGTGGCCAGCCCGATTCATCGTTTGGCTCTGCATGCCCGCACCTTGCGCTTCGCGCATCCGATAACCCGCAAGGACATGTGTTTCGAGCTGCCCGTGCCCACGCGTTTCGCCGGTCTGCTCAAAGGCGCTATTGTAAACAAATTATAACCATCATACTGAATATGAAACCGTTAGTGAGTATAATCATGGGCAGCACCTCCGATCTTCCCGTCATGGAGAAGGCGTGCGCCTATTTCGATGATATGGGCATACCCTTCGAGGTCCAGGCCCTTTCAGCCCACCGCACGCCGGTGGAGGTCGAGGTTTTCGCCCGAGAGGCCGCAGGCCGGGGCGTCAAGGTCATAATAGCCGCCGCCGGCATGGCCGCGCATCTGGGAGGCGTGATCGCCGCGCTCACCACCGTGCCGGTCATCGGCGTGCCCATCCGCTCGTCGTTCGACGGCCTTGACTCCCTGCTCTCCATCGTGCAGATGCCTCCCGGCATTCCGGTGGCCACGGTCGGCGTGAACGGCGCGCTGAACGCCGCCGTGCTGGCTTCCCAGATCCTGGCGCTCTCGGATGACGGCATAGCCGCCCGCGTGAGCGAGTACAAGGCATCCCTGGCGCAGAAAATCGTGAAGGCCAACGAGGAGCTCCACAAGTTGCAGTACAAGTACAAGACCAACTGACGCATCATGTCCGCCGACAAGTTCAATTACCGCCGTCGCCGCTCGCGCCCTGTGCGTATAGGCTCCCTGTGGCTGGGCGGAGACAACCCTGTCAGGGTGCAGAGCATGACCAACACCCCTACCGATGATGTCCGGGCCTGCGTGGAGCAGAGCGAACGCATCATAGGTGCCGGCGGTGAGATGGTGCGTCTTACCACCCAGGGAGTGCGCCAGGCCGAGTCCATAGGCCGGGTGCGCGAAGGGTTGCGTGCCAAGGGATACGACATCCCCCTGGTGGCCGATGTGCATTTCAACCGTAACGCAGCCTTCACCGCCGCCGTCAATTGCGAGAAGGTCCGCATCAACCCCGGCAATTTCGCCGACGCGGCCCGCACGTTCAAGAAGCTGGAATATACCGACGAGGAGTATGCCGCCGAGCTGGCGCGTGTGGAGGGGGTCCTGTTGCCTTTCCTGGAGCTGTGTGCCCGGGAGGGCACAGCCATCCGTCTGGGCGTGAACCACGGTTCGCTGTCGGATCGCATCATGAGCCGTTACGGGGATTCACCCGAAGGGATGACACATAGCGCCATGGAGTATCTGCGTGTGTGCCGCAAGGCAGGGTTCGACAATGTGGTGATTTCGATGAAATCCTCCAATCCGGCAGTCATGGTCGAGGCCGTGCGCAGGCTTGTCGAGGCCATGGACCAGGAGGGGATGGACTATCCTCTGCATCTTGGCGTGACCGAGGCCGGAGACGGCCAGGAGGCGCGCATCAAGAGCGCGGTGGGCATAGGCACGTTGTTGGCCGAGGGGCTGGGGGACACGGTGCGCGTGTCCTTGAGCGAGGCTCCGGAGGCCGAGATTCCTGTGGCCAGAGCCTTGGTGGACTATGTATGCGCCAGGGCCGGGGCGCCGTCCGTGCCTGAACCGGAAAGGGAGCCGGATTTCGCCTCCCGGCGTTTCTCGTCGCCTTATTTCGACGGCGTGCAGGCCGTGGCCGGCAACAGTATCGATATTGGACACGACTGGCACAGGGTCTTCGTCACAGACGAGCCTTGCCTGTACGATGACGACAAGCCTGTGGTGCTGACCGCCGTCGCCGGCAATATCCCCGGGGCGTTGCAGTCGTGGATGGCGCGCTTCATAGCCTTGGGCGGCAGGAATCCCGTGGTGGCAGAGGTGGAGTACGCCGACACCGTCCTGGCGGACGTGCAGCTCAAGGCTGCCGCAGACCTCGGCCCGGTGCTCCTGAACGGTTATGCTTCCGCCATACACGTGAAGGCCCCCATGGACATGGCGGACACGGAGCTGAGTATCCTGCAATCCGCGCGGCTGCTTTCCGAGGCCATTGTGTCCTTCAACGACCGCTG
>URZM01000005.1 GCA_900552315.1 uncultured Bacteroidales bacterium | reverse complement strand
ATGGAGGCCACAGTGGACGCCTTCTGCCCGATGGCCACATATATACAATACACCGGCTTGCCGGCCTCAAAATTCTTACGCTGGTTTATGATAGTGTCGATGGCTATGGCGGTCTTGCCTATCTGGCGGTCTCCGATAATCAACTCACGCTGTCCACGGCCTATAGGTATCATGGCGTCCACGGCCTTGAGACCCGTCTGGAGCGGCTGGTTCACAGGCTGGCGGAAAATCACGCCGGGAGCCTTGCGCTCCAGCGGGAGCAGTATGCGCTCACCCTCTATAGGGCCGCGACCGTCCACAGGCTCACCCAGGATATTGATGACACGACCGAGCACGCCCTCACCGACGGGAATAGATGCTATCTCCCCTGTACGGCGAACAGACATGTTCTCTGTCACCTTGTTAACATTATTCAGGAGCACGACGCCGACATTGCTTTCCTCAAGGTTGAGGGCCACGCCCTTCACGCCGTTCTCGAACTCTACAAGCTCGTTGGACTTTACGTTCTCCAGACCATAGACATGGGCGACGCCATCGCCCACGGAGAGGACTGTGCCCACCTCCTCGAATTTTGCCTTGGAGCTGACATCGGCCAACTGCTGTTTCAATATATCAGATATCTCGCTTGGGTTTAGCATCTTTCCTTATTTGCTGTTTAGAAGAGTTAAACGTAATTGTTCCAGTTCATTGCTGATCGAGGCGTCCATCCGCACAGAATCCACGTCTATCACAAACCCGCCTATGATGTCCGGAGTCACCTCGTAAGTATACTCCAGCGTGCGGCCAGTGAACGATTTCTGCACCAAAGCCTTCAGCTTATCAAGCTCTACCTGTGGCATCTTCACTGCGGTCGATATGCGCACCATCGATATGCCGTGGGCATCCCGGTAGATGTCCCGGTAAGCCAAAGCCATCTCATAGGCGAACATCTCGCGCCGGTTCTCCAAGACAAGACGCACAAAGCCCCTGTAAGCATCACTCGCATCCTCGCCGGCTGCGGCAAGCAGAAGATTCCTCTTGTCATCGTTGCCTATAAAGGGGTTTGCCAACACCTTGTTCAAGTCCGCATTAGACTCGAAGGCTGACACCACAGATTTCATCTCTTCATACCCCCGCCTGTCGCTACCCTCTTGGAGGGCGAACTTGTACAGAGCCTTGGCATACCTGCGTGGGATTAAACCGCCGTTCATTCTCTTGATTGGTTTGTTGATTCTACATGGTTATGTGTCGGGGGCTACATGTGCCCCCCGACACATCTTGATTTACGAACCGGAACCTGCCGGATCAGTTTTTTTCGATTTCGTCCAACAATTTATTTACAAGTTCCTGTTGAGCCTTGTCCGAGGACATCTGCTGGCGCACCATCTTCTCGGCAATCTCGATAGAAACCTTGCTCACCTCATTCTTAAATTGCAGTTCAGCCTCTTTGCGTGATTGTTCTATCGACAATTTCGCCGCATCCATGACCTTCTTCGCCTCCAGACTGGCCTCGTTGCGGGCTTCCTCTATGATTTGAGTCTTGATCTTGGCAGCGTCACGCAGTATTTCGGCCTGCTGCTTCTGAGCTTCAGCTATATATTTTTCGGCTTCCTTGCGGGCTCCCTCAAGCTGCTCCTTGGCATTCTGGGCATACTCCACGCCTTTGTCGATCAGGTCTGCACGGTCCTCCATGCTCTTGATGATGACAGGCCACGCCCATTTCCTAAGTGCCAGGAAAAGCAACAGGAAAGCAACGAACATCCAAAATATCAAGCCAAAATCAGGCGTGAATAGTTCCATTAGGCTTACTTGGATTTAAGTGTTTTTACTTGATGAAAAGGGCAAGCGCTGACACGATCACAGCAAACAGGGCCACACCCTCCACGAGAGCCGCGATCACGATCATGCTGCTTCGGATGTCACCGGCTGCCTCGGGCTGACGGGCGATAGCCTCCATCGCGGAAGAACCGATCTTGCCGATACCGATACCGGCTGCGATTGCTGCTACACCGGCGCCCAGGGCGGCACCGAAATTTGCCAAGAAGGGAGTTGCTGCCTCGGCAGCTGCCAAAATCATTGATAACATAGTTGTAGGTTTTTATAGTTAATAATTATTTTCACTTTTATCGAGCAGAGAGTCGTATCAGGAATAACATGACCCGTTCAGCGATAACCTTGGGTCATAAACACGTTCAGATTATTTTTCAGGCACTGTCGTCACGCCGCTTATCACATTCGAGACAGCCTCCTCGGCCTCCTTTTCATCCTCGGTCTCGTGATGGGCGGCCTCGCCATGTCCCTCCTCCTGGGCCAGCGATATGAATATCGTGGACAGCATCGTGAACACGTATGCCTGTATAAAACTTACAAGCACGTCAAGAGCGAGCATGAAGATGGTGAAGATGATGGAGACTACCGTCACGCCGCCTACAGCCGCCATGCCGAACGCGCCAAAGATGAAAATCAACAGCACAAGCGTGATGACTATCATATGGCCACCCATCATGTTGGCGAACAGACGCACGCAGAGTGCCGCAGGCTTCGTGAAAATGCCGAACACCTCTATGAACTGCATGATGGGAAGCGGGCACTTGAGCCAGATGGGTACGTCAGGCCAGAATATTTCCTTCCAATAATGCTTGTTGCCCTTTACATTGGTTACGATAAACGTGAGTACGGCCATTACGAGCGTTATAGCGATGTTGCCCGTAAGATTGGCGCCGCCGGGAAAAATCACTATAAGACCCAACAGGTTCATAACCAAGATGAAGAAGAATGCCGTGAGCAGATAAGGAGCGAATCTGGGAGCGTTCTTGCCCAATGTGCTCTTTATCACGCCGTCATAGACAAACTCCACAAGCATCTCAAGGAAGCCGTTTCCCCTGCGTGGAGCCTTCATGCCATGCTTCCTGTACCAGCGCACCACACACATCATCATGAGTGTGACCACAATCGCAGAGATAAAAAGGGCCAACACATTCTTGGTGATAGAGATGTCGAAAGGCTTGTACTCGGTATAGAACCGGCCGTCCCTGTTTACATATCCGGGCACCTTGACATTGACCATCTCCACTCCGTCAGCCTTGGATATCGAGTCAGCCTTGAACGCCACCTCACGACCCTCCTTGTCAGACAGAGGCAACAGCTCCACCACCTTGTTCTTATGGTCTTCCGATGTCGAAAGTATGAACGTGTATGTCTTGCCGTCCTTCTCGATGGTTACAGGCACAGGCTTCAGATGATGCTCCTCCTTGCCGGTCGTCTCGTTCTTCTCCACCACAAGCTCCGTGAGCCGTGCGGAAGAGAACGAATGCCAACTGCCGTCCTGCGCACGCACTATGACGGGAAGAGGAATCCGGTATTCATGCACGAACGGCGCCTCCCAGCCGTAGCCGTCGCCCAGATGCTCGAAGATTATCTCCTTCACATCCATGTCCTTCTTCTCCTCCTCGGCGCTCGCCACAGCGGGCGTCGCCATCAGGAGCAGAAGCAGCACTGGTAATATTCTATCAATCAATTTGCTCATCGGGGGTAAATCAATATATGCAGACAGAGACCACATTATTATCGATATCGGCGATTCCGCCCTTGACCTCAACGCTGTGCTCCGCACCATTGACGTCGGTATAATACACCTTGCCGGGCACGAGCACCGAAATCAACGATGCGTGATTCTTCAGCACGGTGAAAGAGCCGAGTTCGCCAGGCAGCGTCACCATCGTGACCTCACCCTGGAAAAGGACCTGTTCGGCTGATATGATGTCAAGTCTCATAAGTCGGAATATTAGATATCTTCGTTTAAATCTTTACTCAATTCTGTTCTGTCCTACATGGCTTCGCCTGTCATCATATTTTCACAGGCACGCGGAGTCCGCGCACAAGCCTCGGACAAAGTTTATTTTACCTCCTCGAGCATCTTCTTGCCCTTGGCGATAGCCTCGTCAATCGTGCCGACATTGAGGAACGCCTGCTCAGGATACTCATCCATCTCTCCGCTGAGAATCATCTTGAAACCACGGATAGTCTCGGACAGAGGTACCATGACGCCGGGAAGACCGGTGAACTGCTCTGCGACATGGAACGGCTGCGACAGATAACGCTGGGCGCGTCGGGCACGAGCCACCACAAGCTTGTCATCATCGCCCAGCTCATCCACACCGAGAATGGCTATGATGTCCTGAAGTTCGTTGTATTTCTGGAGAAGCTGCTTCACCTGCTGCGCCACAGTATAATGCTCCTCCCCTATCACATTGGGGTCAAGTATGCGGGATGTGGACTCGAGCGGGTCTACCGCCGGATAGATACCAAGCTCCGAAATCTTGCGGGAAAGCACGGTTGTTGCATCCAAGAAGGAGAAAGTTGTGGCAGGCGCCGGGTCCGTCAAGTCGTCGGCCGGCACATAGATAGCCTGTACCGAGGTGATGGAGCCCTGCTTCGTAGAGGTGATTCGCTCCTGAAGGATACCCATCTCGGAGGCCAGAGTAGGCTGGTAACCCACAGCCGAAGGCATACGTCCCAAAAGGGCGGACACCTCGGAACCGGCCTGCGTGAATCGGAATATGTTGTCTATGAAGAGAAGCACATCCTTGCCGCCACCATCCTGGTCGCGGAACTGCTCGGCCACCGTAAGTCCCGAAAGGGCCACACGAAGACGTGCGCCTGGAGGTTCGTTCATCTGTCCGAACACGAGAGTGCTCTGAGAATTGTTGACCTCCTTCATGTCCACGTCGTGGATATTCCACTCACCCTTGGCCATGCCCTCCTTGAATTTCTCTCCGTAACGGATAACGCCGCTCTCTATCATCTCGCGAAGGAGGTCATTACCCTCGCGGGTACGCTCGCCCACGCCGGTAAACACGGAGAAACCGTTGTGACCCTTCGCGATATTGTTTATAAGCTCCATGATGAGCACAGTCTTGCCCACACCGGCACCACCGAACAGACCGATCTTTCCACCCTTGGAATACGGTTCAAGAAGGTCAATCACCTTGATACCCGTAAACAGTATCTCGGTAGAGATGGCAAGGTCGTCAAACGCGGGAGCCGGCTGATGTATGGGGCGCATCTCCTCACGCTTGAGCTCGGGAAGCCTGTCTATAGGCTCGCCTATCACATTGAGAAGGCGTCCCTTCACCTGGTCACCGGTCGGCACAGAGATGGGATGGCCGAGGTTTTCTACATGCACGCCTCGACGGATGCCGTCCGTGCTCTCCATGGCCACACAGCGCACGGTGTCCTCGCCGATATGCTGCTCGACCTCGAGTATAAGTGTTTCGCCATTCTCGCGCTCAACCTTGAGAGCCGAGTAAATAGGTGGGATATTGTCCTTGCCACCCTCGAAGGAGACATCGATGACAGGGCCGATAACCTGAGTCACTGTGCCGAATTTAGCGCTCATAAATTTGTCTGGATATGATTTTTCGTGTTAATATTTCTTATGTATGATATTAGGGTCAGGGGTCACGCCCGAGATTAGAAATGCCATCCCATGGTCGTGCACAAAGCCATAAGCACAAGGTTCGCCAAAGAGATAGGCATCAGATATTTCCACTCGAAAGCAAGCATCTGGTCGATACGCACGCGCGGGAAAGTCCACTTGAACCAGATTATCACGAACGAGATGAAGAACGCCTTGCCTACGAACCACACTATGCCGGGAATGTAATCCATGATGGCGTTGAAGCCGTCCCACCCGTTGACATAGAAAGGCATCCAACCACCCAAGAACATCAGCGAGCATATGCCCGACACTATGAAAAGGTTAAGGTACTCAGCCAGATAGAAGAAACCGAAATGGATACCGGAGTACTCCGTATGATAACCTGCGGTAAGCTCATGCTCAGCCTCCGGAAGGTCGAAAGGCCCGCGGTTCGTCTCCGCCGTGGCGGCTATGACATAGATAAGACACGCGATAATGGCCGGGATATGTCCCGTGAAGATGAACCACCCGCGAGTCTGCTCCTCCACTATTTCAGTTATGTTCATCGTGCCGGCGAAAAGCACCATCGTTATGATGGCTATGCCGAGCGAAAGCTCATAGCTTATCATCTGCGCGCCGGAACGCATGGCGCCGATGAGCGTATACTTGTTGTTAGAGGCCCAGCCGGCGAGCAAGATGCCGAGGATACCTACGGAGCTGACCGCCAGGATGAAGAAAATGCCGATATTGTAATTGATTATCTGCATTCCCTTGCCCCACGGCAGACACGCCAGCATCGTCACCGACGAAGCTATTATAAGGTACGGGGCGAGTTTGAAAAGGAACTTGTCAGTCCCCTTCAGCGGGATAAGCTCCTTGATAAGGATCTTGAACATGTCCGCGAACACCTGCAGAAGGCCCCACTTGCCCACACGCATAGGGCCGAGACGACACTGGAACCAGGCGCACAGCTTGCGTTCATACAGGATATAGAAAAGAGCCAGGACAGTGTATGCGCCAAGCACACAGACACCTATCAGGATACACTCCACAAGCACTGCGGCCCACTCGGGCATAAAGCTCAGGAGCAGATTGTTAATCCAGTTGGTTACTACGCTGAAATCAAACATAATTTCTTTGATAACTGTTGATATTAAGTTGGATATATTCCTCTCTGGACACACCCTCTGTCCGACTCTCCCGATATGTCTTCCAGGGCCCGCACGGCCACTGCTGGTATATTCTATCCGGTATCAGACTCAGGTCCCTGTCCTCTATTATCTGTCTATGTCAGGAATCACGAAATCAAGAGCCGCCCCGATCACTATCAGGTCAGCGATCATATTGCCCTTGCAAGTAAGGTTCATGACACCCACCAGGTTGAAGCAAGGACTCTGGAAATGAAGGCGATAAGGAGTCTTCTCGCCAGTGCTCTCTATATACACGCCGAAAGCACCGCGACTCGCCTCCACCTGCTGGTACCAACGCCCCGCAGGCAGCTTCACGATCTTAGGCACCTGCGCGCGTATCGGACCCTCCGGAATCCTGTCCACAAGCTGCTCCAGGATACGCACACTCTCCTCGATCTCACGCATACGCACCATATAGCGCGCATAGCTGTCGCAACCCGTCTCCAGCACCTCGTCGAACTCCACATCCGCATAACATGCGTACGGATGCTTCTTGCGCGTGTCGCAGCTCCAGTTCGAACCGCGACCCGACGGACCGGTTATGTCATAATTCACGGCATCCTCCTTCGAGAGCATACCCACGCCCACCATACGATTCTTGGCGATGATATTGCCCGAGAACACCTTGTGATACTCCCTCAGCCTCTCAGGCATGATGGCGCAAAGCTCCTTCACGTCCTTCACGAAATCAGGATGCAGGTCAGCGATGACACCGCCTATCACATTATAATTCATGCTCATGCGCGCCCCGCAAGTCTTCTCGAAAATGTCAAGCACCATCTCGCGCTCACGGAATCCATAGAAGAAACACGTCGTGGCGCCCATGTCCATGGACGTACACCCGAAAGCCAGCAGATGCGACGATATACGCATCAGCTCATCCATCATCGTGCGGATGACCTGCGCGCGCTCAGGCACCTCAATGCCCATCGCCTTCTCAATGGCCATGCACAGGCAATGCCGGTTCATGTGGGCGCTCATATAATCCATGCGGTCCGTGAAATGGAGCGTCTGCGGATACGTCAGGCCCTCGCTCAGCTTCTCGATGCCGCGATGTATATAGCCCGAGACAACATCCACCTTCTTCACCGTCTCCCCGTCTATCGCCGCGCGGAAACGCATCACGCCATGCGTAGACGGATGCTGAGGGCCTATGTTCACCACATAGTCGCCATCATCGAACACCTTCCCCTTCACCTTGCGCACCGTGCCGTCCGGCTGCTCCTGAAGGGTATACGTGTCATCCTCATTCTCCTCATCCTCCATACGGATAGGATTCAGCTTCGGATCGGCGTCATAATCCTTGCGCAGAGGGAAGCCCACCCAGTCATTGCGCAAGAAGAACCTGCGCATGTCAGGATGGCCTATAAACTCTATGCCATAGAAATCATAAACCTCACGCTCCTGGAAATTGGCGACCTTCCACAGGTCAGCCACCGAATGTATGCGAGGCTGCTCCCTGTCGGCCACCTCGACCCTCACGCTTATCATGCGCCAGTCATGAGACGTAGACGTGAAATAATACACAACGCCCAGAGTCTCCTTCCAGTCCATGCCGATCACAGCCGACAAGACATCGAAATCCAGGTCACGGTCCTCCTTCAGGGCCTTCGCCAAAGTACGCCAATCCTTGTCCGGCACGCTCACCAAAAGCGTCTGAGCCTCCTCGAAAGTGGCCGACGGACATATCTTGCTGATTCTCTCTTGAAGATTAGCCATATATAGTTGAATGGTGAAAAAGCTTAACTTGATTAATACTTGCCTACCTCGCTCGCGTTCTTGCGGAAGAAATCCTCGATCTTCTCCTTGCGGTTGGCCCCGCCGAAGAATTTCTGAACCTTGATCTTCCTCTGCAGCTGCATCAAGCCGTAGAACATCGCCTCAGGTCTCGGAGGACAGCCCGGTATATACACATCCACCGGCAAGATCTTGTCCACCCCAGGCAGCACGCAATACGAATTCTTGAACGGGCCGCCGCTCACCGCGCAACCGCCGCAAGCAATCACATAGCGAGGCTCCGCCAGCTGCTCATACAGGCGCCTCAGCACCGGAGCCATCCTGTGCACTATGGTGCCCTGCACCATTATATAGTCAGCCTGGCGAGGCGAATTGCGAGCCACCTCCGCCCCATAGCGGGCCATGTCATAACGCGCCGCGCCAAGGCACATGAACTCGATGGCACAGCAGCTCGTGCCGAAACACAAAGGCCACAGAGAATTGGCACGCCCCCAGTTGATAAGCTGGTCCAGCTTGCCCACCACCACATTCGCGCCGGTGGCGTTCAACTCCTCGACCAAGGACTCGATATACTCATTGTCCTTGAAATCCTCATGCTGCATGTTCCGTATATGCGGATTCTTCACTGCCATTTCAGAGCTCCTTTCCGCCAGGCGTAAGCCAGGCCCAAAATCAATATGAACATAAACACCGCTATGCTGACCAGGCCCGCCGGTCCCAGAGCCTTGCACGCCACAGCCCAAGGATACAGGAACACAGTCTCCACGTCAAACACCAGGAACAAGATCGCGAACAGATAATATCCAACCTTGAACTGCAACATCGAATCGCCGCGAGTCGGGATACCGCACTCGTAAGGCTCCGATTTTTTCACAGAAAACGAACGTGGCGAAATAAGCCGGGCTATCAGAAGGGCAGCAAATACGAGGCCGAGACCCGTGATTACAGCCGTAATCGCAAGCTCGCCATTGCTGATGCCTAACAGTAGGTCCATATAAATAATTATCTATTAGTTGTTTATATCGTTTCAGAAAGGTTCGGGGCAAAAAATGCCCGCCGAAATCTGAGGGCAAAGTTAATATAATTTTTTGAAATGAAAAACAATTTTAACACAAACCTGCCCCGCCTGTGCAAAACCGGAGTCCCGCCTGTGCAAACCCCTCCCCACCGCCTGCCTCAACACAGCGGACCCAATCCGCAACTTTCACCAAGCAACCAAACCATTTACAAACAGACACAACAAAGGCCAGGCCCTTCAACCCAAGCCCAGCCTTTTCCTGCCATTCTGCTTCCGCACTTTTCCTAAACACGAAGCTCACATTCCCCCACCCCATCATTATCCATATAATCACGCCTGCATATCGCCTCAATGGAAAACCCTATGGCCAGGGAAGATTCGCCCCTGCGCCCCCAGCCCCCTGACAACCTCCACAGACCGCAAAGCCTCCCCCCTGCTGCCGCCCGGCAGATTGGTCACGACCTTAGTTCCGGGTATGTAAGAGTCGCCCGAGAACACGCAGTCGCCTATAATCCACGTCACACAGCTCGGGTGATGCCCAGGAGTGTACACCGCCCGGGCACAACAATCCCCAATCCGTATTTCCGCCCCGTCCTCAACCACACAAATCGCATCTGGACAGTCGAAGACAAAAGGTGTCCCGTGATAATACGATAAATTCTTTTTAGAATCCATCAGCATCTCTCTCCCGGATGAGTTTACATATACCTTGACATCCGGGTTAAGACGAAGCACCTCATTTAACCCGTAGATATGGTCAAAGTGCCCATGGGAGAGCAGCACTCCTCGCACTCCCTCGAAGCCCGCCCACCTGTCACCCGGATCAACCAAAGCCTCTGAAATCCGATAGCATACAGAGGAAAAAATTGCATTTGCATGTTCTGAAACCTGAATCATTTCCAAGGGCTACAGCAGTGTTCTCAGCGCTTGCTCATCCATAAGTTGAATCGCCGTTTAGGTATGTATCCGCCAAGGCGACTCGCCAGGTTCAGAATCCTTTCCAGTCGCGGTATCCCCTCGGGACATTTTGCAAGAGCCCATACGGGTTATAGTTGAGGAAGACACCCTTGTCAAGCGCATCTCTCCTTGCCATCTCGGTCGCAGAAAGCTCAAAATCGAGAATGTTGATGTTCTCCTTCAGGTGGTCTGGATCCCATGTCTTGGGTATGATTATTATGTCCTGCTGCAGAAACCATCTCAACACTACCTGCACCACGGACTTGCCATGTGTTTCAGCTATCTCCTTAAGGACTCCATTCTCTATTATTTCCTCCCTGGGCACATTAGACCTGAAATGTGAGAATGTAGACATTGCTTCTGCGGCAATCCCCCGTTCTTTGCACCACCGTATAAGCCGCTTCTGCGTGTTAAGCGGACTTATTTCAAACTGGTTTACTGCCGGAACAATGTCTGAGACCTCCCTCAGCGATTCAATCATAGGAGGCAAGAATGAACTTACGCCGATTGCCCTTATGCGGCCTTGACGGTAAAAGTCCGTGAGCGTCTCATACATTTCACGGTACATGGGCCAGGGGGTATGAACCAAGAAAAGGTCAATATAGTCAAATCCGAGATTTCTGAAAGACTCCTCCACGGCCTTTCGTATGCTCTTTACCCTGATGTTCAAATATCTAAGTGGTCCGCCATGGTAGCGGCCTAAATACAGCGCGTCCGCGTTGACCTTCGTCGTCACAAACACTTTATCCCTTGGGATGCCGTATTTCTTCAGTGCAGCGCCGATCTCGTTTTCATTATGATAACGCCATGCCGTGTCAAATTGCCTGTATCCCAAGCTATAGGCCATTCCTATGGTCTCCACCAGCTTATCGTTCGGAATAAGGAATGTACCCAGCCCTATCTGTGGCATCTCAACGCCGTTATTAAGGACAATCGTTCTGCCCCAAGGCGTTATCTGCGCATGTGTCATTTCCATATCGGTTAATGTGCGACAAATCCCCGGAAACTTTACCGGAGCTTAGATGTTCAAATCCCGACTTGTCCCATGGCCTATCCCATGAAATCAAGTATGTCCTGAACGGTGACAAACTTCAGTATCTGCTCGCCCGTGAGTTTTTTGCCGAACTCCTCATCCATCATAACTATAAGAGAGAGCTTTGACATGGAGTCATACTCACTGATGTCGGCCAAAGCCATGTCCGGTGTAAGTTGTCCCGGTTCAAGCTCGAGGATGTCCTCAAGCATCGCTGTTTTTTCGTTTACTGTCATATCTTGTTGTTTTCATATTGTGGCGCCACCGTCTATGAGGATGGAGGTGCCGGTTATTGTTTTGGTTGCATCGGAAAGCAGAAAAGCTATTGTGTTCGCTACCTCTTCCGGGGCCGAGGGGCCGAGAGGAGCCTCAGACTCCGTCACTCCCAACGATGCGTTTAGCTCGCGGGCCTTTTGCCCCAGAGGAGTCAGCACCTCACCCGCCATCACCGAGTTCACCCGGATAAAGCGAGGCGACAGCTCCAATGCCGCGCATCGCACGAAAGCGTCTACGGCCGCCTTGGAAACGCAATATTCACTCTTCGCCTTGTACCCCTTGAGGCTTGATATAGATGACATCACCACAACGCTGCCGCCATCGTTGAAATACCGCCTCTTGGTAAACCTCTTGACAAGCTCCATGAATGAATAAAAATTGATGTCCATTATTTTCGAGAACCCATCTTTAGTGAGGACATTCAGCGGCTTGCGGGAGCTGATGCCGGCACAATGCACAATGCCGTCAAGCTTGATGTGGCTTTTCTCTAAGATTGAGGCAATGGCATCAAATGATTCAGGTCGCGAAAGGTCAAAACAAGCCGATAAATGTCCCTGCCCGAGGCTTGCCGATGTCTCGGCAAGTCCTTCTGGTGATATATCCACCAAAACCGTCTTCGCGCCATAGCGGGAAAGAGCACACGCCGTCGCACGTCCTATGCCTGACCCAGCCCCCGTTACCAGCACATATTTGTTCTCTACCGAAAGCATTGTCTTCATACTTATTACGTAGGTGATATTTCTATGCATTCTTTCTCAGCACGCTTTAGCCCAGCCTATTTCAGCATGCTTCGAATCTGGTCATAGACCGGGTTTTCAAATGACTGCATCATGTCATGGCCCGGAGGGAAATTCATTTCTATGAGGTCGATGCCATCATCGGTTATGGCTATGTCCCAGCCTACATACCTTGCGTAGGGTGTGAGCGCAGCCATTTTCTTGACGCTCTCAAGGACATTCTTGAAATTGGGGATTCGAAAGCCCACCATACATTTATCAGTCCCGGGATGATATATATAAGACCTATTCTTCTTGTCTCTTCCCGCCCTGTCTATCATGCCTGTCTCGATATCAACGTTGTATCCTACGCCGCCAGCGCCCCAATTGTCCACCACTTTGCCGATGGCTCCCACGCGCAGCCAAGCGCCCAGCACATGTATCAGGCCTTCGTTGTCAATCATGGTGACCACCCTAAGCGTGTTCAGGCTGCTCGGATTCAGCTCCCTTAACTCTCTGCAGTTATACACTTTCCCTTCGAGCACATACACCTCGTCTCCAATGCTCTCAAGGAAAGCCTTAAGATCAGCCGCATCGGAAATCTGCGTCACGCCCTTGCCTTGCTCTCCTCTGGAAGGTTTTGCAATGACAGGTCCATGTCTTCCAACAAAATCAGTCAAGGCAACCTCATCGATTCCCCCTCTGGACACGCTAATCCAAGGCCGATGTACAAATTCAGAGAATATCCTGTATTCCTGTTCCTTATCCGCGCTTATGCTGGCATGTGAGTAGGCCTCTTTCATTAGCCGTCTATACAGCCGCTTATATCTGATAAAGGTCAGGTACTGATTCCTTCTGCGCGAGCTTTTATTGTAAAACTCAAAGCGCCCATAATCAATAGGGCGAGCGCCATAACGGACAAGACAAAACGCCATGCTGGCCCAGACCTTGGCCCTGAAGCAGCTCAAGGATTGGGCTAATGACGACGAAATCTCGTCAAACTCCGAAAGCGCTTTATTTACATTGGATGCAAATGACATCTCACCGTGCCTTGAGGGATTGTATAAGGGCCCATAGACTCGAGACAGAATTGAAATTGTCCGGGTCGAGTTCCGTCACTCGTATCTGCACGCCGAACGAGTCATCTATTTCAGAGATGATGGACACCACATCAAAAGAGTCGAGGATGCCGTCATCTATAAGCCCGGTCTCGTTTTCAAAATCTACGTCAGGACGCACGCCCTTGAGTATTTCCAACAGCTTTTCCATTGTCATTGTTTTATGTATGATATAGTCGATTTATTGGTCGGCATAAAGCCGTATTTCCTGTACAGGGCGAGCGCGGGAGCGTTTCGCCGCTGCACCCACAGCATCACCCGCCGTGTGCCAAGCCGGCGCGCCTCTGTCAGGCACATCGCCATAAGAGCGTCTGCAACGCCGCGCCCCCTGTACTCCGGAAACACGGCAACATGTGAAATCCACATCACGGCCCCTTGCAGCGTGATATGCATGGCTCCCTGAAGCGCCCCCCGCTCTCTCACTACGAGAAAAGACCTGCTGTCATGAAGCTCTCCGATGGCTTTGTCGCTTATATAGTCGCCGCTATATTTGTCAAACACTGCGTTAAAAAGAGCCGCAATTTCTGCGGCCTCCGTCAAGTCGGCCGAATAGTCCACGTCTACGGCGCGGCCTTCCGGCACTTTGAGCGCATACTGGTCGCGTATCAGATTCTCGCGAAAGCCAAGGCCCTCGAGATAACCGGCCTCTGCCGTCGGCTCTCCCGCCTGTGTCCGGAAAAGGATCTCGCTGACAGCGGCTCCGGGGAGCTCCGTAAATTCCTCCATGTCATTTACCACGTAGTAGAGTCTGCTGCAACCTGAGTCCTCGCTGACCAAGAAACAGCAATTCTCCGCTCCCGCGACATACGACATCCTTGATTCCGCTATCAGCTGCCCGGCCCTCTCCGGCAGCAGATAATTGTTGCTCCACGATGTCTTACGCAGATACCTGCCGCACAGAGCCGCATATTCCTCCCCGCTCTCAAGCCTTGCCTGCCTCATAGATTCTTTTCAGCTCAAGCCGGTCTATTTTGCCGTTAAGGTTATAAGGCATCGTGTCCCGCCGTATGCACACGTTAGGGTACATGTATTTTGGCAACCTCTCGCTTATCATGTTCACTATGTCCATGTCACTACGGTCGCAAGTCTCGTAAAAGAGCACGATCTTGTCCTCGCCGGAGTCAAATACGCATGCCGCGTTGAGCACCTTGTCAAGCGCGTTGACCGCAGCCTCTATCTCCCCCAGCTCTATGCGGTTGCCCATATGCTTGATTTGAGAATCCTTGCGAGACACGAAAATCAAATCCCCCTCCTCGGAATATCTCACCAAGTCGCCGGTCCGGTATATGATGTCATTGTAATAAGGGTTCAGAGGGTTCTGGACAAAAACCTCGCAGGTCTTGTCCCTGTCACCGAAATAGCCGAGCGCCACGCCTGTGCCGCGCACGCAGAGCTCCCCCGTCTCTCCCTGCTCCACAAGGTCGCCAGTCTCGTCAAGCACAAGCACCTCCATATTCCTGCATGCCCTGCCAATCGGAATAAAGGTGTCGTCTGGATATTTACGCTTCACCTCATGGTATGTGCAGTCCACCGTGATTTCTGTCGGACCGTAGAGGTTGACGAATCTTGCCTCAGGCAGCCTTTCCATCCATACGTTGAGCTGCTTGGCGGGCATAGCCTCCCCGGCAAAGGTCACAAGCCTCACATGTTGCGGGATCCGCACATCAAGTATGCCGCTGTTACCGACAAGCGTTATCGCCGACGTCGCCCACAGGATTGCCGTGATTTCACGCGAGTCCAAAAACTCGATGAGCAATTTGGGAAACGTGAAATACTTGCGCCCGATCACATGGAGAGTGGCCCCAGTTTTCAGGCACAGGCAGATATCCTTTACCGAACCGTCAAAATAAAAGGGGGTCTGATTGCCGAGGCTGTCTTTGTCCGTTATTCCGAGCGTGGCAGCGAGCCACTCGCTCAAATCTATCATGCCGCGATGGCTGACGACCACCCCTTTGGGCACGCCCGTAGACCCGCTCGTGAAAATCGAATACACCGGGTCAAGGTCTATGAGCCTGTCTCGCAATGCCGTCAGGGCCTCAGGCTTGGCCGTGCAGAGGCTTGCCTCGTGCATGTCTACGATGTTCCCGGCGAAGCCTATCGACTCAAGAACGGACCTGTCCTTAGCCGTCACTGCGAGCGCCGCCACCGGCGAGAGGATGTCCACAATCAGTTTTATGCGGCTCGCCGGCATCCTGCTGTCTATGGGAACATAGAAATTGGCCGAGGCGACCACCCCCATAAAGCCCGGAAGCCCATCTATGGTGCGGTCCACAAACACAAGCACCGGCTTCCTGACGCACCCTCCGCAGCTCTCGAATATCGCCGTCCCTATGCTCAGCGCCATCTGATGCCATTCTCTGAACGTGAGGCTTGTCTTGTCATCCGCTATCGCAGTCTTTTCCGGATAGGCTCTTGCGCTCTCCTCCAGATACGAAAATACATTAATCCGCATGTGTGTCATATAATTGGTTCGGATCCTTTATCAACCCCTCCTCAAAGACTGTGTCATCCTCATATATAGGAAGGATATTCCTCTTGTCTATCTCAAACGACACTGCTCCCCATGACAGGCCTATTCCGAAACCGCATGTCATGGCCTTCAGTGTCCCATCCTCCTCGTCATTCCCGTATCGGTCGCAAAGAGTCACTATAGCCGAAGCGCCAGACGTGTTGCCATACCGGTCAAGGGAGATGGGCATCTTCTCAAAAGGTATCTTGGCCTTCCTGGCTATCTGCCTGAGAATATACAGGTTCGCCTGATGAAAGGCAAAGACATCATAACTCTCAGCCCCGCTCCCGCTCTTCGCAAAGAAATCCTTGATCAGACGCGGAACGTCGAAGATCGTGAAAGTAAACACTGATGTCCCCTGGATGAACGAGTTCAGCAGCGACCGCTCGTTGCCGTCCCGGCACATCACAGGAGCCTCATCCGCATGGAGGTTGCGGTAACCGCCCCCGGGAATTATCATATACCGGTAGCCAGACCCGTCGCTGCGCAGCAACACGTCCATGCCGGCCCCGGCAGACTTTTCAAGGATCATTGCCCCGCCAGCCTCGCCGAATAGCATCGCGCTGCTGCGGTCGCTCTCGCTCACCGACTTGCCGGCTGTGTCTCCTACAATCAACAACGCCTTGTCAATATCGCCGGCGCTCATCACCGAGGCAAGGGTCTGCATCCCCGCCACAAGGGACGAACACCCAAGGCTGATGTCATAACAAACCGCCTCCTTCGAGACACCCAGGCGTTTCTGAATGACAAAAGCCGTGGATGGCCTGCGATAGTCCGGGCTGTGGGACGCGAATATCAATGCGCCTATCTCTTCACCACCTAGGCCAAGATGGCGCATCAGCTCGCTGGCAGCGCGTACGCCCAAGTCCGACGCCGTCTGATGCTCTGATGTCCGACGAGACGCGCGCACGCCCGTCATAACCTTGAATTTCTCTACCTCCTCATCACCAAATACCGGCTTGTAGCTGTCTGTCGGCACCTCGTTTACCGGAACCGCGCAGGCTATGCCCGCCACCTTTATATCATTGAAATGGAAATATGCCATAACTGCATTTTTAAGTAAGTGTTTGAATTTAATTTATACTTGATGCGAGGTCGTTTTTGAGGCGGTTGGGCTGCGGAGTTAGTAGCATACAGGCGTATGCACCTGAGCGACAAGGCACAAACGGCCAAAAGGAAACCGCAGAAAGTATAAAAAATAAATATTTATGACAACTTGCTAATATCGTTTAAATTTACATACTTACTCATATCATTATCTTCTTAGCGGGGTTTCCGAAAACCTTCACGCCCGGCCTGACATTCGTGACAACCACACTGCCGATGGCCACCGTCGCCCCCTCTCCAACCTTCTTGGACGGCGCTATCAACGCACCGCATCCCACATATACCCCCGGCCCGATTTCCACATGGCCGTTGACGCAAACATGCCCCGACAAGGTCGAAAAATCGCCTACCATAGCGTCATGTCCCACGCCGGAGGCAAGTACGGACACAAAATTCCCGACCACCGCATCCGTGTTTATATTACTGTTAGGCGTTATTATACAGCCACGCCCTATCCTGGCATAACGGCTCACCCGAGCGCTCGGATGCTGAAGCGTCACGAACCTTGCGCCTCGCCCCTCCAACAGCTCTACGACAGAGCGCTTCACCGCTGGCATCGCCAACCCGCATACATAATCCGCACACCCCTTAGGCGTATGCCCCTGAATCGTGTCTATCACCGCATGTCCATGCCCTATGCCATCGAGAGCCTCGAGATTGTCATCGATATATCCCAGCAAATTCCATGTCGGAGAACACTGGTTTATATCCTCCACATACTGCGCGACCTCCCTTCCGAACCCACTCGCGCCAACTATAATCAAATCTCTCATAAGTAAACAGTCAAATTTAATTTATACTTCACACGATGTCTTCTAATACTTGCATGTCCATACTGGTTCAGCATCCATGTCAGTTGTGTCCGTTGAAAGCCTCCATGGTCGCCGCTGTGGCTGAATTTATGTCCGCGCGGCCCAGCACTTTCTTTATTGTAGTCAACACCACCCTGCAATCAGTGATGAACGACATGTGGTCCACATACCACACGTCAAGCTCGAATTTCCTCTGCCAAGTGATCGCGTTGCGCCCGTGGCACTGCGCCCACCCCGTGATGCCCGGCCGCACCTCATGCCTGCGGGCCTGCTCCGCCGAATACAGCGGCAGATACTGCACCAGCAGCGGACGCGGCCCTATCAAGGACATCTCACCCTTCAGCACGTTCCAAAGCTGCGGCAGCTCGTCTATGGATGTGGACCGCACGAACCGGCCCACTCGGGTGAGCCGCTCAGCGTCCGGCAGCAGCCTGCCGTCAGCCCCCCTCTCATCCGTCATGGTCTTGAACTTGACCACCCGGAAAATCTTTCCACCCTTCCCCGGCCTCTCCTGCCGGAAAAACACGCCCGCACCCTTGTTGGCAAAATGCAGCCACAAGGCCACCAACCCCAACGGCAACGCAAGCACAAGCAAAGCCCCACCCGAGACCGAGACATCGACAACCCTCTTGAAAAAACTACGATAAAGCCCCATCACAGTCATTCCCCACAATCCAAAGCCTCATATTTCGAATGTTGACTCCTGAACTCAGGGACAATCATTTTCATCTCACGAACCGTAAGCATGTCATCGCCCAATCGCGTGTCTGAAATCAGCTTATCTACTTGGGCGCAAACCTCGGGATAATCAAATTTCCTGACCTTTGCGATCTTTATCTTGGGATGGAATGTGGGTAATGTCGTTTCCTCATCGTTCAACACCTCTTCGTATAATTTCTCACCATCCCGAAGGCCGGTAAACCTGATTTCCACATCATTGGCCCCGCTAAGCTGTATCATCCTTTTAGCCATATCCGCTATCCTTACCGGTTCGCCCATGTCAAACACAAATATCTCGCCGCCATGCCCCATGCTCCCAGCCTCAAGCACAAGTTTGCACGCCTCCGGGATAAGCATGAAAAAACGTATGATATCCGGATGGGTCACAGTCACCGGGCCTCCCCTCTTTATCTGCTCCTGAAATATAGGTATCACAGACCCGTTGCTGCCCAAGACATTCCCAAAACGAGTTGTCACAAAGCGCGTGACACCTCTAACATTTCCACACGCCACCACTTCGTCCAGGCTCTGCACATAGATTTCGCAGATTCTCTTGGAACAGCCCATCACATTGGTCGGATTTACAGCCTTGTCCGTCGAAACCATCACAAACTTATTGACACCATATTTCAACGACACATCCGCCAGCACCTTTGTGCCATACACATTGTTGCGTACGCTCTCCATGGGATTGTCCTCCATCATCGGCACATGTTTATAAGCAGCCGCATGAAACACGTATTCCGGCCTATACCGGCTGAAAACCTTATCCATCACATCGGCATTGCATATATCTGCGACTACTGTATAGGAATGGACGTCACCGAACTTGCGTGCCATCATCAACCGAATATCGTGAAGAGGCGTTTCCGCCTGGTCAATCAAGACCAAAGACTCCGGCACAAAGCCAGCCACCTGACGGGCAATCTCACTGCCTATGCTTCCCGCCGCTCCGGTCACCAGGATTCTCTTTCCCCTCAGCATCTTCCCTATCGTCTCCATGTCGACCTCAATTTCCGCACGAGGCAGCAGATCCTCTATCCTCACCTCCTCAAGTTGATGGTGCGAAAGACGTGAATGTCCGTCCCACTCCGTAGCGACAGGCATCATGTATATCTTAATGCCGGCATCTAAAAGAGCGCTTACGAATGTATTGTTATTCCTTATGGCATCCCGCTTGAACGGCGAAACAAGTAGGCAACTCACATTGCGCCTGAGCATCTCCGTCACAACCCTCTCACCATTCCTGAAGACCGGCACTCCCATTAGGCAACGGTTCTTCAGATGCTCGTCATCACTGACAAACCCGGCGAGCACAAACTTGGACCCGGGCCTGCTTATACTCTTGGCCAACGCCACGCCGCCCGTCATGACACCATATACAAAAGCACTCCGAGCCCCGCTGTCCTGCCTTATCGTGATGTCAAAAATCCTTTTTACCACAATCCTGACACACCACATAAGCGCGAGGGCCATCAGTACAGCCAAGAGCATGTCAGAAAACAGGAACTCGACAAGCGCCACTTGAGGGACAATCAAATACTGGAGAATCATCACCAGCGCCATGCCGGAAAACAACGCTGTGCCAAGCCGCTGCAAATCCACAAACGAAGAAAACCTGATAATCCCCATATACGTCTTGAAAGCCCTGAAACACACCAAGAACACAACCAGGAAAAAGCACAATGTCAACAACATGTCCGGCCATTGCCTCAGTGTCTCCAGTGCTCCATGGTTAAGCGCAAACGCAAAGACAGCTGAGAAAACAATAATCAAGCAATCCAACACAAGTATAGCCCAATAAGGGAGCGCCCCCCTGCTGAAATACCACGAAAATGCCCTATGCAACGGATTTAGTTTGAAATGCATTGTCATCCACACACTTAAATCCAATACCTTGTTTACAGAATCTCTGACTTAATAGTCTGTAAAAAATTATGAGCCACAATTTCATCTGAAAAAAATTTGCATACACGTGCCCGGCCCTTTTCTCCTAAACTCAATCTCAATTCATGGTTGCTGTACAGATCCTCTATCTTATGCTCCAATGCGTCATAATCCTTGAATGGCACAACGAAACCCGTGACATTGTTTTCTACGGCATCTCTGCACCCTGTCACATCATATGTGACCACGGGAACACCCATCGCTGACGCTTCAATGCTGACATTCCCGAATCCTTCACGATACGATGGGAATAGGAACATATCCATCGCCGAAAAGCATCTTTCTACATCCGAACGAAACCCAAGATTGCATACACGCTCATCAGAGAAAAAACGCTCAACAAGTCCATGAGGCAAAGGTACACGCTCATCCATCTTTCCTACCACCAGCAAATACATATTATTGTGATGCCTCACTCTATTCCAAATGTCTATCAAGTCGCAGAAGCCCTTGTCGTAAGTAAACCGAGCGACATAGCCTATGACAAAAGCATCATCAGGAATATTCCATTCATGCCGGAGCTTCACCCCTTCTTCCTTAAGGGATTCGGGATTGAATCTATTTATATCAACCCCTCCGATTGTAAGGAATCCTCTTTGATGCATTTTACGTGATGCAAAAAGTCTATGGTTCAATGTACTCTCTTTCACCGATGAAGCAATAGTCACGACATGCGTCGCACACGAGCCAGTTATTCTTTCCACAGCGAACAGCATTTTTTGCCGTATACCTTTGGCTGTTTCATACGGGAGTCCATATATATGATAAATGCGTCTCGACACTCCTGCCATCTTCCCTGCCACCATAGATATTAGAGAAGCCTTCGGAGTTGCGCCAATCAAAATGTCTGGCTTAAGTTCTCTAAGCACTAAATATAGCTTTCTAACAGCAATCAAATCCCTCCAAGGATTCATGCCCCTGTAGAACGGAGCCTCACGATACTCAACACCCAGACTCTCGGCAATTCTCTTAAGTTTATCCCCTTCCGAGCTGACCAAAGTAATTCTTCCATATTCTCGTTTCAGTTTGGGAATAAGCACTCTCGAAAAAGAAAACGTTTCCGGTACTGTACAGCAAAAAACTATGTGTTTCATCGATTGGATCTATGGAATAAATTATATATGCATTTGGGTAATAGCGCTATGATGATAGGTCGGAGAGCATAAATCTGGGTATAAAACGGCATGTGCAACATCCTGAACCCTCTTGACATAACCCGACTGACTCGAACATACCTGATCAATGTCCTTCGGGATGCAGCATTCCTATCGTCCCGCATCATGTAATACGGCTCCGCCAAGATACAGCCTTTGTAACCCTTTGCATACATCTTGAACCACAGGTGATAATCCTCAACGCCCAACAACGCTTTTGCCACCGTATATCCGTGCACAGCGCAATAGGCCTCTTTCCGTACCATACATGGAGCATGGCAAAATGGTGAGCCGTATTTAAAACTCCTTTTAGTGGGATAATACATCCTTCCACCATCTCTCCTGAACTCACCATCCTCATCAAAATAAATCATAGGAGTGCTGACTATGGCAATCTCCGGATGCTCATCCAGGAAAGCCAACTCTCTCTCAAAACGTTCAGGCAAAGATATGTCATCGCCATCCATGCGCGCGACATACTCCGTGTCAGCATATTCCAAACAGTGGTTCAAAGTATAATTGAGTCCCATGTTCCGTTCATTCCGGATTAGAATAAACTGCCCCGGATAACGGTCTACATAACTCTGGGCCACATCACGCGTATTGTCTATCGAGCCATCGTCACACATTATGACCTTGAATCCCTGATAAGTCTGGGCCAACAGCGAGTCCAAGGCCTCGGCAAGCGTGGGAGCGCAATTGTACACCCCCATTATCACAGAAATGCGTATATCCATATCCATTATTTCACGAAACCTACGCCATCCTCCAGCTCCTGCCTCATCTGACGCTTCTTGGCATCGTCGATGTCAGCCCGCAAAGTGAACTCTTCCTCATAACAGGGGCGCGTCTGCATAAGGGCGCGGTTTCTGTTGACGAAATCTTCATAAGTGCCCACAACAACCGCCGGAGAACCGACAGCGACAGAATTGTCCGGTACGTCCTTTGTCACAGTAGCGTTCGCCCCTATCACCACATTGCTGCCTATGCGCACACCCGGAAGAATGACAGACTCCGCGCCGACAAACACATTGTCACCGATAGTCACGCGCCCTATTCTCGCATAGCCCAAAGGACGGCATGTAGAGGCGTCGTGACACAAGACATGTACCCTCGGGGCGAGCGTCACATTATCGCCAACCGTAATCAGCCAGCAATGCGATGGGTCCAGAATCACGCCATGCATCCGCAAGAAATTATCGCCCACCACCAAGCCTCGCTTCACAAGATCCTCGGTAGTGAAATCCGCACGGAGCCGAAAAACCAACCTGCGAAGCAATCTCTTTAATCCAGATGGAATCATTGCCGAATCTCGTTATTTGATGCGAAGCAGCCTTCGCATTTTACCTGAAAGACTATATCCCAGCCATCGATGTGCCAACCTCGACACCTTGATTCTCCAGACTGGGATATCTACCCAAGTTTTGCTGTACCAATGTATCGAATGAGTGCTCTGCGTAATGTCTAATTTTCCAGTATTGTTATCTAAAGGACAGAAATACTCCTTGGGATATATGTTGATACCGGCCACAGACTGAATCTCATTACTCGGCTTGAGTCCGTGTTCAACCAACAAATCCGTGGTATACGTCACAATAGTGGTAAGATTGAGATTTCCGTCCTCCCGGACGAACTCCAAAACCTTATACCTGTCAAGCAGTTCTTTGTACAGGCCGAGGCCGGGGGCCGCCCCCAGACCGAGACCGGGGGCCACGCCGCCCTCCGGCGCAGCCAACTCGCATCCCATGAAAGCGCCGCGAGCCAATATGTCGTCGAAAGGCTTGATCACCTCCACATCGGTGTCAAAATAGATGCCGCCATGTTCGTAAAGAATCTTGAACCGGGCATAATCGCTCACAAAAGCATATTTGCCGGCGGCATAAGCCTGAGCGGTATACGGAATGCTGTTCACTTCGAAATTACCCTCATTCCACTCCCTGATTTCATAATCCGGGAAAAACCGCCTCCAAGACGCGATACACCTCAGCGCCGACTCCGGCAAAGGCTTCCCTCCGAACCAGCAATAATGTATAACCTTAGGTATCATTCAACATCCTAAATTTTCCCTGTCAACATGCAATGCAGTCTGTATTTCAACCGCTTGCCTTTTATTGTTCCGGCCTTAAGCGCCAAAAAGAGGTGACAGGAAACAAAAAATACCTTAAAAGGCTTCGAAGACGGGCATACACTCTGTATCAGAGACTTTTGAGTCGTAATATCTCTTCTAAGCTCCACCTCTTTACATCTCCAGTCCGGACTTATTCTCCTGTGCCTATGACACTCATAATAGGCATTTAGCAATGTATTGAAATACAGCGACGCCGTACGGTGCGCAATCCTTCGGAAAGGAGAATTTCCAAAGTGCGCAAAGACTCGACGATTCATTTCAATGCTTGATTCCACTTTATGAAGACTCACAGCCATTCCCGTCGTTGATGCCGCTCCAAGATGGATATTATAATTGTACATGAGATGATCCATGCAACCTATTCGCTTTGCCTTATCCAAAAGCAACGGTGTCATAAACACATCCTCGTGTATATATCCCTCAGGAAAATGCAAGTCATCAAACAATTCTTTCCTATATATTTTGTTCCACACCATAATGCTCATTGGTGCGAATTGTTGTACGCCGAAATACAATTCGTTTAATGCCTGCTCCGGAGAAAGCTCCCTTACACTCTCATCAGTCGTTTTTTGAAGCACCTTGTTCTCAATTTTCCAAGGTCGGACGTAACGATATACCCCCCCGATTATATCTAATTGATTATCAAACATATATGACACAAGCGGAGTGTAGGCGTTATTTTCCACCCAATCATCGGAATCAACAAAGGTAATGTAATCACCTGTCGACACATCGATACCGGCATTTCGTGCCGAACATAACCCACCATTGCATTTATGTACGACCTTCACCCTCTTGTCTGCCTTGGCATACCGGTCACATATCTCCGGGCACTTGTCCGGAGAACCATCGTCCACAAGAACAACCTCGATATTCTCATAGTCCTGAGCAAGCAAACTGTCTATGCACCTTGACAGGAATTTCTCGACCTTATACACCGGTACAACCACCGACAACTTAGGCCCGCACAGCAACTTTTCTTCTCGCATAACTTCTATGAAATATTAGATGATACTTATAGAAAATATTAGATGATACTTATAGAATATGAGTTTAAGCAGACAGACTGCCAATCTCATATAACCTGTAATAATTATTTCTTTAACTCGCTTCTGAGAATTGAGGAAGATATACCGTCGGTATGAGGCAAATACACTATCTCGACACCTAAAGGAGAAAACTGCTCCTCGTAGCGTTTCCACTGAGGGGAACCTTGCCAGTCACTCCCTACAAACATCTTGTCAAATCCATGCGGCAGTCTGTGATATGCCGCGAGCTTGTCCTTATCCGGCTGAGTGACAACCGCGTCAACATACCTAATGGCGCTCACTATCTCGCAACGCTCCTCAAAAGGTATAATCGGACGCTTATGCTTTTCACGCTCGACTAACTCGTCTGTGGACACACCTACAATAAGATAGTCACACTGTTCCTTTGCCCTACGCAGAATATTCAGGTGCCCGATGTGGAACATATCATAAACACCAGTAGTATATCCAATTATCATTGTTTAGCAAGTAAAATTGATTTGGAATTTCTCACCACAGAATACAGATACCGTATTTCTGCTGTCCGACCAAATAGAATGAAAAAAACAACGGTTGAAACCATCAAAGTGACTACGAAAATTACCAAGACATCAGCGACACGCGACATGTGAATCAATGTTGAAATATAATAGCATAGTCCACACACGCCACAATATGCAACAGTCTTTATAGTGTAATCCTTAAAATAAGGGAGGGGACTGCGTTTAAGTCCACGTTTAAATACTATATACGGATCATACCAAGCATTGGTTGCGAGACGAGTCAAAGCAGTGCCCCAAAGCACACCCGGCAATCCGAAATATATTGCAAGTACTATCGAGAGCACAATATTTAATACCGCAGATATAATGGGTCGCATCTTGCCTTGAACAAACAGTCCCATAGTCTGTCTATAATTAAATGAAGAATACAACATCCCCCCAATGTACTGATTAAAGGCTATTATAAAGGTGGTAGCCGGACTCAAAACGTATTCCTCCCCAATCCATAAAAGGATAAAGGGTGTCATACAGGTGCAGAGACATATAGACGAGACCCCGTAAAAAAGGAATGTCGCCATGTTAATGCGAAAGAACATTTGAGTCTTAACGTCGTCAGTCTCAGTAGCGTTCAAATTTCCTATGCTGGCCGTGATGTTTCCAAAGATGGTACTCAGAAATCCATTTACTGAGGTGCATATCAACCAATAATTAGAATAGAATCCCACTTGAAGCAGTCCAACGAACTTTGATATAATAAGATTATCAGTCGAATTAAGCGAGAGTGTCCCAATCTTGTATATTATAAGAGCCTTGACATTCCGTTTAATACTTGATATTTCTTCTTTCGGCAGTTTAGACTTTTTATGGGTCGCAAGAAAAGGATAGAAGCGATCAGTCTTACGGGCGATGGCGATGTCTTGAAGGATAGTAGTGGCAATCTGTACACTCAAATAAAGAATAAAATCGTGCCACATTAGGAGCACAACCACCTGAGCCACAGCACCCCCAATCACAAACCAATATGACATGACTGTGCTGACATACGTTTTTTGGCTGGCAAAGAGCAGACTCTTTTTATAGGCAAATAGATATGATGCCGCAGATGACAAAACATACAATATGTATATGAAATGAAAATGAGGAATCTCAACCGGAGACTTCACAAAATATTCCAAAAACGGAGTTATTGAGAGTCCAAGAATAAAGACCACCCAAAACATCCAACGATAAACCCTGCGGAACAGGGCCATCAAAGCTCCTATTTTATCCTCATTCCCCTCTGCTATCGGTTTATACAGAGCAAATATAATAGCCTGACCAAATCCAAGTTCAGTAAAGGAGAGTATTGATAGGATATTTCCAAAAAGGCCACTCAACCCTAGATAGGTAGTACCCAGTTCATAGATAAAAATCGTCCTGACTCCAAAAGAGGCAAGAAGAGTAAGAGCCTGACCTATGAGTCCTGTTGTAATATTCAGCAAAGAGCTTTGAGTGCGTCCTTTCATATTCGGCTAAGGATATATTTTGAAATCTCCTGGCATGCCTGGCCTTTTTCCTTTAGACCAATTTTGCTCAGGAATTGCTCTATTGATTGCTCGTATTCAGCTTTATCAAAAGATAGAATATTTCTTATCAATCCCTCCTCGTCAGTTGCCAAAGGGAACGGCAACTTATGTATATCAAAATATAGTGTACGCTCTGACTTAATGTATTCATTCAGGTCTGGTGCAAATAACATGCAAGCCTTGCCACACATGGCGGCATCAAACATACTTGACGAGTAATCAGTAAGGAGTATATCACTTATAGCAAGCAATTCCTGAATGTCATCATAATCTGTCATGTCAATGACATTATCCGAGACTACACGCGTCCCGATATGATCCTTAAGATTGGGATGCAGGCGGTACAAGACTCTCCACTGTCCACCGAACTGGCGTTCCAATAAAGCACAAATTTCATTAAAATCCTGCAAATAGGGCACCATAGATGCGCCCTTACGAAATGTCGGCGCATATAATAAATATTTATTCTCTTTCGATAGACCAGATTTATTAAAAATCCGCTGTCTCGCTTGAGAGTCAATATTTCTCAGCCATTCAATACGTGGCGTGCCCGTTTCTATAATCGCCCCCCTATACCAAAAGGATTTTCCAAAAATGTCTGAGCTGAAAGTACATCCGGAGAATATAACATCTGTTTTTGCCGAATCTCTTTGAGCGAACTCCTCATACTCCGGTCCTAATCCAGCATCAGCTTCAATACATTTCAATCTGAGAGAACTATGCCAAGTCTGAATATATGTCTGCCCCTTCCTTTTCTTAAAATAAAAAGCGTCGCTGATTCTTGTATTGCTGACTACAAAGCCTGCGGTATTAATCATGCGTAGGGACTGATGTGAGAAATAAGGTACAGCCCTTACCCCAGCGGGCAATATGGGTTTGTCTTGATTCCTGTCATAAATCCATACCAGGTCAAACTTGCCAGGATAGTTCACAGAGAGATATTCACAGAGATATCTCGGATTACATCCATAGGACTTTCCAAGATGACTCAGAAAGACTATCCGCTTCCTCCAAATTGGAAGGTGTTGATACAGAACGACTCGAGCATTAAAAATTAAATTTCTAAAATTCATTCTAAAGAATTGAGAAATTCAACAATATTAATTTTAGAAAGTGTATACTCGGTTTCATCACCGCCAACAATGTTCAACTCTTGTAGTTCTGGGACACATACAATCCTAACATCATCATCTTTATCCGGAATTGGGGAGAAACACACTGAATGCCTATACGGAAGAGACTTAAACCGCTGTATCATTGCATCATAATCACCATTTCCATCACGCAACGACATTTTCACAAGCAGCCTTTCAAAATTTATTCTTTTAACCCTTCGGTTCCATTTGGAAGATGCCTCAGCCTCATCTCGGTAATGAAGAAAATGAAGCTCCACATCCTTTCCAATTACAGCTATAGGATAAGTTGTGGGTCTTAATCCATGATTAGATATTGTGTCGTAATAACGTGACTCCTGTGGTTTTATAAACTTAAGAGGCTGGTCAAGGTACCACTCCAGACGTTCGAGGAAACGCATATAATCCTCATCCATTATGAAAAGGCCGACGGTGGGGGTATTGTATTTAAGGCCGAAGGGTTGGTAGACTGCCGTGCCGGCCCAGCAGTTGTTGGAGATTATCGTGAAATCTTTGTATTTCAGCTTGCTGCGCCTTCTTCGCCGGATATAGTTATTCTTTAATTTTGTAATGGCGTTCTTAATTCTTCCCATGGCGTAGGAGTTTAGACATGTAATACAATTGCAACATCGGAAGTCCACGTCTCATTCCTTTGGCTATCAGACCAATTGTACCTTTATTGAGGGTGACACTCTTTACAATCGATTTCGCATGGTCTCTAATCGTCTTCACTGATCCAGACATGTCAGCACGCCTTGCCTGGACATACATTATACACAGGGCAGTGAAGAGGTTGTTTCTGACCAATGCGACAAGGTCCTCATAGCCGTCAGCACTCAGGACAGACATCTGTTCCTCCAGTACTGCTATTATATCAAGGCGTTTTTGGCTGAAACCCGATGTTATGATACTTCCCGGTCGTTGGACATACATGTACAGGGCATTGGAAATGTATAACGCTCTTTGAGCCCGGTCAATCAAATGAATCGTGAATTGCTCGTCCTCATGGATTATTCCCTCTTTAAACCTGAGAGACCTGAAGACATTTTTTGAAATCAATTTTGTGCAAGCCGAGGCACCAATGCCACCGAGGGCAAATTTCTGCTCAAACATTTGGCGGCGGTCGCGTATTTCAACAAAATCGGAGGCTAAACCGGCTGTTGATTTATTTGAATAATCAGATACCTCCTCATAACGGAACTGAATAAAATCACATTCCCCAGCCTGTTTCAACAATGTGGACAATAAATCAATGCTGCCCGGAAGGAGGTAGTCGTCGCTGTCCAAGAAGAGAAGATAATCGCCATGGGCGTGACCAATACCTGCATTGCGAGCAGATGATAGTCCACCATTGGATTTGTGTATGACAGTAACATTGGGTACATTCAGGTATTCATCACATATTCGGCCGGAATCGTCTGTGGAGCCGTCATCAACTATAATAATCTCATGATTATCATTGATTTGGGAGGCCACACTTTCGACGCTCTTACAAAGCAAAGCCCCTACATTATATACTGGAATGATGACGCTGACTGTCATATCGAATCTAATATCGATTTTAACTTTAATTCGCTCGAATCCTGAATTAGGCCAGTATTCATAGCATTATTTCTCATCGATTCCAACAAACGCCTATCAGTCAATAACGTCCTTAGCTTTTCAGCTAACTCTAACGGGTCTTGACTACATATATATCCGTCAAAACCATGTTGTACAGCCTCCTTAGCTCCAGAAACTTTAGTTGTTACAATAACTTTATGCAGGACTTTTGCCTCCATTAAAGTTACTGCGTATCCTTCCCATTTTGATGGTTGAACATAAATATCACACGATAGCAAATAGCCATATGGATTACTCTGAAACCCCATAAAAATAATGTGTTCCTCTAATTTGTATGTCTTGACGAGGTTTATAAGCATATTTCTTTCTTCTCCATCTCCACAAAAATACCACTTAAAATCCAAGCCTTGATCTCTTAAGACCTTAGCAGTCTCAATAGCAATATCATACCCTTTTGGCTGCGATAGTCTTCCTATCGTAAGTAATGACATACAATTAGGCGATTTATTTAAGCCATCGCCTAAATATGCCTGTTCCAATATCTTACCCGCATCAATGAAATTATAAAATACCTCTACTGGAATATTAATCTTACGCAAAGAAGGCGACTGCGTCATTTCAGATGATACAGTGAACATCCTATCGTATTGATTGACGCACTTTACTGCATTCTCAAAATTAATATTCTGGCTATGACACCACGTCAACTTTCTTTTACCAGACAATACATAAGCGCCGAAATATGTGGTAAATGATGCGTAACCATGGAAATCCAAAATTAAATCATACTTAAAATCAGCTATTCTTTTTGAGAGTAAAGCTGCTTTATATGCTGGAAATTCACATTTACGAAATTTGAGCCAGGTATAAATAAAAGAATGTTTGATTACACGGAAATAATAACCATTTTTAAGAGCATATCGTATCGTTTCATGAATACTTTGTGATATTATAAGTTTCTTTTGAACCGGATGAAAAATTGCACTTAAATCTATAATATTTACCTGTCTATTGAGCCTATTTAAAAATTCGCCTTTGGACTCAATCAAATAAAGATCGACACTGAAATCATCAAAATCCTTTTTGCTCAACAAATTAACGAGAGCCGACTCTACCCCGCCACAGTTCATATAATACATCAAAATTGCTATTCTCTTCTTCGTATTATATTTGACATTCAAATCATTATAAGATTCTCTTTTAGCAGGTTTGCGAATCTTCGATAAAAGGTGAGAAATACGTTTGAGAAACCAAAGCGAATTCATCGTGTTGTTAGACAAAGCAAGAACATGATATCTAATATTAGATAAAGCATTAAAACCTGATTTATCCAAACAATATGAAATTGCACGACTAAACACTTTTTTCTGCGCTACATAATATTTCACCTTCTTTTTCTTAAGCGCTTGTAATATTTTATGACATGCAAAAATAAAACATTTCAGACTGTCTTTGTCGTAAGATGAATTACTCTCATGATATAAGTAGAAGGCATTCATCTCATCCGAATCCAATATAGCTCCACAACTATAAACACGTTGACGGATAAAAGTCCTTAGTCTAATCCTAAATTCCTCATTTGTAGTTTGTTTAGTCACCTGTGATACATGTTGCCTATAGCGCAATAATACTTCTGATATGTTAGATATGCCAGAACATTTTGAAATTCTCCACCACAGGTGATGGTCCTCCATCCCACGATAATAGTCCTCGTATCTTATATTATTATCATTTATGACAGAAGCCCGGATTAATGCAGCAGGATGCGCCAAGGATGCGGAGAAGATTAAATTGGCTTTACAGATTTGCGGATCTGTATCAAAATTTATTACATTGGATCCACCGCTATTACTTGAAAAGGCTTCTATATCTGAACCTACGACACCAATCTCAGGATGGTTATCCATAAACATCACCTGTTTCTCAAAGCGTTGGGGTAGGGAGATGTCGTCGGCGTCCATGCGGGCTATGTAGCGGCCTCGGGCGGCGTCAAGGCCTTTGTTCAGGGTGACGCAGATGCCTGAGTTGACCTCGTTCTTCAGGTAGACTATGCGTGGGTCGTCGTATGACTGGATTATCTTTTCCGTGTCATCGACCGAGCCGTCGTTGATTATGATGAACTCGAAATCCGTGTAGGTCTGGGCGAGGATGCTGTCTATCGCCTCGGCTATGTATTTCGCGGCATTGTATGCCGGCATCACCACGCTTACACTTGGTATTGGCCTCGTCTGCATATACGATGATATAAGTTTGTAATGAGCCCTATACAGTACAGGGTTTTGTATCTGCCTTGGGAAATCAGGCGGCTACGGAGGTCCGACATTCCGGCGTTCGCAAGACAGTCCGATATGGGAGCCTGTGAACACAGCTTTCTCAATTGCCTGAGCGACTCGCGTCTTGAGCCTGAACCTTTGGTGGAGGAGTAGTTTGTGACAGCTCCTAAAATATGTCCGGCGACCTGGCCCTCATAAGCGGGAATATATTCAGGTCCCCAGTTTTTCCGCACCGTATTGAGCAGCACCTCCCGCATGGCGATTATCTGGGATGTCATGTCGGGGTAATATCGGAAACAGGCACTCCCCTCTCGTATCAACCGATTATAATAGGGTTCTTTGATGTATGCGATCTTGGCTGCGGCTCCCATCGCCAGGAGATTGAATATGCGGTCCTCAGAGAATTTTATTCCTTCTGGAAATTTAACCACACCGGATTTGAACAGTTCTGCCTTGTAGGCACATCTGCATGCCGAACCGGCAATCTGAGAGAGAATTTCAGGTTTCAGGCCGTCTGTATTCAACACACAGGTCGCAGGAAGAAGTGGTATTGTATCGGGCTGGTCGGGCTTGCCGGGCCTGATGGTGACGGCATCGCACATCGCTATCTGTACATCTGTCCGGCGAAGAGTGTCGACAAGCCGGTCAATCATGTGCGGAGAGACGGTGTCGTCGGAGTCGACAAAACATACAACATCTCCCCGCGCCCGGTCCAAGCCTGTGTTGCGGGCTATGCTCACACCTTGGTTCTGCTTGTGAATCACCTCTACCCTGTCGTCGAGTGCTGTCAGTTCGTCGCACAGGGTCGCAGTGGTGGTGTCTGAGCCATCGTCCACCAGAATTATCTGAAGGTCAGTGTACGACTGGCCGCAAACGGACAATACACATTCCCGCAGATATCCTCCGGTATTATATACGGGTATTATGACGCTTACTTTCATAAATACGTGTCGGGACTTGCAGCATACGGACGCGTGCGAGTCCTATGCCGAGTATGGCGTAGGGTATCAGGTTGGGGGTCGGGGATATGAAGCCTAGGTCTACCGCCTGCTGGAGGTAGATGATAAGGAAGGCGAGGAGGGAGGCATATACAATGTCGTCTTGGATGTAGCGTTGGAGACGCTTGATGTTGCAGCTGAAATATTTGACCCAGCAGATGTAGCCAAGAACACCGAATACGGACAATGCGGCAATTCCACTGTTGTGGTAGTTGAATTTGAATTTGCCTGTGCCAAGGTAATCGGTCTGGGCGAGGAGTTTCAGTGCGTTGTCCCACAATACATCGCGTCCATCGAATATGCCTTTACCATTGGACTCCAGGCTCCAGCGGTCAAGCGCCTCAAAATGCGATGAGGAAGCTAAAAATATCACCACAAAAGCGAGTATGAGAGGGAGGTTGAGAAGCAATAGCCTTACCTTGGGACCGTGCAGCATCTTTTTGACTGTGCCGCTGTAGGCTATGCAGACTACGACCACCACGGCGAAGAGCATACCGGAGCGACATTCGGTCTTGAAAAGCAGCCACAGGTAAATGGCTGTGACTATGTTCCATATCCAGAATGCCGCTGTGCCCTTTTGGGAAATAAGGAACATGGAGAAATAGACGAAACTGAAAAGGCCGACCATGGAGATGGCGTTGTCGTTCCATCCGCTCAAAATGTTCCCGGAAACGTAGATGCGCAGCACCACAAGGCCCAGGATGGCGATGACAATGCCGGATACCGCCATTACCTTGCGGGTTATGGTTCCTTGGGCGGCGAGATATACGGTTAGGAAGGCGACCAGGTATTCAGCGCCCTGCCAGCTGTCGGCCATAATGACCGGGATGATTATGAATGTGACTATAAGAAGAGCCACCAAAGGTCCGGGCACCTGGAGCTTGCGATTACGGGAAATGAGCATGCAGGCACCGGCCAAGAGTGCAATAGTCCATGATATTTTCTCGGGCAGGTGAATGGCCATCGCCCAGCCGGATGGCTCGACGAAGGATATGACCCAGACGAGGATAAGGAATATTATGGTGAAGGTCTGGTTCATTTAGCGTTTCCCTTGGAGTACATGCGTGCGACAAAAGGAGTAAGGGGCCACAGCAAAGCCTTCAGCAACATGTGCCGGCCTCGGTATGGTCCAACTTGGTCGCCACGATACAGCTTGGAGAAAGCGTTATAACGAATCACGTATCCCACCCGCTCCTTGAAGGAGGCTGCCATGTCTATGCGGTTGCGATAGTAGAGCTTGTAGCACCCGGGGTTACGACCCATAAGATGTCTGGGATTGCTGCTCAAGCCGTTGTCCTGATATTCACATATTGTAAATGTATCATTGGAGACCAGGAACTTTTTAGAATCAACAAAACCGTTATAGACCACTCCTTCAACCATAAATTTTTCTCCCTTAATCACGGGAAATGGATAATTACGGAGCATTGAGGTCTTGAAGACCAATGAACGCTCGCCTCCGTTGCCTGAAAGCTCCAGCTCACGCAAGGTTTTCAGGGTTCCGGTCCATGGATAGGTGTTGCCTATTATACGGCCGTCAGGGAATTGCTTGAGGGCTATTAGACCCATCACCTCCTTGTCAGCCGCAATACCGACACAAGCATCAGCCACATGCGTCAGGCCGTCCTCAGGCAGCCAGTCATCGGAATCCACGGTGAAGAAGAAATCACCCTTAGCACGTATCAGGGCATGGTTGTGGGCCGTGTGCTTGCCTCCATTCTCCTTCTTAATATAATGAATAGGGAAATCGCACTTGGCTTGAAAGGAGGTGACGACAGCTTCTGTGTCATCAGTAGATCCGTCATCTACAATCAGCCATTCAAAATCCTTGAAAGATTGGCTTGCGAGGCTCTGGAACGTCCTTGAAAGTAGATGCGCCCTGTTGAATGTAGGTGTGAAAACAGTCAGCAACATGTCCGATATACGCGGATTATAAGGCTCTATAAATGTGCCTCCAAGAGCTTCCATATCCCGGAAACACAACGTCCGGACAAGCCTACGGCCTCGTCAACGCCAAAGGGCACTGCCGAAACATGAACTGTATCTTGAGGACTCTTCGCCACAAAAATCACACTGCGTAAATCCACAATATAGACTCTTGTGAAGAGTCACTATTGTGGGCGCAAAATTACAACTTTTTTTTGAATTTTCAGTCCTCCCATTTGACCTAACTAAAGTCAGACAGGGATATAAAACTATGTAACAGGACATTAGACTGTGAGAAGCTGAGAAAATAGGGATATATATTGCTTTCGAGGAAAAACAGGGAATCTGAGAGTCGGTAGATTGGGAGCAACGGGGGGGATGTGCCGGCAGGACAACCATCACACACCTGACGACATGTGACACTGTTCGGGGCTACATCACCCTGCGTTTGCAGACTTGCTGCAATGTGGGTATACTCCGTGCCTTTCGGCGCGATGCGTGCCTATGGGCAGCCGGCCGGAATTTTACATTGACCCGGAAAAGGGGACAATAATTTTTGGGAGATTGTATTGTTAAGGAGAAAATAGCGAAAGAGGCTGCGTCTTGTTTGACACAGCCTCCTTGCGTGGTTGTCTTAGAAGGACTCGAACCCTCACTAGCGGAACCAGAATCCGATGTGCTACCATTACACCATAAGACAATATTTCAAGATGTCGCCCTTGCCTCT
>URZM01000004.1 GCA_900552315.1 uncultured Bacteroidales bacterium | reverse complement strand
TAAATGTATGGGGTACATGCCGGCCATCTGCCAGCGAACGGAAGGGAAGGTGGCGCTCGTCCCCGCGACAATGGAGCTTGACGCGGTGACGGTGACCCCTACCGACCGTCCCGTGGCAAGGCTCGTGTGCTATGTGCGCGAATACACGAGTGCAGCAAACACTACGGACACGATACGTTTCTTCGCCGAACATGTGGGCGATTTCTATTACAGAAATTCAAGGCCCCCGACACCTTCCGTCCACTTGTGGCGAAGCTCTACGAAAGGATAACCAACAACCAAGGACTGGACAGCGTCTCTTCGCCCGAGTTCAACAAAAACGATTTCGTCTGGCTCGACATGCTTGAGCTGCCTCACCGAGGATTGACCGAGGGCGAGAACGTGAGAAGCGCCGGGACGGCGTATACCGACACTATAAGTGGTAAGTACGGCTTGAAATCCGTGGCAAGAAAAACTGACAAAGCCTACACGCTTATCAGCGATTGCCTGGCCGACAAGAAGGGGCACAAGATGTCTCCGTTTCTTTTCAAACTGCTGGGCATGACCCTTGACATAACTGAATTACAGGAAACATGGAGCTTCAAGGCCAACGAAAATGGAATCTACAACCCCTCGGACATCCTGTATGGGTCGCTGACAATGGCAGTGACCGGGAAAGGCAAGTGGATACGCAAGGCTTTCAACAGCGCCACACCGATAGAGATGCGGGGGTATTTCGAGATTTACCCCCTGCGGGTGGAATACCTTACCCCCGAAGAAGCACGCGAACAGGTCAAGGGCAATCCTCCGGCAGAGAAATTCGAGCGAAGCCCGTTGGCCACTCCCCTGCCCCCGGCCACCCAGGAACTAGTAGACCGGGTATCGGCCTTGAAAAATAATCATCACTAAACAAGATAGAGAAGCATGATTCTGGATTTATTGATGCTTGCCGGCGGCCTGCTGCTGATATTGGGAGGGGCCAACTATATGACGGACGGCGCAGCAGCGTTGGCGAAAAGGCTCGGCATGTCAGAGTTGATTGTCGGACTGACCGTGGTGTCCATGATGACCTCGGCACCGGAGCTTGTGGTATCCATAATGAGCGCGGCAAACGGCTCGGCGCAGATGGCGATTGGAAACATCGTGGGATCCAACATATTCAACATTCTCATAATAGTGGGAGTCGTGGCCATGATTAAGCCCATAAAAATAGGGAAAGGCATCTTGGCCAACGAAATACCGCTCGTCATACTCAGCTCGGCTGTGCTGCTCGTTATGGGCAACGCGCCGCTGCTGGATGGCGGGACTCATGTGCTGACCCGCGTGGACGGCCTTGTGCTTCTGCTCTTTTTCCTCGTATTCATGCACTACATGATTTCCTCTGCCAGAAAACAACCGGACAGGACGGCAGAGTCCACTGTCAAGGACCTCTCTCTGGGGCGTTCCCTGGTTTATCTGGTGGGGGGACTGGCGGCGCTCGTATTCGGCGGACAATGGTTCGTGGACGGTGCGTGCGGCCTGGCAAGAGCCTTGGGCTGGAGCGAGGCTCTGATAGGGCTCACGATACTGGCCGCAGGCACGTCACTGCCGGAACTTGCCACCTCCGTGGCAGCCGCCCGCAAAGGCATGAGCGGTATTTGCATCGGCAACGTGATAGGGTCATGTATCTTCAACATATTTTTCGTACTGGGCGTCACCTCCACCATAAGTCCACTCGATTTCGGGGGCATAGGCAATCTTGACCTGCTCACCATGACCGGGGCCGCGCTACTGTTCTGGCTTGTGGGGTGGTACTGGGGAGATAAGACCATAAACCGGAGCGAAGGGGCGATAATGATACTCATGTATGTGATATATATCCTCGCCCAGGCGCTGTGACGCTTCCATAAAAAGAGACGGGATGTGTTAGGGTTCCCTTGTGACACATCCCGCTTCTTATATGGATATCAGTCTCTCTGGCTGCCGACCAGGGCGCGGCTCATGCGAGCACCTTGTCGGCCAAGGCATCAGCCATGGACATGGCTTGTGCCAAAGAGTCGGGCTCCGGGCTCATCTTCATCGATGCCTCGCCCGCCAAGTCGAGTCCGAGAGCCTCCATGCGTGCTTTCATAAGTCGCAGCGCAGCGGGCGCCCAGGCGTATGAGCCTACCAGACCTACGGCCCGGTTCTTCAGCTCACGCACCTCAAGAGCCTTTATCAAGGATTCCACAGGCGGGAAAATGTTGGCGTTGTATGTGGGAGAAGCGAGCACCAGACCATTGAAACGCCATATATCGGCAAGCACGCGGCTCTGCTCCGCACTGGTCAGGTTATAGATGCGTACAGACTCCACGCCACGTTCATGGAGACGGCGGGCTATGGTCTCGACGAGCATGCCCGTGTTGCCGTACATGGAGCCATAGGCTATCACCACTCCCTTACAGGTGACTCCGGCACTGAGGTCCGTATAAGCCTTTATGACCTTGTCCGCGAGTTTGTGCCACACCGGTCCGTGAGTGGAACAAAGGCGGCTTATCTTCAACCCGGACAGCTTGTTCATGGCCATCTGCACCGGCTTCCCGTATTTCGCCACTATGGCGGCGTAATAGCGGTACATCTCCTCGAAATAAAGTGAGCTATCAGCTATCTGGGAGTCCTCCACCGCACCGTCCAAGGCACCGAATGTGCCGAAGGCGTCCCCGCTGAACAGAATCTCACGGCTCTCCAGATAAGTCATCATGGTCTCAGGCCAGTGAATCATGGGTGTTAGGAAAAATTTCAGCACAAGCCCTTTGCCGAGGTCAAGGGTGTCTCCGTCTTTCACTATGATGAAGCGATCCGCGTCCTCTATGTGGTAGAAGCCCCTGATCATGTCGATCGTCTTCGCATTTCCCACTATCTTGAGCTGAGGGTAATGGTCTATAAGCCCCGGGATGGCCCCGCTGTGGTCCGGCTCCATGTGGTTTACAACAAGATAATCCGGGGTAGCGTCAGACTTATGTATGGCACGTATATGCTCCTCGAGCTTGTGCAGCTCCACCCCGTCTATGAGCGCGGTCTTGTCTCCACGCACTATGTAGGAGTTGTAGCTCACGCCCCAAGGAAGCGCCCACAGGCCCTCGAAACGATGAGTGGTATGGTCATCCACTCCCGTATAAAAGACGTCAGGTACAATTTCGGGTATTTTCATTATAATGTATAGTTTTGATTTGTTAGGTGTTCAGTCATAAATCTTGGAGAGATGGGTATGAGGATAGTAGTGTTCCAGGATCTGGCTGCAAGAGAAACCTTCCACGGCCATGACCGCCGCCCCAATCTGGCACAGCCCCACGCCGTGTCCCCATCCCTTGCCCTCCAGGCGGAACACAGACCCGGCACGCTTGACGGTGAAAGCAGAGGAATATAGGTGGGTGGGCGACAGCAGACGCCGTATGGCAAGTTCCTTGCCTATGACAGCCTCGCCGGCGGTGCCCTTCACAAGCAACTCACGCAAACGTCCGGAAGGTCCGACATGCACGGGAACCAGGTCAACCACATCGCCAATATCCATGTCGAAACGCCGACGCAAGTTTTCAGCAATCTCCGAAGCATGGATCTCCCGTGTCCATTCGTAATAATCCCGAGTCATGCTGTCGTAGTCCTTCAGCAGCGAGGGATGCAGCGCAAGTGCTGCCTTCAGCCTGTCCGGATGGCAGAACGGGTCATCGACCGGAACAAGATAGGGATAATCCGAGTCTTCCCAGCAGGTGGAAAAGCGTTCCGTAACGCCCCCGCAGCACTTTGAATAACGTGTGTCGGCAATATTTCCATCATCGTCCGTCAGGACAAGCCCGCGCGTCAAGGCCACAGCCTGCGCCGAGGTCTCCGACACAGAGCCTAAACCCTGATAGCGCTGGCAATGGTCATCGCAACAGACATCAAACCCCTTATGTGCTGAGGCTTGTGTCCAGGTTATATGCCTGCCGGCTATGGGTGCGCAAGCTGGTGAAGGAGGAGCGGGAGGAAGGTTCATCTGCCTTAAAAGCCAGGAGCGGGCAATCACCGCATGGGCTTTGGCAAACTCTATGGGTGCCTCCGGGTGCATCTCGCTGCCCGTGACCGACTCAAGGTATTTCTCAGCCTTCAGGATATTCAGAAGCAAGGTATGTCTCCCTTGCTTGGACACCTGCACGACACCCGTATAAGTGAATGAGCAGACCGTATCCCAATGAAAGTCCCGTCCAATGCGGATACCCTTGATTTCCATGCAAGAATCCTCTTCCAAGGGTTGGTATGTGATCATACCCTCAGAGGCATTGACAGCATACCTGCCATGCGGATGCAACCCGAATGGGCTATCCTCACTCAGGGCAACACGTACAAGAGGCTCGCCGAACAAAGGATTCATAACAGCAACAATCTTTGAAATTGCGGGGACTCTTTATATGGGAAAGAGACCTCATCGTATATTTGCCTTATATCTGTGCGGCTGATATTCTCGAAATCCGCCTCGCGCGGCAAAATAAGCACACCGGCCATGTCCACCGCGCCCGGACTCACCATCAGTCTCCCCTCTTCCTCAGGTCTGAAATAACATGCCGGGCGATGTGCGGCGCGAGGCAGGAACAGAGTGTGCAGGCATCCATCTGCATCCGGCCACATAAGGACATTCCGCATCCCTCTTTGCGGCATCCCGAACTTATCGCACGGCAGCAGCGTGTCGAGCCAGAGGCTCATTTCGGGAGTCAACTGCCGGCTTGTAAAATGCACCGCACTCACCGGCAATCCGTCAGGGCTGTATGCGCTGAAAGAGCCGTCGCTCTTCATCAGCTCCCCGGGGTCAGCCTCCAGATATGCGCACAGAGGCAAAAAGTCCTTTTCCCCGGCCTGGATGTGCAGATGGTCAGGAGCAGAGGCTCCGGCCTGCGAACCGTTGTAGAAAGTCACCATGTCGGGCAACGTAGCGGCGATGCGTGCCATCTCCATGAAATCCACTGTATCCTGATGCAGATGCCCCTTGGCCGCCAACGTGAAATGGCGACGGAATATGGGAAACGGGTTCACCAAGGTGTCGATACCCGGATACACGTCAAATATAAGCTGTTCCTCCGGGCGGTTTGCGGCACAGAGGAAGCAGGGGCGTGCGGCAATCGATGCAGAATCGGTCCTCGCTCCGGTAGACACTGCCCTGCCCGGATTGAACTGTATTCTCACCGTAAATCCGCCAAGACTTATCTCTCTGACACGCACATGAGTCAGGGCCTCGTATCTTTCCCGAGCCTGGGGCCATGCTGTCAGCTGCCTGTCATGGAACCGGACAAGATTCTCTGTCTCACTCATGACGCCCAGCATTTATGTCCATCCGCGCCAGCAGCTCGGCGGTGCGCAGCGAGTCCTTGTAGAAATTATTGCGGTTCACGCTCTCTACCGAGAGGGCCGCGTCCGAGTTGCCCTCCCATCTTCGGCAATTGTACAGCGACTCATAGATACGGCCAATCTTATAGTCACGCGCCAAGCGGATGCCCACGGCATAGTCCTCACCATAGGAGGTGTCCGGGAACAGTATCTCGCGCAGCAAAGGAACGTAGAAAGCACGCGGGGCACCGAGACCGTTTATGCGCAGGGCATTGTTCGCTCCATTGTCATCAGTCCACTCGGCGTGGTCTATCAGTCCGGGGGGCAGTATGTCAAGATTGAAATCAGTGAGGGTGTAGCTGCCTATGACCATGGCATAGTCACCTTCGCGGAATTTGTCGACAATCTTCTGTAAGGTGTGTGGAGAGGAGTAGATGTCATCAGAGTCGAGCTGAACGGCATACAGTCCACAACGAGAGTCGAGTATCGCCCTGTTCCAACAGCCGCCGATGTTCAATCCCTCGGAACCGTCCAGGCGTATATGCACAAGACGCGGGGAAGCCATGGCCTCCAGCTTCTCGGTAGTCCCGTCCGTGCTGCCATTGTCCACCACTATCACGTTGAACGGGAAACCGCACTCCTGCCCCAAGGCCGACTGCACGGCGTCCGCTATGGTGCGCACACGGTTCCGAACAGGTATCACGACCGAGGCCAAAGGTCGGTCAGCATCCGTGGCAGGCGGCACGCAGGCTTTCTTCTCAACAGGAGCAAGCGCTTTTTCCCGCTTCAAGAAATCCGTGAGCGTGCGCTCCATACATATCTGATACTCCCTGCGGCGTGGATCAACATAGTCATGCTGTTTCTGGCCGCTCAGACGGTGGTCGGTCCTGCATGCCGTATATAGATACTCCGGGCACAGGAAGAGTCCGTTGCCTTTCCGGCTCAACGCCAGACGCAACGCATACCATCCGCCGTCGGCATATTCACGGCCAGCGATGTCAGGCATCACCTCCCGTACCCTGTCGCAATCCAACACCACCGCCGCGCCGAAATCGAAATCATCACGCAGGCTCCCCTGCTGGTATGCGATGACGGGATGAGGAACCAACGTACCGTCGGGCAATGACTCTCTGTAATGTGAATAGACCATCGACGCGCCGGAGCCGGTAGCCACCTGGAGCATGCGCCGCTCGCCGTAATCCGAGAAACTCACCTCACGGTCATCTATCTGCACACATATATGCGAGAGACCACGGCAGTCTCTATCCAATGTATCAAGATCTGTGAATCGTATCATGGTCCATGGTATTTATTTGAAGAAATCGAGAATATCCTTCATCAGGGCGTTGCGGTTGTCAGCTCCGTTTATGCTCTCGAAAGGAATGGAAAGCACCACGGTATGACTCTTGCCGTCCACGCGACTCACGCCGGCGGCGCCATTGTTGCCGTCGAACTCAAACATCACCTCGCCCTCGCCTACGGGTTCGAGCATGTCCGGAGACTCAACTATGTACATATCCTCGTTCAGTGTGTTGTTATAATTATAATTGCGCCTTGAGAAGCCATCCTTCTGAGCCTCGGAGGACGCGAAGAACCTCGGGCTGCGCACTTTCTCGCTCTCGCCGGGAGTGACTCCGAGAACCTGAGTGGCGAAGTCCTGGTCAGCGCGCGAGGAACGGGTGGAATACAGGTCTGTAGCCACGTATTGGCCTGTAACCAGCAGGTCGCCGCCATGGTCCACAAAGGCACGCAGACGCTTCTGCAACTCCTCGGGGAAGGCCTTATATTGCCAGCCGCTCTGGCCGCATCCTATTTTCCCCTCCTTTTGTTTTCCAAGCACAAGGTCCACCACATCATAGTCACGCAGGTTGACAAGCCCGTCTGTGACCGCGCCCAGGCTGCTGGAGACAAAACCGTAACCGGCGTTGGCAATCGCCGAACCATGGACGTACGGATAATCGAATGTATTTCCGGCTATGACTGTGGAAAGATAGTCACCACCGCTGCGGCCCAGGTCTCCGGCGCCACGGCGGAACTCACGCTGATACCCGGCAAATGATATGTCGCGGATATAGGGCACGCCGAAATCACACTCTGAATCGAAGCCCACACGTCCCCCCTCGTTGACCACACCGGGAGCACTGACCCTGGTGAAGCCGTTGACTATCATGACAGGCTTGCCGCCCGATGCCTCGCGGCAGCTCAGTGTCTCGGAGTCGAAAGACTTCCCGCCTTCGTTCACGGCCACAATCCTGAAACTGTATATGTCGTTGTCCTTGACCTTGACATTGTAATGGGTAGAGGAGGTCACTCCTATCTTGTGAAAACCGAGCTGTGAGCCACGACGCTCATAAATTATGTACTCCTTGGGCATCGCCGTAGGCTCCAACGGGTCAGGTGTAGGCTTCCACTGCAACTTGAAATGCCCCTTCCCGGCCCTGGTTATGGCGAAATCCTTTACCGGCAACGGCTGTATCACCACCTCGCGAGCCTTGCGTTCGGCCATGAAACGCGCGATGGCCTTGTATATCGCGCGGCTCACCAGGAATCGGAAATTAGGATCCAGACCATACTGCATATCGCCGAAATTCTGATGGCTGAGAAGCTCTATCAAAGTGGTCGGCACCTCCGGTACACGGGCCTCGACATAACTCTTGTCCCACATGGAGCGACGGGTCCAGGAAGGATTATAAGTCTGACGCACGTCAGAAGTGATCTGCCGCATCACATAGTCTGTAAGCATACGTGAGTTGATACGCGGCGTGCCGTCCTCATAATTGATGCCCCCCTGGGTATAGTAAATGCCGAGTGTGCCCACCGTAGAGTCGTCGGAACGACGCCCGGCATCCGAATGGAGCGCGAAAGCGGCGTCAACAGGAATCCCCAGACCCGGCTCATCTGGAAGCACACGGCTACCCCCGGCCAGATAGTTGACCCACAACGCACGGCCTGTATAGTCATCCTTATAGTCATCCCGTCCATGATAAGGGGAATACACCTCCTCGGGTATCCCGGCCCAATGCAGCCAGTAACGTGCCCCCTCCAGGAAGCGGGGAAGACCGGATGTGCGGAACACGGGCGGAGGGCCTTTCTTTGGCTCAGGGGCTGGTTTGGACTGGGGTTCCTCACCATCTACGGACTGCTCACCGTTGTCGTCGGGAAGCGCCTCCTCGTCCCCCTCGTCCTCAGTGTCATCGCCCTCGTCCTCATCATCCTCTTCGTCATCGCCCTCATCATCGTCCGATGAGCTATTCTGCGCTTCCAATTCGGAAGCGGATTCCGGAGTGGAAGGATCATAGAACACATCAGCCCTGCGAGGGCTTCGCTCTATGTTGCCCATACCGCCACCGATCTTGACAGCGTCGGCGGTCACGATCTTGCCTGCGGCAGCGCCGCTGAGATTGGTAAGCGACACCACCGGCACCTGATCCGAATAGCCCTTGCGCAGAGGGAAAGTGCCGAGATATATCCACGTGCCTCCGCCCATTGTCTGGTTCACCAAAAAATCCTTGGTGCCTCCGGAGTAATGAACGGTATACTTCGCATCGGTGGTCGACTCGGGCAATGACTTGTAACTTACGTAGACCGCGTACTCGCCATCCTCAGGAATGTCGGCATACCAGGCAGCCACGCTTTCAGTACCTGACTTCACCGTAGCGGTCTGGCGGTAAGTGCCTATCTCAAACGGGTTCTCCGTGTCGCGGAAGGAAGCCAGGTCATAGATGAAACCGTCAAACTCTCCGTTTTCCCAACGGGTGGAACCATTTCTCTCCGCATAATACGGTTGGGAATACAGCTCTCCCCCATCGTTCTTGTCATTGTCAACGATTACCTCATGCGGATTCACGTCGCGCTCGCGAGGCAACATGACATAGCCGCCGGCATTCTCTATCATCGGCACGATATAGGGGAGCACATAGCTCATGGTGTAGACATCCTCCACGGTCTCGAACAGCAAAGGGCGCTGCCATTGCCAAGACCCGTTCTTATAATATCGTCCATGGCTGTGCCACATGGCCAATATGTCGCCCTGAAGACCCTTGGGTGCGAGCGCGTCCGGCTTCGCCTCGCGCACGAATGGCACGTTCTTGCGATACTGTGCCGGGAGCTTGTCTATCTTCGATATGTAATACGACAGGGACTTTCCGCCTACCCTCAGGTCCGGACGATAATTGCGCAGCGAGTCCGGCAGCGACTTGCGCACAGTGCTCTGAAGATCGTTGATGAAATCATTCGTAACCGGCAGATAGGTGAAATTGTCGTTGAGCCTGACCTGCAACGTGTGGTTGGCATGGTCCGGAGTCACGCGATTCACCCTCAGTCCCCCCGGATTCAGGTTGGAAGGCACGCTGGCCAGCACAGCGTTGTTGACCATCAAGGTCAGCGAGTCGGACGAGGCAGTCTCCACCGGAGCCTCCTTATGGTTTGTCCATCGTCTGGTGGAAGTCTTGCGCTTGCCTCTCGACACGGCGCGGGTCGACTTCTTATTGCTTTTCTTTTTGGATTTCGAGGATTTGGATTTGGATGATTTCTTGCCCTTCTTGCTTTTGCCGGTGTTTTTCTTGGCGGAGCCCTTCTTCTTGCCCTTCGATGTAGTCTGGGTGGTCTTGGCCTTGCTCCTCTTGGTTGCGGCCTGAGCCGTAAAATCAGCCATAGAGGCCGCTGCCATTATTACTGCCAATAAAATCGGGAATATGCGGGATAATATCTTGTGGAACTTCATAATTTTTATGGATAATGACACCTTGAGATTAAGGAGGTGTCCGCTGTGAGGTCACAAAATTACAAAAATCAACCGAGTCGAGGTGTCCCGCGAGTGCGAAAAAAAGTTAATAAGCCGTTTGCCATCCCAAATATTATTGCTAATTTCGCGGCAAATCATTAAAGACATAACTTTCATGGCAACCCCTGAATTTCACTATCAAAAGCCCTTCCCCTTAGGGCCTGACAAAACCAAATACCGCCTCCTGACCAAGGAGGGCGTCAAAGTCGAGAACTGGAACGGGCACGAGATGCTCGTCATAGACCCCGAAGCCATCACGCTGCTGGCCAACGCCGCCACTCATGACAACGCTTTCCTGCTGCGCCGCGAGCATAACGAGATGGTGGCCAAGATATTGAGCGATCCTCAGGCGTCGGACAACGACAAATTCGTGGCACTGACCATGCTCCGCAACGCCGATGTGGCATCCAAGGGTGTGCTTCCCTTCTGCCAGGACACCGGCACGGCCATCTGCGCCGCTTACAAAGGCCAGCAGGTATGGACCGGCTGCGATGACGCCGAGAAGATTTCGCTGGGTGTGTACAAGACCTATACTGAGAACAACCTGCGTTACTCCCAGAACGCACCCCTGTCCATGTACGAGGAGGTGAACACTGGCTGCAACCTTCCGGCCCAGATAGACATACACGCCTCCGAGGGGATGGAGTACAAGTTCCTGTTCGTGGCCAAGGGTGGCGGCTCTGCCAACAAGACCTACCTGTACCAGGAGACCAAGGCAATCCTCAACCCCAAGACCCTCATCCCATTCCTCATCGAGAAGATGAAGAGCCTTGGCACCGCCGCTTGCCCTCCCTACCACATCGCATTCGTGATAGGCGGCACGAGCGCCGAGAAGAACCTTGAGGTGGTCAAGAAAGCATCTGTGAAATATTATGACGAGCTGCCCACCACCGGCAACGAGTATGGCCGCGCCTTCCGCGACGTGGAGCTGGAAAAGCAGCTCTGGGAGGCGGCCTGCGAGCTTGGCCTGGGCGCACAGTTCGGCGGCAAGTATTTCGCACATGACATACGTGTGATACGTCTGCCGCGCCACGGCGCGTCATGCCCCGTGGGCATGGGCGTGAGCTGCTCTGCCGACCGTAACATAAAGGCCAAGATAACACGCGACGGACTGTTCCTGGAAGAGCTTGACACCAATCCCGCCGAACTTATCCCCGCCGAGCTGCGCAACCAGGGCGAGGGCGAGGTGGTGAAGATAGACCTGAACCGTCCGATGCCTGAGATTCTGGCCGAGCTGGACAAGTATCCGGTCTCCACGCGCCTCTCGCTGAAAGGCACCATAATCGTGGGCCGTGACATAGCGCACGCCAAGATCAAGGAGCGCCTTGACGCCGGCGAGCCCATGCCGCAGTACCTCAAAGACCATCCCATCTATTACGCAGGTCCGGCCAAAAAGCCCGAGAACATGCCTTCCGGCTCATTCGGCCCCACCACGGCAGGCCGCATGGACCCCTATGTGGACCAGTTCCAGGCTGCGGGCGGCTCCATGATCATGATAGCCAAGGGCAATCGTAGCCAACAGGTGACGGACGCATGCAAGAAGCATGGCGGTTTCTACCTTGGCTCCATCGGAGGCCCCGCCGCCATCCTGGCTCAGAACAGCATCAAGAGCGTGGAGCTGCTTGAGTATCCCGAGCTCGGCATGGAGGCCATCTGGAAAATCGAGGTCGAGGATTTCCCCGCCTTTATCCTCGTGGACAACAAGGGCAACGATTTCTTCAAGCAAATCAAGCCCGGCTGCACGGCCTGCAAGCTCTGATTCCGTACATTTCCCGACGTATAAACATATCCCTGCAAAGTCTGAGCCGGTGGTCCGGCGCGGACTCTGCGGGGAGATTTACCTTATGCAAGACAGAGAATCCTCATCCCTTACCTCCCCTCAGGCATCCCTGGGGGAACTGTTCGTCTCATTCCTCAAGATAGGCGCGTTCACCTTCGGAGGCGGCTGGGCCATGATTTCAATCATCGAGAGAGAGATAGTGGACAAGAAGGGCTGGATACGCCGCGAGGAGTTCCTTGACCTGCTTGCGTTGGCACAGAGCCTTCCGGGTATCTTAGCCGTGAACATAGCCGTGGCCGTGGGCGACAGGACCTGCGCGCGCCGAGGTGCCGTTACCGCCGCATTAGGCACGATACTCCCCTCGTTTCTGATAATCCTCGCCATAGCGATATTCCTGACTCCGGACCTCATAAAAAGCAACCGAGTGCTCTCCTCCGTGTTCATGGGCATCCGTCCCGCAGTGGTGGCCCTTATCATAGCCCCGGTGATATCCTCTGCCAAAGCTGCCAAGCTCTCCCTGAAGACTGTATGGATACCGGTTCTGGTGGCCCTGCTCATTTCCCTGAACATAGGTTTCGTCTCGAACCCTATAGTCTATATCGTACTCGGCGCGCTTGGCGGATGGATTTATTTCAAGTGGTCGGCCCGACGGCTGCGCAAGGCGAAAGGAGGCGACGCGTGATATATCTTAAGCTCATCTGGGCCTACATCAAGATAGGCATCTTCGGATTCGGAGGAGGCTATGCCATGCTCTCCCTGGTGGAACATTCGGTGGTGGACCCCGGCTGGATAAGCGAGACCATGTTCACGGACATAGTGGCCATCTCGCAAATGACCCCCGGGCCGATAGGCATAAACTCGGCGACTTACATAGGCTATGCGGCTCCCGGAGCAGTGGAACCGGCACTGGCGGGTGCGCCACTGTGGGGACTGCTCGGCTCCGTGGCCTGCACGCTCGCCGTGGTGGTGCCCTCGTTCCTCATGGTGCTGTATGCAGCCCATTTCATTGCCGCACACAAGGAGAACGGTACGATAAAAGCCATATTCACCGGGCTGCGGCCCGTGGTGGTGGGCTTGATAGCCTCTGCCGCAATCCTTCTCATGAACTCCGCTAACTTCTGCCCCACAGGTCAGCGCAAGGAGTTGATAACCAGCGTGGCGATATGCGTGGCGGCATTTCTTTTGGTGTATTTTCCCCTTCCGCTCGGCCCTCGCAAGGTGAAGCTGCACCCCATTCTGGTAATAATAATGGCCGGCGTGGCCGGTTTCCTAATATATGGACTCTGACAAAGTAAAGTATGACGAAGCCCTCGAGTGGCTTTTCAGGCAGCTGCCGATGTTCTCACGCATAGGCGCCGCCGCTTATAAACCGGGACTTGACACCTCCCTGGCCCTTGACTCTTATTTCGGGCATCCGCACAGGCGCTTCCGCTCCATACATGTGGGAGGCACCAACGGCAAAGGTTCCACATCTCACTCACTGGCCGCCGTGCTTCAGTCGCAGGGCTACAAGACCGGATTGTACACGTCGCCTCACCTGGCGGATTTCCGTGAGCGGATACGTGTGGACGGCGAGATGATTCCTCGCCGGGCCGTCACCGATTTCGTGGAGCGTTTCCGAGCCTCCGGCTATGAGGGACATCCCTCATTCTTCGAGCTGACGATGATGATGGCTTTCGACTGGTTCGCCCGTCAAGAGGTGGACTATGCCGTAATAGAGGTAGGCATGGGTGGCAGGCTCGACTCCACGAACATCATAACGCCCATAGGATGCGTCATCACCAACATATCCAAGGACCATACCCAGTTCCTGGGCGACACGCTGCCGAAAATAGCCTCCGAAAAGGCAGGTATCATCAAGCAAAGCATCCCTGTTGTGATAGGTGAGGCCGAAGGAGAGGTTCACCGCATTTTCGCGGACAAGGCAGTCGAGACAGGCTCGCCTATACGCTTCGCACAGGAGGAGACGGCACTCCCTGACACCTCCAGTCTGGAGGGAGTCACGCTCCCTTCAGGTCTGAAATTCGACTATGACCTGAAGGGTGATTACCAGAAGGCAAACCTGCGCACGGTGCTCGCCGCCATACAAATGCTCAGGGGCACAGGCGTGGAAATATCGGACAAATCGACTGCCGAGGGGCTGGCCAATGTGAGCCGCCTCACCGGGCTTGCCGGACGATGGATGAGACTTTCTGAAAACCCGTTGGCCATCGCCGATACAGGACACAACGAGGCCGGACTGCGATACAATTTCGCACAGCTGGAACGGCTAAGGACAGAGGTGCCGGGCCGTCGTCTCCACATAGTGGCCGGCTTCGTGGCCGACAAGGATGTGGACCATATCCTGCCGCTGTTCCCTCGCGAAGCCTCGTATTATCTGACCCAGGCGCAGATACCCCGCGCCATGCCTGTGGAGGAGCTTGTGCGGAAGGCGGCCACATGCGGCATCACCGGCAATATGTATGGCACCGTACCGGAGGCCTGGCACGCAGCCTTGGCCGCAGCCGGGACCGATGACCTGATTTATGTGGGGGGATCCACATTCATAGTGGCAGACCTGCTGGCACATCTTCAAGATTCCTGAGCATGAGCGACATCTACAAGACCATAGCGACCTCCGGGGAAGGGCTCGTCCGTGAGAAGATGAGCCGTTTCCTCTCATTCGCCATCCCCGTGAAGGACGCGGAGGAAGCCAAAGCCAGAATCAAGGAATACCAGAACAAGTACCATGACTCGCGCCATGTATGCTGGGCCTACATGCTCGGCCCGGACCGCAGCATCTGGCAGCTCAACGACAACGGTGAACCCTCCGGCACTGCGGGGAAGCCTATACTCGGCCAAATCAATTCCTACGAGCTGACCGACATACTCATAGTTGTGGTCCGATATTTCGGAGGCATAAAGCTGGGCACCTCCGGCTTGATAGCCGCCTACCGCTCAGCCGCGAAGGAAGCTATCGATAATGCGGAAATAGTGGAACGGCATGATATGGGAAGCATTACCGTCCGATTCCCGTATCTGGCCATGAACGACGTGATGAGGGCCCTCAAGCGCTCCGAGGCGCAGATACTGGACCAGCAGTTCGACAACAATTGCGAGATAACGCTCGCCATCCGCCGCGACCATCTCGACGCGCTGGCCAAAGCCTTGCTTGACATAGACGGCACCACCCTTGCCGACTGACCGCCGCTTCTTCCGCGCGTTGCGTCTACCTATCCTTCCACCTCATTTACAGCTCTCCACAATGCCCTATAGAGAACGAAAATCCCCGACACTCGAAAGTGCCGGGATTTCTTTTTTCGATACTGTGGTGGGGATGTTACCAGATGATGATGCGCTCTGACTCGGGACGGAACATTGGGTCACCCTCCACGATGCCGAAGGCCTCGAAGAAGGGAGCCAGGTTACGCAGGCTCACGTTCACACGGTTCTCGCCCAGAGAGTGAACGTCGCCTGTGGTCAGGGACTTGATTTCCTCGTCGCGGATATTCTGGGCCCAGAGGTTGGCATAGTTCATGTAGAACACCTGGAGGGGATCCAGGCCGTCGATCTTGGCATCGGGTGATGTCACGTCAACACCTTTCTTCTTCTGCGAGTCCATGAACGCCGTATAAGCAACGTTCAGACCACCCTGGTCAGCAATGTTCTCTCCGAGGGTGTACTGGCCGTTGGCATGGATGCCGGGGAGCACCTCCACCTCGTCGAACTGAGCCACGAGACCCTGGGTCATGGTCTTGAAGGCCTGTGCGTCCTCAGGAGTCCACCAGTTGACCATATTGCCGTCAGCGTCGAAATTGCAGCCCTGGTCATCAAAGCCGTGTGTCATCTCATGGCCTATCACCACACCGATGCCGCCATAGTTCTCTGCGTCGGAGGAGTTGATGTCAAAGAAGGGAGCCTGAAGGATGCCTGCCGGGAACACGATCTCGTTGGCCATGGGGTTATAGTAGGCGTTGATGGTCTGGGGAGTCATGCTCCACTCAGTCTTGTCCACGGGCTTGCCCCACTTGGAGAGTTCCTCCTTCTGGTGCCAGCGGGAGGCTGCCTGCATGTTGTCGTAATAGGTTGCCTGGGGATCGATGTCCATGGTAGTGTAATCCTTCCACTTGTCAGGATAGCCCACCTTCACGGTAAAGGCGTTGAGCTTCTTGATGGCCTGGAGCTTGGTGTCGTCGCTCATCCAGGGCAGGTTGATTATGTGCTTGCCGAGAGCCGTGCGAAGGTTCTCGATAAGGCCGATCATATAGTCTTTGCTCTCCTGCGGGAAATATTTCTCCACGTAAAGCTCGCCGATGGCCTCGCCCAGAGTGCCCTCGGTGGCGGCCAGCGCGCGTTTCCAGCGGGGACGCTGCTGCATCACGCCGCTCATCACCTTGTTGAACTCAAAAGAGGCGTTGGTGAAATCGTCGCTCAGGTAAGGGGCGCCGTTGCGCACGAACTCCCAGGCATAGAGGTCCTTTTTCTCACGGTCAGAGAGCTTCTTGTAGAGGTCGTTGCCCTGCTTCACCGTGTTCATCTCGGTGACAATCACTGTCTCGGGAGTGGCGATGTCCATTGTCTCGATGAAGAAACGGTCCCAGGGAAGATTGGGATACATCTGCTTCACCTGCGCTATGGAGCGGGGATTATACATTGCAGGAAGGTTGCGGCTCTCCTCGCGGGTCCAAGTGGAGTCAGCCAGCATGGTCTCGAACTTGACTACATTCTTCATGATGCGGTTCGCGTCCTTCTTGGAGTATCCGGCGCTCGTCATCATGTCCACGATGAGCTTCTTGTATGCGTTTAGAATCTCCTTGTTACGCTTGTCTCCCTTCAGGTAATAGTCACGGTCTCCCAGGCCGAGCGGCGCGCCGGTCACATACATGGCATACTCGTTGGAGTTGGCCATGTTCTCCATCGGGCCTGCGCCTATGAAAGGGCTGCTGTAATACTTGTGCATCCAGATAAAGAGGTCTTCCATCTCGCTCGGCTTTGCGCTTTCAATCTTCTTGAGACCGGCCTGGAGAGGCTTTGCCCCCAGCTCGTTGCGGCGTACGGAGTCCATAGCCTGCTCATAGAGGGTGGATACCTTCTGGGCCACCGTGCCGCGCGCGGGATTGGTGGCCGCAAGACCCAGCACGATGTTCTTCACTCGCATCTCGCTGGAGTCGTTGAGGATATTGAACTGGCCGTAACGGGCATGCTCGGGAGTGAGAGGATGGGAATCCATCCAGCCTTTGTTCACATGCTTGTAGAAATCTGCCTTGGCCGGAGTACTCGGATCGATGTAGCTCGCATTAAGGCTCTTCAAGTGCTCCTCAGCTTCGGCTCCAAAGGCGAAACCTGCCATAATGGCTGCCGAAAGAAGAACTCTGGTGTTTAACTTCATGATAACTTTGTGTTAAATATTAATAATTAGGTTATTTCTTCAATTGCACGGCACGCGCAGACGTGCCGCCCTGCAGCACACTGAGCAACGTGCCCATCTTGGCGTTCACCTCTGCCCACTCGGATGCGGCATCTGACTTGTGTGTGACGCCTCCGCCGGCATACAGTTTGGCGCGACAAGCCGAGAGATCCAGCGACATGCAACGCAGCGTCACGAAAAGGCGGCATAGACCGTCCCCATCCGTGACACCGCACCATCCGCCGTAGAAATCTCGCTCCATGTCCTCCAGCTCGGCTATGTCCTCCAATGCCTCGGCACGAGGCAAACCACATACGGCCGGTGTGGGAGAAAGCGCGACAGCCATGGAAAGAGTGTCAAAGCGCTGGGGCGTCGACGCCTCTATCATATTGCATATATGCTCTACCGGACCGGCCGCTTTGGTGAAAGGCGCCGTACACGTCGGCCTAAGGCCATGCTCCCGGCACGTGTCGATAATGAAATCCCTCACCATGCGTTGCTCCTCTACGTTCTTTTCATCCCAAGGTATGTCACGGCCGCCTCTCCTGCGGGTACCGGCCAAGGCCATGGTCCGGAATATTCTGTCCGAGGCTTCTGCAAGAACCTCAGGAGTGGCTCCTATCCATGCTTCCGGCATGTCGGGAGTTTTCCAACAAAACACGAAAGCGTCAGGATATGCCGAGGCCAAGCGTGTGAAAATATCGAAAGGATGCAACTCGACATGCACCTCGCGCGAGACAGCAAACACAGTCTTGCCGCCACGTCTGCGCAGACGTTCCACGAGAGTGTTGATACGGCGGACATAGTCAGGCACCATGGGCGGACACTCGGCATCCACGCATTGCCACACCAGATGGGAAGGCATCGGAACCCTGCGGCTGTAATCAGCCGGCAGCGAGTAAACCGCATTGTCATTGAACCTGCTGAACAGAAATGCGCTCCTGCCGTGGCCCGTATGCTTGCACGTACCGGCATTGTGGAACACCATACAAGGAAGCATGGCCCGCAGAGGGCAACCGGAAAAGGGCCACGGGCATGCTTTGGTCAAAAGCATAGTCCAGAGCCTCGCGGTCATTGAGCGAGTTCAGCAAAGATATCGTATGCGTCTGCATCGGTTCCTTTAACTTTTATATATTGTCCAGGCATCGCCGGGGGATCAGACTCTCCGTATGGCACATGCACCAGACAGTCCACCTCCGGACTGTCCCATTGTGTACGCCCGGTCAGCTCGCCATCCTCGATACTCTCCACCAGCATCTCGAACTCACGTCCTATCAGACGCGCATTGAGCTCTGCCGAAATATCTTCCTGCAAGGCGAGTATGCGTTCCCTGCGCTCATCCTTCACCTCTTGGGGAATCTCGTCGCGCAGATGTCTCTGCGCCCAGGTGTCATCCTCTTCGCTGTAAGAGAAAGCGCCCATGCGGTCAAAGCGGCAACTCTTGACAAACTCCTCCAGCTCCGCGTATTCCGCCTCTCCCTCACCGGGGAAACCGGTCATGAGGGTCGTGCGCAGGCATATTCCCGGCACCTCCCGACGTATACGCTGTATGAGCGATAGGGTCTGCTCACGGTCTATGTGTCGGCGCATGTTGGCCAGCACAGGGGTGGATACGTGCTGCAAGGCTATGTCAAGGTAATCGCACACGTTGGGGCGCTCCCTCATAACCTCCAACACGTCCCACGGAAAATCCACAGGATATGCGTAGTGCAACCTTATCCAATGCACCCCGGGCACTCGCGATATGGCATCCACAAGCGTGGCCAAGCCGCTGCGCTCACCCGGCGCCGGTGAATTGCTGTATCCCAGATCCGTGCCATAAGCAGACAGGTCCTGGGCTATCACATTGAACTCCGTGACACCACGGGAAGCCAGGTCGGTGACCTCATCGACTATCTCCTGCACAGGACGTGAATGATGCCTGCCCGTGATAAGGGGTATGGCACAATAAGCGCAAAAGCGGTCACAGCCCTCCGAAATCTTGATATACGCTGAATAGGGCGTACCGGTAAGCACCCGTTCCCAATCGCGCGGCTTCTCAGACCCGCGCTTCAGGTCGGGGAGTTCTTCCACAAGGGAAGCCCAGTCAAACTTGCCGTACCACCGGTCCACCTCCGGAATCTCGGCCTTCAGCTCGTCCAGGTATCTCTGAGCCAGGCAGCCCATCACCATGAGGCGCCCTATGCGCCCGGACTCCTTGCCTTCCGCCAGTCGCAGAATCATCTCGATGCTCTCCTGCTTGGCGTCGCCTATGAAGCCGCAGGTATTTACCACCACAACCTCGCCGCATACGTCCTCGCTGTCATGGTGCATGTCGTATCCTTTGGCTTGCAGACGGCGCATCAGGCGCTCCGAGTCCACAAGGTTCTTGGAGCAACCCATACTCACGATGTCTATCCTGCCCTTCTGCATGTCACTTGAGGTCCTCGGCTGAAAACAGTGACTTTACAAACTCTTCGCGGCGGAAGAGCTGCAAGTCCTCCATGCCCTCGCCTATACCTATGTATTTGACCGGAATCTTGAACTGGTCAGAGATGCCAATCACCACACCACCCTTGGCGGTGCCGTCCAGCTTGGTGACTGCGAGCTGGTTGACCTCGGTGGCCGCCACGAACTGGCGTGCCTGCTCGAAAGCGTTCTGCCCGGTGGATCCATCCAGTACAAGAAGCACCTCCTGAGGCGCGTCCGGCACCACACGCTTCATCACGTTCTTGATTTTTGTAAGCTCGTTCATCAGGCCAACCTTGTTGTGCAGACGCCCGGCTGTGTCTATTATCACCACGTCGGCCCCGACGGACTTGGCGTGGGAAAGGGTGTCGAAAGCCACGGCAGCCGGATCGCTGCCCATCTTCTGCTTCACGACAGGTACACCCACACGTTGCGCCCAGATGTCGAGCTGCTCAACGGCGGCGGCACGGAAAGTGTCGGCGGCACCGAGCACAACCTTGTGGCCTGCCTGCTTGTACTGGTAGGCGAGCTTGCCTATCGTTGTGGTCTTGCCCACTCCATTCACACCCACCACCATTATGACATACGGGTCTCCCGGCACCTGGACAGCGGGGATATCGAAATCCTCGGCCGAAGCGATTCCGTTCTCGTTCTCGGCAAGCATTGCCGCTATCTCCTCACAGAGCAGACGGCTCAGTTCAGCTGAATTGACATATTTGTCACGAGCCACACGGTCCTCTATTCGTTTGATAATCTTCAAGGTGGTGTCCACACCTACATCGCTGGTGACGAAGGCTTCCTCCAGGTTGTCAAGCACCTCGTCATCAATCTTGCTCTTTCCTGCTACGGCGCGGGTTATCTTGCCCCACATGCCCTCCTTCGTCTTCTGGAGGCCGGAGTCAAGTTTTTCTTTTTTTTCTCGCGAAAATAATTTTCCAAAAAATCCCATGGTCAAATCTTAAAAAACGGGCGAAAGACGCGCATCTGCCCGGCATTGAATTCAATGGCAAAGTTACAAAAAATAATCCGAACAGGCACGCTATCAAGCCAAAAAACGCTTCACACGGCCATCACTGCAAAATCAACGTACAGGCACCAAATATCCTGACCTCTCAATGGACTGGGGATAAATCACCGATTCGTCCATAAACGGGTCAAAAAGGTGGCAACCGATTCGCTGCATCTCCCTAACTACCAGCTCAGTGCAGTAATAACTCGTCGTATCGCTGTGGTCAAATGAATTGTCGAACTCCTTGTGTGCGGACAACAAGCCCTCCAGGTTCCGGCGAAGAGCCACGGTATCCACGGGCTGTATTATACGCATAGCCCTCACAGAGGAGGCTCCGTTTAGCCTGCCGTATTCCTCCACGCTCTCCATGACAATCTCACCCTTGTCCGTGGACATGTGCACCAGCATCGGACGACCATTCACCCTAAGCACAAAACCGCAGTGGGATGTCTCATGCTCACCTCCGCCTCCGAACATCCTGACCAAGTCGCTTTTCCAAGAATTGCCGCTGCTGAAGAAAAGATCCCCGGTCTGCCACGCGGAGGTGTCAGGCACACGATACTCTCCATTGCCCCTGGGCCACAGCACGAATAGCAACGCTCCTGCCAAAAACAGACCTGCCACCACCAATGACATGGCCATCGGCAGCGGCAGGCGTATGCGTTTAGAGCGAGGTCCGTTTCTCACTTGTCCAGGAAAGCGGCTGCGGCCGCAACCAAAGAGAGGAGCAGATACAGGATGGATCCGAAAGCCATGCTTGCACCGTCAGGCAGACATACAGCGAAAAGCAGCGAGCAAACGAAAGCTGCGCCAAAGAAGATGAAGGGAAGCACCTCTTTGCCCTTGCGGTCAATGAACGAGAGTGCCAGTGTGGCCACAGGAGCGAGAAGCATTATGACGCACCAGAAGCGGGATATGCCAAGTCCCTTGGACTTGAATATCACCTGGAATCCGTTGGCGGTGGCCTTGCCAAGTATGTCGATTACGGGACAGAAAGCCACAAGAATGAAGAGGAGTGCGGACAAAGCCACAAAAATGGGCATGCGGTTCTTGGCGATGATTTGTTTTAATTCTTCCATAAGAAATTGTTGATTAGAGTGTTAATATATAAGTTGAGATATTCAGGCTGTTTAGTCAGTAGCGTGGGAGCTGACGCGAAACGGGTTTCTCACACAAGTATTGCACTACACTCAAGAAGGATGCGATTGCCGACAGAATCAAAGCCATAATAGAACCGGCGCCCATGTCTTCGTCGCTGTCCATGGTGACGGCGAAGAGAAACGAGGCCGCAAAAGCCACGAGAAAACAGGTCATGGACAGAGGGAACTCCGAGCCCTGTATCTTGACGACCTGAAACACTCCGGCCCCAATCGTGGCCAGCAGCATCAGGGCGCATGCGAATCGGGGAAATCCCTCGCCGTAGCCGTTGAAAAGGAATTGCCAGCCGTTGCCCTCGTCCTCGTACATCCCGCCGAGCGAGAGGAACAAGAACATGACGATAGCCAGACCAAGGAGTATCAACTTGGCGTATGGCTTGATGATGTCGTAAAGTTTTCTTAATTCTTCCATCACATTTAAAAATCGTATTGTTCGCAAAGTTAAGCATAATTTCGGAATAAACCAAACCTCACACAAAAATTCAAAAAGGCAGTTCGTGATTTGAATAAATCTGAACGACCTATTACACCAGACGGGCTGCGTGCCCAGCTATATAGAACAATATGCGATGGCGCAGCCGCACGTGCTTTAGCCTCATGATGTGCGCGTTGGCCTCAGGGAAGGTATCGCGCCAGCCACGCAGCCTACGCACAGGATGGCGACGAAGCGCGTCGGGGTTGCGAAGCCATTTCACCTTGGCTATGAATTTCAGGTAAGTCAAGAAAGAGGCGTGACGCTCCGCGACTCCCCTCTCAACCATCCACTCTTCCAGGGAACGGACTACGGCTATATGTTGCCGCAATATCCGCTCCGGGTCCGACTTGGTGAGAGACCCGGCCGTAGACTGCACGTAATGGTACCACGCCCCCTCCAACACTACCGTGCGAGCCCCGGAAGCCAACATGCGGCTCACCGCACCAAGGTCTTCCCAGCAGTCCTGCCCGGGTGTGAATGGGCGTATTTCACGCAGGATGGAGGTGCGCAGGAGTTTGTTGGTGAGCAGAAAATGTAGCGAATCGATGCTTGCCTCCTCCAGGGTCAGCCTCTCGCCCGGACGGAACAACACGGGCACCCTCCTGTTCGGAAATTCATAAAACACACCGGCAGCTACTATATCTGCCTTCCCCCCGTCAGTCGCAGCCACGTATGCGTCCACAGCGTCCGGTTCTATGTAGTCATCGGCGTCCACCGCCGTGATATACTCACCTTCGGCGTGTGCCAAGGCACATGCCCGAGCAGCGGCCACCCCTCTATTGGCCTCATGTCGGAACAATCTGAGATGCAGTCCTTCACAAGCATATATCTTCACCATCTCTTCAACTATGCGATAGCCGTTGTCTGAGCTGGCATCATCTACGATTATGACATCGAGGGGCCGGTAGGTGAGCGCGACGACCGAGCGCAGACACCGGTCCAAAGTGTCCGCAGCGTTGTGGAAAGGTATCATCACAGACACCAATGGCCTGTAGTCAGCGAGGGTCTTGTGCATGTTAAGCGCTATATTCACTCTGATAACGGCCACCCAAGGGTTATAATTGCCTGGCCCGTCACAGAAAAGTTTGGGGGCTTGCGGTGTTTTTTATAATTTTGTAGGAAATTAGAACACCATGAACCGATACGGATACATACGCACGGGAGCCGCCGTGCCGCAAGTGACGATAGCCGACGTGGACGCAAACGTGGAGCGTATTTGCGCCCTCGCCGACCAGGCATACGCATCTGGAGTAGGCCTGCTCGTCTTTCCGGAGCTATGCCTTACGGGCTATACCTGCGCCGACCTGTTTATGCAACAAGAACTGCAAGAAAAGGCTCTCAAAGGTCTGATGGACTTGGCCCACGCCTCCTCCCGATGGCCGGGCATGGCGGTGGCCGTAGGTTTTCCTCTAAAGCATGGCGAGGCGCTCTACAACTGCGCGGCCATGCTCTCCGGAGGTGAGATAGACGGCATAGTGCCCAAGTCTTATATCCCGAATTATTCAGAGTTCTACGAAAAGCGGTGGTTCGCCTCCGGCTCCCGTGTCAAGTCCGGTACGGTGACACGCATAGGAGACAAGGAGGTACCCTTCGGACGCGACCTCCTTTTCGAGACGGACGGCACCCTGACCGCTCTGGAGATATGCGAAGACATGTGGACCCCGCTACCCCCCTCCACCCTGGCCGCGTTGGCAGGGGCCAAGATCATAGCCAACCTCTCGGCCTCAAACGAGCTGGCCTCCAAGCACGAGTATCTCCTCTCGCTCATCACGAGCCGGTCCGCCGCCCTCCGCGCGGCATGTATATACTCCTCGGCCGGCGCGGGGGAGTCCACAACCGACGTGGTCTACTCCGGAAACGCCATCATCGCAGAGAACGGCACCTTGCTGCGCCATTCGCAGCGGTTCACCGCCTCCGAGATGCTGGAATGGTGCGATGTGGACATTGAGGCGCTGGAGCATGACCGGGTGGCGCATGTGACTTTCGCTGACAATGCCGCCGACATACGTCTCCCCGACTATCGTATAATCCAGACCGCCACGCACTCCTCCGATTGCGACAAGGATTTTACGCCCCAACGTCCGCTGACCACCGACCCATTCGTGCCTTCCGACGCGACCCTGCGCCGGGAACGCTGCCGGGAGATAGTCAACATACAGGCCGAGGGCCTGATGCAGCGCCTGCGCGTCACCGGAATGAAATCAGTCACCGTGGGAGTCTCCGGCGGGCTTGACTCCACACTTGCCATCCTCGTGGCCGCCACGGCGTTCCGACGCCTCGGGCTTCCGCCCGAGAACATCATAGGGGTGACGATGCCCGGCTTCGGCACCACCGACCGGACCTACGACAATGCCGTGGAGCTTATCAGGCTCCTGGGAGCCACATTCTTGGAAATCAGCATAAAAGATGCCGTGACCGGGCATTTCAACGACATAGGGCACGACATAGGCGTGCATGACCTCACCTATGAGAACTCGCAGGCGCGTGAGCGCACGCAGATACTCATGGACGTGTCCGGCAAATACCACGGCATGGTCCTGGGCACCGGCGACCTGAGCGAGCTCGCCCTGGGATGGTGCACCTATAACGGTGACCACATGTCCATGTATGGCGTGAACACATCCGTGCCCAAGACCTTGGTGCGCCACCTGGTGGCCTGGTTCGCGGACACCACCGATGACGAACGATTGGCACTCGTGCTGCGCGACATCATCGACACTCCGGTAAGCCCCGAGCTGATCCCGGCCACGGCAGACGGCAAAATCAGCCAGAAAACAGAGGACCTGGTGGGCCCGTACGCCCTCCACGACTTTTTTCTGTATCAAACGCTGCGCCACGGCTTCCGGCCACACAAGGTGTTCATGCTCGCCTGCGCTGCTTTCAAGGACACGTATACCCCAGGCTTCATAGGCCATTGGCTGCGTGAGTTCTATCGTCGATTCTTCACACAGCAGTTCAAGCGTTCCTGTATGCCTGACGGCCCCAAGGTGGGCGGCATCTGCCTCTCCCCTCGCGGCGACTGGCGCATGCCCTCCGACGCCTCGGCGGCAATCTGGCTCAGGGAGTGTGACAATCTGCCCATGAAATGATTTGCGCACAACGATTTTTTGCTTAACTTTGCAGTAAAATGGAAAATAAGGACCCGAAAAAGGACGACAGGACGATTCCCGACCGCGAAGACGTGCGCCATGCGGCGCAAGCTCTGCGCTCAGGAGGCGTGATACTCTACCCTACCGATACCGTATGGGGTCTCGGATGCGACGCCACCAACCCGGAGGCGGTGGCCAAGATATACGCCATAAAGCGCCGCGCCGAGAGCAAGTCCATGCTCACCCTGATGCGCAACGAGGCGCAGGTGGAGCGTTATGTACGTGAGCCTGAGGAAATAGCCTTCGACCTGATGCGTGAAGCCGTAAGCCCCATCACCGTGATATTCGACGGAGCGACGGGCCTTGCTCCCAACCTGGTCGCCGATGACGGTTCCATCGGAATACGTATCCCCCGAGAGCGTTTCTGCGAAGAGCTGCTGCGCCTCTTCCCCCGTCCGGTGGTCTCCACCTCCGCCAACGTGAGCGGCTCTCCGGCTCCCGCCTTTTTCCATGAGATAGACCCAGGCATAGCGGCGGCGGTGGACTACGTGGCGGAGTACCGCCGCGACGACACCACGCCCCACAGGCCCTCGTCCATAATCAAAGTCTCCAAAGGAGGAGTGTTCAAGATATTGCGCAAATGATAAGCAAGGTCAGGCAACGCATAAGATATGTAGCAGTCGATCTGGTGACGGCCAACATCGCCATATTGCTGTTCGACATACTCCGCTTCTACTCGCTGCCCTCGGAGAACATCGGTTTCGTCTCCTTGGCGGGATTCCTGTCCTCCCGCGTGCTGCTGGTGGAGCAGGCCGTGCTGCCCCTGATCATGATGTGCGTCTACGCCGTGTCCGGATATTACAACGAGCCGTTGCAACGGTCCCGCATCCAGGAGTTCTTCACCACAGCACTGACTCAGATAGCAAACACACTGTTCATATATTTCGCGCTGCTCACAAACCAGGCCACCTCGGTGCGCGCCACCAACATCATGATGCTCATGAGCCTGTATATGATCCTGGTGGCAGTGGCATACACAGGCCGCTGGTGTGTGACCGGAGCCATGCTCTCACGCTTCCGCAAGGGCAAGAAATTGTATAATGTCCTGGTGGCAGGCACCCCGGAGACAGCCTCTCCGGTGGCCGCCAAGATACAGGAGACAAGCGGTCGCACCGGCATGCATTTCGCCGGATATATATGTATGGACAGCGACAAGGAGGGTTTCCCGAAAGAGGAAAAAGTCTATACCCCTGATGAGCTGCTGGAGAACGGCAAGAGAAACGACATCCATGAGATAGTGCTGTGCGGCGCCGCCGACGAGGCCACGATACTGCATAGGATACATTGTCTGATTCCGCTGGAGGTACCGCTGAAGATAACCCCCGACTCGGTGTCCGCGCTCAACAGCAACATACGCCTGCAGAGCATCTACGAGGAACCGTACATCGACGCCTCCACGGCCAATGTGAGCGAGTTCACCAAGAACGTGAAAAGGCTCATGGACATCTCCGTGTCGGCCCTGGCATTGTTGTTGCTGGCCCTCCCTATGGGCGTTATCGCCCTGATGGTAAGACACGGCTCTCCCGGCCCCGCCATTTTCTCCCAAGAGAGGATAGGATACCGCCGCCGCCCGTTCAGGATATACAAATTCCGCACAATGCGCACCGATGCGGAAGCCTCCGGGCCGCAGCTCTCAAGCGAGAACGACCCCCGTGTCACGACACTTGGAGCCACGCTCCGCAAGTACCGGATAGACGAGCTTCCACAGTTCTGGAACGTCCTGAAGGGCGACATGTCGCTGGTGGGTCCCAGACCCGAGCGCCGCTTCTTCATCAGGCAGATAATGGAACGGGACCCCTCCTACACGCTGGTACACCTCGTAAGGCCCGGCATCACATCCTGGGGCATGGTGAAGTACGGCTACGCCTCCCACGTGGACGAGATGGTACGCCGCCTGAGATATGACCTGATATACATCTCCAACATGTCTGTCTCGGTAGACATAAAGATACTGATATACACCCTCAAGACCGTAATCAAGGGCCGGGGGCTTTAGAACTGACTGACCGCATGGCATACAAGGAACATACCGGAAAATGGCACACATGGTGGCTGGCCGTGGTGGACTGGAGGGAGAAGCATGTAAAGGAAAAGAGCTTCCTCATCATGCTCGCCCTGCTTGTTGGAGTGATTTGCGGCTTCGCGGCGTTGCTGCTCAAATTCTTGATTCACAGCATATCGGGAACCCTCACGTCACACCTGAGCGTGACCTCGGCCAACTGGCCCTACCTGGTGCTCCCCATGATAGGCATCATCATCGTGACCCTATATGTGCGTTATGTGGTGAAGGACAACATATCCCACGGCGTGACCAAGGTGCTGTATGCAATCTCCCAACGCAAGTCGCGTCTCAAGCGCCACAACATGTACACCTCCATCGTTGCCTCCTCCATAACGATAGGGTTCGGCGGCTCCGTGGGCGCTGAGGGGCCTATAGTGTACACCGGAGCCGCCATAGGTTCAAACATAGGGCAAGCCTTCCGCCTCTCCCCTCGCATACTCATGCTGCTTGTGGGTTGCGGAGCCGCCGCAGGCATAGCCGGCATATTCCGCGCACCCATAGCGGGAATGCTCTTCACCCTCGAGGTCCTCATGATCGACCTTACCGGCTCCACCATTATGCCGCTGCTCATATCCTCCATCTCGGCAGCCACCGTGGCATACGTGTTCGAAGGCTACTCAGCAGAGTTCTTCTTCTCCCAGAGCGAGGATTTCATGACCGGCAAGATACCCTACGTCATCCTGCTCGGCGTGTTCACCGGATTCGTCTCCCTATATTTCACCAAAGTCATAGGCATGATGGAGGGCGTGTTCGGGCGCATCAGCCGCGTGCCGGCCAAGATTGGCCTCGGCGGCGCGCTCCTGGCCGTGCTCATATTCCTGTTCCCGCCGCTCTATGGCGAGGGATACGTCGCCATCAACTATCTGCTCGACGGCAACAGCGCGGCCATAGTGGACGGTTCGTTCTTCTACCTGGACCGCGAAAGCGTGTGGTTCATAGCCATGTACATAGGCATGATAGTGCTTGCCAAGGCATTCGCCACATCGGCCACCAACGGCGCCGGAGGCGTGGGCGGCACCTTCGCCCCGTCGCTCTATGTGGGAGCGATGGCCGGGTTCCTCTTCGCATACGTGCTCAACAATCTCGACATGGACGTCGGCATATCCAACAAGAATTTCTCACTGATGGGCATGGCGGGGGTAATGAGCGGAGTGATGCACGCCCCCCTCATGGCCATATTCCTCACAGCCGAGATGACCGGAGGCTACAACCTGTTCCTCCCCCTGCTCATAGTCTCTACCCTCTCATACGGCACCGTGATGATGTTCGATCCCTACAGCATCTACACGCGCCGACTGGCAAAGCGCGGTGAACTGCTCACCCACCACAAAGACAAGGCCGTGCTGACCCTGCTCAAGGTGGACAACGTGATAGAGACCGATTTCAAGACCGTGAGCCCAGGCATGAGCCTGAAAGAGATGGTGGACGTGATAGCCACATCCTCCCGCAACCTCTTCCCAGTGGTGGACACCGAGGGCCAGCTGAAAGGCGTCGTCCTGCTCGACGACATACGCAACATCATGTTCCGTCCCGACCTGTACCGCAAGATGCACGTCCAGAAATTCATGTCCATGCCTCCCGCCCGCATAGACGTGCACGACCCCATGGACCGGGTCATGAAGAAGTTCGACGAGACAAATGCTTGGAACCTCCCGGTGGTCGACAACGGCAAATATGTAGGCTTCGTCTCCAAGTCAAAGATATTCAACTCTTACAGGCGTGTGCTACGCCACTACATAGATGACTGACACGCCATATCACCCCATAATATTCATATGAAAAAGGAAGACCTCAAAATAGTATTTTTAGGCACCCCTGAGTTCGCCGTGGAGAGCCTCGACGCCCTCGTGAAAGACGGCTGCCGGGTTGTGGCCGTGGTCACGATGCCCGACAAGGTGGCCGGTCGCGGCCACAGGCTGCTGCAAAGCCCTGTGAAGCAATATGCCGTATCCCACGGACTGCCCGTCCTTCAGCCTCGCAACCTCAAGGACCCCGGATTCCTCGACGAGCTGGAGGCCTTCGGCGCTGACCTGTTCGTGGTCATTGCCTTCAGGATGCTCCCCCGCGAGGTATGGCAGATGCCGCGCCTCGGCACATTCAACCTCCATGCCTCCCTGCTCCCGAAATATCGCGGAGCCGCGCCCATAAACCGCGCCGTGATGAACGGAGAGAAACAGACCGGCGTGACCACATTCTTCCTGAAACATGAGATAGACACCGGCGACATGATAGCCCAGCGGGCAATAGACATCGCCGACGACGAGGACGCGGGCAGCGTCCATGACCGGCTGATGGCCCTGGGCGCGGGAATGGTCACGAAGACAGTGAACGACATAATAGACGGCGACGGCAGGGTGCCCGTGCGCCCACAGCCCGAAGGAGTGTTCGTGCCGGCTCCTAAGATTTTCACCGAGACATGCGCGATAGACTGGAGCTTGCCCGTGGAGCAGGTGCGAAACCATGTGCGAGGCCTATCGCCATACCCCGCCGCCCACACGCGCATCGCCAACGCCGGCGGCGACACATTCACGCTCAAGGTGTTCTCCGGGCGCAGGGCCGATGACCTGATGGCTGACGGACTGGTCCCGGGAACCGTGATCGCCACCCCCAAGCGCCTGGCCGTGATGTGTGCCGACGCGCCATACGAAATAACCTCTCTGCAACTCCAGGGCAAGAGACGCATGGACACCTCAGCTTTCCTTCTTGGATTCAAACCCGCCGACCGAATTCCGGAAAACGACTGAACGCGCTCGCCATGAAAGCCAAACCCTCATGCCAGATCATAGCCTCGGTGCTCGCCGCCCAAGGCGTCCGGGATGCCGTGGTGTCGCCGGGAAGCCGCAACACCCCCTTCATCCTCGCCCTCGACGATGAGAGCGAGATCACCAAGCATGTGGTGATCGACGAGCGCAGCGCGGCTTTCATGGCCCTGGGCATCGCACAGGTCACACGTCGTCCGGTGGTGCTGTGCTGCACCTCAGGCACCGCCCTGCTCAACTATGCCCCTGCGGTCGCCGAGGCGTATTACCAAGGGGTACCCCTGATTATCGTCTCCGCCGACAGACCCACGGAATGGATAGACCAGGACGACAGCCAGACCCTGCGCCAATGCGAGGCGTTGGCCAATTATGTCAAGGCCTCCTTCGACATACCCGATTTCGGACCCGAGTCGAAGGCGCTCTGCTGGTACGCCAACCGCATTGCCAATGACGCGTATCTCACAGCCGTCACGGGCCGTCACGGGCCGGTGCATGTCAACATCCATTGCGCCGACCCGCTGTCCGCACAATGTCCCGTCGTGGGTCCGCAGCGCATAGTGCAGGCCGTTGACACGGCATCCGCCCTTTCTCCGAGCATCATGAAAGAGCTGGCCGCCGAAGCTGCGGGCAGGCGTATTCTTGTAGTAGCCGGCCAATACCCGCCCTCTGACCGCATAAACCGTGCCATGACCGTACTCAGCCACCTGCCCAACGTGGCAGTATGGGCCGAGTCCATAGCCAACGTACACACACCAGGCATAGTGGGGTGCATAGACAGGACCCTGCTCGCCATAGACCCCGACGACGACGCATACAGACCCGACATAGTCATATCCTTCGGAGGCGCCCTGGTGAGCCGCATGGCCAAGGCCTTCCTGCGCGGACTCGACCGCTGCGAACACTGGTCCGTGGCCTGGCGGCGCGACCGCGTGTCCGATCCGTTCATGAGGCTGACACGGATTATCGAGACCTCTCCCGACATCTTCATGCCCCATTTCGCCAACGCCCTGTGCCGCTGCCACCCGCACGGCGAGTATGCCGACACCTGGAACGCCGCCGCCATAGCCGCCGCAAACAGGCATGCCCGCAAACTGGAAGCAGCCCCCTGGAGCGCCCTGAAGGCGTTTGAGACCATCTTGGGACGCATACCGGCAAAAATGAACCTACAGCTCTCCAACGGCACCGCCATACGATACGCGCAGCTTTTCGACTGCCGCCATGTGCACGCCTCTTACTGCAACCGTGGGGTCTCCGGCATTGACGGCTCCACCTCCACCGCCATCGGGGCTGCACTGCGCTATTCACATCCTACGCTGCTCATATCAGGCGACATGAGTTTCGCCTATGACATCGGCGCTCTCGCCGCCCCCGTGATTCCGGCCGATTTCAAGGCCGTGGTCATCAACAACCGTGGAGGCGAGATTTTCCGCTTCATACCCACCACCGCCTCGCTGCCTTGCCGTGAGCGTTATTTCAGCGCCTCCCCCGTATTGCCGCTCAAGGCTCTCGCGGAGGCATACGGCTTCGGCTATTTCCAGTGCGCCTCGGAAAGGGGACTGAAAACCGCCCTGCCGGATTTCCTCGCACCCTCCCTCGCACCCTCGATACTGGAGGTGAATGTAGACCCGGACATCAGCGCACGCACACTCTCTGAATATTTCAAACAATAAACACTTACCCCCATGTATAACTGGAAAACAATAAAAGAATACGAGGACATCCTCTTCGACTACTGCGACGGAGTAGCCAAGATAACCATCAACCGCCCAAAGGTCTACAACGCCTTCCGCCCTAAGACCAATTTCGAGATGCTCGACGCCATGGCCATCTGCCGGGAGCGGCCGGACATAGGTGTGATTGTACTGACAGGAGCCGGTGACAAGGCTTTCTGCTCCGGAGGTGACCAGAACGTCAAAGGCACCGGCGGCTACATTGACTCCGACGGCGTGCCCCGCCTAAACGTGCTCGACCTCCACAAGGCTATACGCTCCATTCCCAAGCCCGTGATAGCCATGGTAAACGGCTACGCCATAGGCGGAGGACACGTGCTGCACGTGGTCTGCGACCTCACAATCGCTTCCGAGAACGCACGTTTCGGCCAGACAGGACCTAAGGTCGGCAGCTTCGACGCCGGTTTCGGCAGCTCATACCTGGCTCGCTGCGTGGGGCAGAAGAAGGTGCGCGAGATATGGTTCCTCTGCCAGCAGTACACGGCCAGGGAGGCCGAGCAGATGGGTATGGTCAACAAGGTGGTGCCTTTCGACGAGCTGGAGAAGACAACCATGGAGTGGGCACAGATTATCCTGAAACGCTCCCCCCTCGCCATACGCATGATAAAGCGCGCGCTCAATGCCGAGCTGGACGGACAGCGCGGCCTCATGGAGTTTGCCGGAGACGCCACCCTCATGTATTATCTGATGGACGAGGCGCAGGAGGGCAAGAACGCCTTCCTGGAGAAGCGTGACCCGGATTTCGGACAGTTCCCAAAATTCCCGGGCTGACATGAGGCTCGCTTTCGTACCATACACGCTCCGGTTCAAGGAGCCGGGCGGCACCTCGCGCGGTGTAATGCACACTAAGCTCACATACCTCATAAAAGTGTGGGACGAGTCTGACCCCTCGCGATACGGCATAGGCGAGGCCGGACTTTTCGAAGGGCTGAGCAAGGAGGCGGGTCCACGATATGAGTACAAGCTGATAGAGACCCTGGCCAACGTGGCGCTCGGCGTGGGCACCGACCTCACGGAGTTCCCTTCCATACAGTTCGGCCTGGAGCAGGCCATCCTCGATTTCTCAAATGGAGGCAAAGGCATATATTTCCCCTCCCAGTTCACCGAGGGGAAAAGTTCTGTCGAGATCAACGGACTGGTGTGGATGGGCCGTTTGGACGAGATGATGACGCGCGTAGAGCGTAAAATCGCCGACGGGTTCAGGTGCATAAAACTCAAAATCGGAGCTATCGGGTTCGCCGACGAGCTGTCCATGCTCAAGGCCATACGCTCCCGCTTCTCCGAGAAGGAGCTTGAGATACGGGTGGACGCGAACGGAGGCTTCAACATGGAGAACGTGATAACCGCCCTGCACGCGCTCCACAGCTATGGGGTACACTCCATAGAGCAACCCATTCCCGCAGGGCACTGGGATCTCATGCGGTTCCTGTGCGACATCTCGCCTGTCCCCATAGCGCTTGACGAGGAGCTTATAGGCATAAACACCTCGACCCGAAAGGCTCAGATGCTGGATGCCGTAAAACCTGCTTATATCATTCTGAAACCGAGCCTTTGCGGCGGCCTTAGCGGAGCGGGTGAATGGATACGTCTCGCCGACGAGCGAGGGATAGGCTGGTGGGTGACGTCCGCCCTCGAAAGCAATGTGGGACTCAGCGCCCTCGCCCAGTGGGTCGCCTCCCTGGACGTGCAAATGCCTCAGGGGCTCGGCACAGGCGGCGTGTTCTCAAACAATTTCACGTCGCCGCTGTCGCTTGACCATGACCGCCTGCGCTTTGACCCGGCGGCCCTCCCCGTGGACCGCAAACAGTTCGAGTCCCTACCCTGGCGTGAATAGATGGAACCATTCGAAGCCGAAATACAGAGATTCATAGATTGCTGGACCGGAGACTCGTGCGACATCGAGGCGCACACCTCCGGCTCCACAGGTGTCCCGAAACGCGTCATGCTCCCGCGCAGACTCGTGAAAGAGTCCGCCTGGCGCAGCATACGCCATTTCGGGCTCGACAGGGACTCGGTGATCCACCTGATACTCTCCCCGGCATACATCGCCGGCAAGATGGCAATAGTCAGGGCCTTGGAGGCAGGATGCACTCTCACCGCCGAGGCTCCGTCCGCTCATCCCATGCAATCCCCCCGTACTCCCTCGCACATCACGTTGCTGTCCGCTGTCGGCGCCCAGCTGGACGGCATGTGCGAACTGAAGGTGCGGGGCCGGCTGCCGCACATAAGGCATCTCTTGCTCGGAGGGGCCCCGTTGACCCCCGCCATGAGATCTGCGGCCGCCACGCTTGCCGAGAAAGCCTGGGAATCCTACGGTATGACCGAGACCGCCTCGCACATAGCCTTGAGACGAGTGCTCGACACCGACCCGTATGGGACATCACCATTCATGCCCCTCGAGGGTATATGCACCGGGACTGACAGACGTGGATGCCTTGTCATATCAATGCCGACCGTCGGAACGATTGTCACGAATGACCTCGTGGAGATGCGTGCTGACGGAGGGTTCAAGGTACTCGGCAGAGCCGACAACGTCATCATTACGGGCGGCTTGAAAGTGATACCTGAGAAGGTGGAGCAGGCCCTTGCACCCCTCTTCACCCGAAACGACTTTTACGTCTCTTCCCGGCCACACCCGAAATGGGGAGAGGAACTGGTCGTGGTCGTGGAACACGCTGGTGCCATGGGTGTTGAATACATAGATTCCAAGCGTTACTTTATAGGTGGCTGTTCTCTATACGCATTATGCCGGGATATGCTCGCACCCTGCGAAAGGCCGAAAGGAGTGATTATCCTCCCCGAGTTCAGACGCACCGACTCAGGCAAACTCATACGTCAGAGATTCTAAAGCTGGAATCTCAAGAAAAATGATTATCCTACTATCAGCTCATCCAGCGGACGCTTGGGCACATGATGCACACCGTCCGGAGTGCGGTAATACTTGAAATCTGCGTCATGCTTCCCGCTCATGGTCTCCAGCTCCACCTTCTCCGCCGGATAGCCGAGCGCGAGAACATATCGAGGTATCAGTCCCTCTGGCAAGGCAAGAGCCTCCTTGACTCCGTTTACCTTGAATGCCTTTATTATGCACCCGCGAAGCCCCATCGCTACAGCGCCCAACGTTATGGCCTCCAGTTGCAGGCCGTCGTCACACAGGCAGTTGGGACCGTAATAGGTGTCAAGGCACTGCACCAGATACGCGGCAGGGCGCTCCCCCTCAGCCGGGCCCGCCCAATCAGCGTAATAACCGGCCCAGGCAAGGAGCGGAAACAGGCTCTCACGCTCCGCAGGGGCCGTTACAAGGCGATATCTCAATGGCTGCGCGTTGCGCCCTGAAGCCGTATAGCGACACAGCCCCACCAACGAACGCAACAGGTCCGCGCCCACTGGGCGGCTCTCGTCGAAAATCCGCACCGTGCGGTTTTCTCTCAGCAAGTCGACAAGGTCATTGTACGTAATCATAGTCTTTTTTAATTTCACACCCAGGCCGCTCCCGAAACGAGCCGGAAGCAGCCTGGAGATATTCCAATGCCAAAGTTAGCGGTTTTCGGCGACACCTAACAAAAAACGCATTAAAAAAATTCCGCAATCGGCCAAAAATGATTATCTTTGCAGCGGAAAATCCGGGATGCGGGCAAACCCCGCTTGTCAAATGACGCATGGGCGCATCCTGGGCTTCAAAACGACAGGAATTTATATTGTAAACGACAAATAACCTTATAACAATTCCAGAAATGAAAATTTCGCACATTGAACACATCGGCATCGCCGTTCCCAACCTCGACGAGGCTATCGCTTATTACGAGAACGTACTTGGCCTGAAATGCTACAAGAAAGAGGTAGTGGAGGACCAGAAGGTGACAACCGCTTTCATCAAAGTGGGAGACGTGAAGATCGAGCTGCTCGAGGCCACATCCCCCGAGAGCACCATAGCCAAATTCATCGAGAAGAATGGCGGCAAGGGTGGTATGCACCACATGGCGTTCGCTGTTGAGGATGGTGTGGCAGAGGCTCTGGCCGAGGCCGAGGGCAAAGGCGTGCGCCTCATAGACAAAGCTCCCCGCAAGGGTGCCGACGGCCTGCAGATCGCTTTCCTTCACCCCAAGAATACACAGGCTGTCCTGACCGAGCTCTGCGAGGATCCCGCCGCTAAGTGAATCCCGGTATGACACCGCACTGACACGACCATGCCCACACCCGGCCGGCATCTCTCATGCCGCGCGGGATGTGGGTTCGGCTCAATTTATGAGCCCTCCGGGTCTTGTCCATCCCTGTGTGCCGAATACGCCACAGACTTTTTCCACTCTCCCCTCCCCCGAATATAAAAAAACAATCACAAAATAAACTGCAATGAGCAAACAGACAGAAAAAATCCAAGAGCTTATTGACAAGCGCGCGGAAGCCCGCCTCGGCGGCGGCGAGAAAGCTATCGAGAAACAGCACCAGAAGGGCAAGTACACTGCACGTGAACGCATAGCCCAGCTTCTGGACGAAGGTTCGTTCGAGGAACTCGACATGTTCGTCACCTACCGCTGCACCAATTTCGGCATGGGCGAGAAGAAGCATCCCCTGGGCGACGGCGTGGTTACCGGCTTCGGCACGGTAGAGGGCCGTCTGGTATATGTCTTCGCACAGGACTTCACGGTGCTCGGCGGCTCGCTGTCCGAAACCATGGCCCAGAAAATATGCAAGGTCATGGACCTGGCCATGAAGATGGGCGCTCCCGTCATCGGCCTGAACGACTCGGGCGGCGCACGTATCCAGGAGGGAATCAACGCACTGGGAGGCTACGCCGAGATTTTCAAGCGCAATATCCTCGCTTCCGGCGTAGTGCCTCAGATTTCAGCCATCCTCGGTCCCTGCGCGGGCGGTGCTGTCTACAGCCCGGCGCTCACTGACTTCACCATCATGGCCAAAGGCATCTCCTACATGTTCCTCACAGGTCCCTCCGTGGTGAAGACCGTGACAGGCGAGGACGTGACCCAGGAACAGCTCGGCGGCGCTTCTGTACATGCAACCAAGAGCGGTGTCACCCATTTCGCCGCCGAGGACGGCGAGGACGCCATCCGCATCGTGCGCAAGCTGCTCAGCTACATACCTCAGAACAACCTGGAGGAGACTCCCCTCATGCCCTGCGACGACCCCATAGACCGTCTGGAAGACAAGCTCAACGAAATCATCCCCGACAATCCCAACAAGGCATACGACATGTATGAGGTGGTAGGCGCCATCATCGACAACGGTGAGTTCCTCGAGGTACAGCGCGACTACGCCAAGAACATCATCGTGGGCTTCGCGCGCATGAACGGCCAGAGCGTCGGCATCGTGGCCAACCAGCCCCGCGTGCTCG
>URZM01000003.1 GCA_900552315.1 uncultured Bacteroidales bacterium | reverse complement strand
AGAAAAATGAAGCAGGCGTTTCAGTACGTTATTCTAAAAAATCAGGAGAGGAGATCAAGTAATGGCAACCACACTTAGCAAAGACTATAAGGAGAGAATCGTGCCCGCCCTGACCAAGGAGTTCGGGTACAAGACCGTGATGCAGGTGCCCCGACTTGAGAAGATCGTGATCAACCAGGGCCTGGGCGACGCCACGCAGGACAAGAAGCTCATAGAGACATCCATCAACGAGATCACCGCCATCACGGGCCAGAAGGCCGTGGCCACGCTCTCTCGCAAGGACATCTCGAATTTCAAATTGCGCAAAAAGATGCCCGTGGGCGTCATGGTGACGCTGCGCAAGGACCGCATGTACGAGTTCCTGGAGCGCCTGATACGCGTGGCGCTGCCCCGTATCCGCGACTTCAAGGGCATCAACGCCAAGCTCGACGGCCGCGGCAACTACACGCTGGGCATCACGGAGCAGATTATTTTCCCCGAGATCAACATCGACAACGTCCCCAAGCTCAACGGCATGAACATCACGTTCGTGACCACCGCAGGCACAGACGAAGAAGGCTTCGCCCTGCTCAAACAGTTTGGTTTACCCTTTAAATCTGAGAAATAATGGCAAAGGAATCAATGAAAGCGCGCGAGGTCAAGCGCCAGAGAATGGTAGCCAAGTACGCTGAGCGCAAGGCCGCCCTCAAGAAGGCCGCCCTTGCCGACGCCGAGGGCAACATCGACTACGAGGCCCTGACCAAGCTCCAGAAGCTTCCCAAGAACGCGTCGCGCGTGCGCCTGCACAACCGCTGCTCCATCACCGGCCGCCCCAAGGGTTACATGCGCCAGTTCGGCATCTCCCGTATCCAGTTCCGCGAGATGGCGAGCGCGGGCCTCATCCCCGGCGTGAAGAAGGCAAGCTGGTAAACATAATCCCACGTCCGTCCTCCGGGCTTTGCGGCGAGCGTGCCTCCCCAGTTAAGGCGGAGCTGCCGGAAGCCGGCTGGTCCCGGCGGCGGACGGGAACCGTCAACATAGAAATCAGAGAGTATTAAATATTGTTCAGAACATCTGAATCAATTTAAACACCAAAAAAATGACTGATCCCATAGCAGATTATCTGACGAGACTCAGGAACGCCATCAAGGCGGGCCACCGCGTGGTGGAGATTCCGGGGTCCAACCTGAAAAGAGAGATCACAAAGATCCTTTTCGAGCAGGGCTACATCCTCAACTACAAGTTCATGGAGGGTGACACCCCGTCCGGCGTGATCAAGATCGCGCTCAAGTACGACCCTGTAGACAAAGTGAACGCCATCAAGGGCCTGAAGCGTGTCTCACGTCCGGGCCTGCGCCAGTACACCGGTTACAAAGACATGCCCCGCGTGCTCAACGGCCTCGGCATCGCCGTCCTCTCCACATCCAGAGGCGTGATGACCAACAAGGAAGCCAAGGAGCTCAAGGTGGGTGGTGAAGTGTTGTGTTACGTTTATTAATCAAAGGAGGTATTCATTATGTCAAGAATAGGTAAGTCACCCATAGCGATACCTGCCGGCGTAAGCGTTCAGGTTAAAGATAACACAGTTACAGTGAAAGGTCCCAAAGGGGAGCTTTCGCAGACCGTCAACCCCGACATCAAGGTGGCTCAGGAGGACGGTCATATCGTAGTGAGCCGTCCCAGCGACGACCGTGAGCACCGTGCTCTCCACGGCCTTTACCGCGCCCTGATCCACAACATGGTGGTCGGAGTCAGCGAAGGCTACAAGAAGGAGATGGAGCTGGTAGGCGTGGGCTACCGCGCCACAAGCACCGGCCAGGTGCTGGAGCTCGCCCTGGGTTTCTCACACGCTATCTATATCAAACTCCCCAAGGAGGTCAAGGTCGAGGCCAAGAGTGAGCGAAACAAGAACCCGCTCATCATCCTCGAGAGCGCCGACAAGCAGCTCCTGGGCCAGGTATGCGCCAAGATCCGCTCCCTGCGCAAGCCCGAACCCTACAAGGGCAAAGGTATCAAGTTCGTGGGCGAGGTGATCCGTCGCAAGTCCGGTAAGAGTGCAAATGCCAAATAATTAAAAAAAGAGTAGCAATGATATCAAAGATAGCAAGAAGAAATAAAATCAAGGCTCGCATCCGCGGCCGTGTCTCCGGCACGGCACAGCGCCCCCGAATGAGCGTGTTCCGCTCGAACAAGGCAATCTACGTGCAGCTCATCGACGACCTGGCCGGCAAGACACTCTGTGCAGCCGACTCCAAGGGAATCGCCGAGGGCACCAAGACAGAGATCAGCGCCAAGGTTGGCGAGAAAGTGGCACAGAAGGCCCTGGAGATGGGCATAACCGAGGTCGTGTTCGACCGTAACGGCTATCTCTTCCACGGCAGAGTAAAATCATTGGCCGACGCAGCCCGCAAGGCCGGTCTTAAATTCTAAACACAGATATGGCAACAAAGAACAACAGAGTAAAATCTACAAATGATTTGGAGCTGCAAGACCGCCTGGTAGCCATCAACCGTGTGACCAAGGTCACCAAGGGTGGCCGCGCTTTCAGCTTTGCAGCCATCGTCGTCGTAGGTGACGGCAATGGAGTCATAGGCTGGGGACTGGGCAAGGCCAACGAGGTGACGGCCGCCATAGCCAAGGGCGTCGAGACAGCCAAGAAGAACCTCATACGCGTGCCTGTGCACAACGGCACCATCCCCCACGAGCAGGTGGCCAAGTTCGGCGGCAGCCGTATTTTCCTCAAGCCCGCCTCCACCGGTACCGGCGTGAAGGCCGGCGGCGCCATGCGTGCCGTGCTTGAGAGCGTGGGCGTGACAGATGTGCTCGCCAAGAGCAAGGGCTCGTCCAATCCTCACAACCTGGTGAAGGCCACCATCGCAGCCCTCGGCGAGATGCGCAGCCCCGCACAGGTGGCTCAGAACCGCGGCGTCTCCGTGGACAAAGTCTTTAACGGTAAATAAAATTCAGAGATAACACAATGGCAAAAATCATAATCAAGCAAATCAAGAGCCGCATCAACGCCCCTCACGATCAGAAAGCCACGCTCGATGCCCTTGGTCTGAGGAAGATGAACCACACCGTGGAGCATGAGGACAATCCCTGCATCATGGGCATGGTGCGCAAGGTGCATCATCTGGTGGAGGTCACCAAGGCCTGAGGTGCCCGGAGGTGTTTCTGGATTTTAAGAACCAAGTCAATCAACATTTTGAGCATGTGATTCCGTATGCCGGCCACGCATGGCGCCATGCGCGCCGCGCTTCCCGCGAAGTACGCCGGGAAGCACCCGCAGGCGAGAGCACAGCGCCCGCTCACGGGCACGGCCCCTCCGGCATAGAATAAAGGACACGCTCCACAAAACATTCAGCAACAATGAAATTTGAATTGAATAATCTGCAGCCTGCGGTCGGTTCCAACAAGGACCGCAAGAGAATAGGCCGCGGCCCGGGCAGCGGTTATGGCGGCACATCCACACGTGGACACAAGGGCGCCAAGTCCCGTTCCGGCTACAAGCACAAAGTCGGATTCGAGGGCGGTCAGATGCCTCTGCAGCGCCGTGTGCCCAAGTTCGGCTTCAAGAACATCAACCGTGTAGAGTACAAAGCCATCAATCTCAACGTGCTCGAAGAGCTCGCACAGGCCAAAGACCTTACTAAGATTACGGTAGCCGACCTGCTCGCCGCAGGCCTCGTGTCAAAGAACAGCCTCGTCAAGATCCTTGGCGGCGGCAAGCTGACAAAGGCCCTGGAGGTAGAGGCAAACGCCTTCTCCAAGTCCGCAGAAGAGGCTATAGCAGCCGCAGGTGGTTCCGTAATTAAAAAGTAAAGTAAGATGGGATTTGTAAAAACAGTCAAAAATATCTGGAGCGTAGAGGATTTGCGCAAGCGCATAGGCATCACCTTGCTGCTCGTGATCATCTACCGCTTCGGATGCTATGTGGTGCTTCCCGGCATCAATCCGGATGACCTGACCAGGCTCAAGGAGTTCTCCTCCTCCGGCCTGATGCAGCTTCTGGATATGTTCTCCGGCGGCGCTTTCTCCCAAGCCTCGATCTTCGCCTTGGGCATCATGCCATACATCACGGCCTCCATCGTGATACAGCTGTTGGGTATGGTGCTGCCCTCGTTCCAGAAGATGCAGCGCGAGGGGGAGAGCGGCAGGATGAAACTCAACCAGTACACACGCTGGCTCACGGTCGCCATCCTGTTGCTCCAGTCACCCGCATATCTGCTCAACCTCAAGGCCCAGATAGGCGCCGCCGGCGCCACTGCCGCCGCACAGTCGATAGGCGGGCTGAACATAGCGTTCATGACGGTCATCCTGACGGCCGGCTCCATGTTCATCATGTGGCTGGGCGAGCGTATCGACCAGAAGGGTGTGGGCAACGGCATCTCGTTCATCATCCTTATCGGTATCATAGCACGCCTGCCCGAGGCCTTCATCCAGGAGTTCAGCCAGCGTCTGCTCAACTCGGCAGGCGGCGGCCTGGTGATGTTCCTGGTAGAGATCGTCATCCTGCTCGCCGTGATCGCCGGCGCCGTGCTCCTGGTGCAGGGAACCCGCAAGGTGCCTGTGCAGTACGCGAAGCGTATCGTGGGCAACAAGCAGTACGGCGGCGCACGCCAGTACATACCCCTGAAGGTGAACGCGGCCGGAGTGATGCCTATCATCTTTGCCCAGGCATTGATGTTCATCCCCATGACGCTGGCCGGTTTCAGCACCGAGCAGACAGGTTTCCTCGGAGCCCTCACAGACATGTACGGGTTCTGGTATAACCTCATATATTTCCTGATGATCGTGGCCTTCACGTATTTCTACACAGCCATCACCGTGCGTCCCGCGCAGATGGCTGAGGACATGAAGCGCAACAACGGCTTCATCCCCGGCGTAAAGCCGGGCAAGCCCACCGTCGAATATCTCGACACTATCATGAGCCGCATCACGTTGCCCGGCTCCATATTCCTGGGCATCGTGGCCATCCTGCCGGCCATAGCGTACATCTGCGGCCTCAACCGCAGCTTCGCTCAGTTCTTCGGCGGCACGTCGCTCCTGATTCTCGTGGGTGTGATACTCGACACGCTGCGCATAGTGGAGGGCCATCTGCTCATGCGTCACTACGACGGCCTTATGAAAGACGGCCGCATCAAGGGACGCACCACAGGCAACAGCGCATTCTGACGGCAGCATACCGGAGTGGGACGTCGGCCCATCTGAGCATGGCGCTTCACTCCGGGCTTTTCAAAAACTTGAACTTATACAGTATTTAATCAACGAAGACAGCCCTAAGGCAAAGCCACACCAACCTCCCTTGAAGGCGGGCATCGTCCCGACGACTACCTCAATTACGGCTGGCTTCCGAAGCAAAGATGATTTTTCTCAAGACATCTGAAGAAATCGAATTGGTGCGCGCGGCCTCGCTGCTGTGCAGCCAGACCCTCGGCGAGGTGGCCAAATGGGTACAGCCCGGCGTCACCACGCAGAAGCTCGACACCATAGCCCGCGAGTTCATCTGCGACAACGGCGGCTCCCCGGCTTGTCTGGGTTACGGCGGTTTTCCCGGCACCCTCTGCATAGAGGTCAACGAGACGGTCGTACATGGATTCCCGTCAGCCTACACGCTTCGTGAGGGCGACATCGTGGGCACCGATTGCGTGGTAGAGCTTAACGGCTATCACGGCGACAGCTGCTATACGTTCCCTGTCGGAGAGGTCGCCCCCGAGGTCATGCGCCTGCTGGCCGTGACCAAGGAAAGCCTCGCCAAGGGCATCGCGGCGGCACATGTGGGACGCAGGATAGGCGACATCGCCAACGCGGTGCAGACCTATTGCGAGCGCAACGGCTACAGCATAGTGCGCGAGATGTGCGGCCACGGCATAGGGCGCAAGATGCACGAGGATCCGGAGGTGCCCAACTACGGGCGCAGGGGATGCGGGGCCATACTCCGCAACGGCATGTGCATCTGCATAGAGCCGATGGTGAACATGGGCAGCAAGAATATCGTGATAGAGCGCGACGGCTGGCAGTGCCGCACCCGTGACCGCAAGCCCAGCGCCCATTTCGAGCATACGCTTGCCATGGTGGACGACATGCCCCGGGTGCTCACCACGTTCGATTTCATAGAGAGCAATCTCAGGGAAAGAGGATGTCCCGTGCCCGGAGACAGGCACGCAGGGCCGAAGGCCGACGCGGATGTGTCCGCAGCAGGAGAATCCCTTGGCGGGCGGCTTCAGTGATTCAAAAACAAGTTAAAACAGATATATGGCAAAACAGGCTGCAATAGAGATAGACGGCGTGATACTGGAAGCGCTCTCCAACGCGATGTTCAAGGTCGAACTGGAGAACGGCCATGAGATCACGGCCCATATTTCAGGAAAAATGCGCATGCACTACATCAAGATCCTGCCCGGCGACAAGGTGCGGGTCGAGATGTCACCGTACGACCTCAGCAAAGGCCGTATCTCGTTCCGGTACAAATAATCAATCTAAATATCCCAGCAACAACAATGAAAGTAAGAGCCTCAGTCAAGAAGCGCACTCCCGACAGCAAGATCGTACGCCGTAAGGGAAGACTTTATGTCATCAACAAGAAGAATCCCAAGTACAAGCAGCGTCAGGGCTAATGGTTCTGCTCATCCCGGTGTATTAATTTGCCTTAAAAAGAGCTAATCCTGCCTTAGATGGCGAATATTGACATTTGGATGTAAAAGAAGGACTTAGAGCGCATCAGCAGTGTCCGGCGTGTCCGGTTTCGAGCCGGAAAGGGGCATGAGGGCGCCGTCAGGCGTTAAAACGCGAGTCGGCAAGCTACAGCCCTGCCGGAGAATCAGGGACATCCACGGAACAACCGCGCTGATAACTTCAAAAATTTTATTAACTTTGCAAATTAAAACAAGCTAAGTATATGGCAGTAAGAATTGTCGGCGTTGATTTGCCGCAAAACAAGAGAGGCGAGATCGCCTTGACTTACATCTACGGCATAGGCCGCAGCGCAGCCAACACCATCCTGGCGAAGGCCGGTGTTGACCGCGACATCAAAGTTCAGGACTGGACGGACGCACAGGCAGCCGCCGTGCGTGAGGTGATCCAGGCGGAGTACAAGGTGGAGGGCGACCTCCGCAGCGAGATCCAGCTCAACATCAAGCGCCTCATGGATATTGGCTGCTATCGCGGCATCCGTCACCGCATCGGCCTCCCGGTCCGCGGACAGAGCACCAAGAACAATGCCCGCACACGCAAGGGCCGTAAGAAAACAGTCGCTAACAAGAAGAAAGCTACTAAATAAAATTAAAGTATGGCAAAGAAGACAGTCGCAGCGAAGAAGAGAAATGTCAAGGTCGACGCAATGGGTCAGCTTCACGTTCACTCCTCTTTCAACAACATCATCGTATGCTTGACAAACGGCGAGGGTCAGGTGATTTCTTGGTCATCCGCAGGCAAGATGGGTTTCCGCGGATCCAAGAAGAACACCCCCTATGCAGCCCAGATGGCGGCGCAGGATTGCGCCAAGGTCGCATACGACCTGGGTCTCCGTAAAGTGAAGGCCTATGTCAAAGGTCCCGGCAATGGCCGCGAGTCCGCTATCCGCACCATCCACGGCGCAGGCATCGAGGTGGTGGAGATCATAGACGTGACCCCGCTGCCCCACAACGGTTGCCGTCCTCCCAAGAGAAGAAGAGTGTAATATCTGCACGGAGCGGGACAGCAATCTTCCATCAGGCGCCTTGGCCTGTCGGGGCGGCGTGCCGAGCGAAGGCATGCCGTATGACAGCCGGGTCCGGTTCAGGCCGGCCAGGCTCTCCGGGCCGGAGGCTTCCTGACACAACAATCCTAAAACACTCAACCCATGTCGCTCTGAATGCGAATAGACCTCCACTCAGCACTTTCTCTCGGAGGTCGCGGCTGCGCTAAGGAGCGGCGAAAGACTTTAATTAAAAGCAAACTTTAGCAATGGCAAGATATACAGGCCCTAAGACTAAGATAGCCCGCAAGTTCGGCGAGGCAATTTTTGGTGAGGATAAAGTTCTGGCAAAGAAGAACTATCCCCCAGGACAGCATGGCCAGAACCGTCGTCGCAAGACATCGGAGTATGGCATGCAGCTGCGCGAGAAGCAGAAAGCCAAATATACATACGGAGTGCTGGAGCGTCAGTTCCGCAACATGTTCGACAAGGCAGCGCGCACAAAAGGCATCACCGGCGAGGTGCTTCTGCAGCTTCTGGAGAGCCGTCTGGACAACGTGGTGTACCGTCTGGGCATAGCCCCCAGCCGTCCCGCCGCGCGTCAGGTGGTGCTTCACAAGCATATCACGGTCAACGGCAAGGTGGTCAATATCCCTTCGTACCAGGTCAAGGCCGGCGATGTAGTCGCCGTGCGCGAGAAGAGCAAGTCCCTGGAGGTGATTGCCGACAGCCTGAGCGGCTTCAACCACAGCAAGTATCCTTGGATAGAGTGGGAGGAGAGCATCAAGGGCGGCAAGTTCCTCCACATGCCTCAGCGAGAGGATATCCCCGAGACCATCAAGGAGCAGTTGATTGTTGAGTTGTATTCTAAATAATAATTAAATAGAGACCCATGGCTATTTTAGCATTTCAGAAACCCGACAAAGTAATCATGTTGGAAGCCACCGACTCCTTCGGGAAGTTTGAGTTCAAACCCCTGGAGCCGGGCTACGGTCAGACGGTAGGCAACGCTTTGCGCAGGATATTGCTTTCCTCGCTCGGCGGTTTTGCCATCTGCTCTATCCGTATAGACGGTGTCGCGCATGAGTTGGGCACCATCCCCGGAGTCAAGGAGGATGTGACCAACATAATCTTGAATCTCAAGAAGGTGCGCTTCAAACAGGTGGTGGAAGACACTGAGACGGAGACTGTCACGGTCACCGTGTCGGGACAAGATGTGTTCAAGGCCGGAGACTTGGGTAAGGTTTTAACAGGCTTCGAGGTGCTGAACCCGGATCTTGTGATCTGCCATCTGGATCCCGAGCAGGGTTTCACCATGGAGTTCACGGTCAACAGGGGTCGCGGCTGGGTTCCCGCCGATGAGAACCGCGAGATGATCGGCACCTCAGAGCTCAATGTCATAGCCATAGACTCTATCTACACCCCGATAGTCAACGTCAAATATGCGGTGGAGAACTATCGAGTGGAGCAGAAGACGGACTATGAGAAGCTGACCATCGAAGTCACCACTGATGGCTCTATTTCACCGGAAGGCGCCTTGAAGGAGGCATCGAAAATCCTGATTTATCATTTCATGCTTTTCTCGGATGAGAAAATCACGCTTGAGACGCCTCAGGAAGAGGGCGGCGAGGAGTTTGACGAGGAGGTGCTCCACATGCGCCAGCTTCTGAAGACGAAGCTCTCGGACATGGACCTCTCTGTCCGTGCCCTCAACTGCCTCAAGAGCGCCGAGGTGGAGACTCTCGGCGATCTCGTCGGCTTCAACAAGACTGACTTGCTGAAATTCCGGAATTTCGGCAAGAAGAGTCTCACCGAGCTTGACGACCTGCTCGCGGGTCTCAACCTGTCTTTCGGTATGGACATTTCAAAATACAAATTAGATAAAGATTAACGAAGTATAACGATGAGACACAATAAAAAATTCAACCATCTCGGCAGAAAGAAGGCTCACCGCGACGCGCTTCTCTCTAACATGACCATATCGCTGATCATGCACAAGAGAATCAACACCACCTTGGCCAAGGCAAAGGCACTCCGTATCTACGCCGAGCCTCTCATCAACCGGGCCAAGAAGGATGATATGGCCAATCGCCGTCTGGTATTCTCCCACCTTCAGAACAAGGAGGCTATCAAGGAGCTGTTCGGCGTGATAGCTGACAAGATAGCCGACCGTCCGGGGGGCTACACGCGCATCCTGAAGACTGGCCACCGTCTGGGAGACAACGCGGAGATGTGCTTTATCGAGCTGGTGGATTTCAACGAGGCGATGCTGAAATCCAAGGAGGAGAAGAAGACGACCCGCACGCGTCGCTCACGCTCGAAGAAGGCTGCTCCCGCAGCCGAGGCCGCCGCTCCCGCAGCAGAGGAGGCAAAGGCAGAGTAATACAGAGACCTACGCATATGGAAGACCGCTTGCCCTGTGAGGGCAGGCGGTCTTCTGTGTGTCTTCTTTACGCGGGATATGGTCGAGTCACGCTGTTTTTCTCAGCGTTTTTGTATGTGGACCTTGCGCTCAAGGGCAGGAATATTCAGTTTGGGTGCAGGTGGCCGAGCCGTCAAGTAGAGGCATAGGCCGGGAAGGGGGTCTGATCGCAATGTCCGCACGCATTTACACTATGGTCGGCGAGCAGTGAGGTTGGCATGAAGGCAATGTGCCCCTGAAGACGATATGAGGGAGTGCCCTGCCGGGCGGCGTGGCTGGCTGACTGTGTTTGACGCGGTGGGGCTGACACTGGTTTGTTCTTTTTTGTTCAAATTCGGAGTCAATGGGGTGCGTGATGTTTTTTTTCAGTAAATTTGTCGCTGAATAATATTTTGAGATATGAAGAGATTAGTTTCTATGTCCGTCATGGTAATGACGATTTTGCTGAGTGGCCTGTGCGCGTATGGTTGGACGACTCCTCTGATGGAAGGCACGGTTGGAAAGTACAAGGTGAAGATGAAGCTGGACGTCAATGATGATACGGGTCAGGTGGGGGGCTGGTATTATTATGCGAGCAAGGGCCCAAAGTCTAAGATCACGCTCAGCGGCAAGGGTGCGATGTTTGACGAGGAGGGTACGGTGCTCGTGGAGAAGGTAAAGGGCCAGCAGACGGGCAAGTTCGTAGGCACGCTGTGGATGGGTTCGAGCATGGGCGTTCATAGCTATGGCTATAGCGGCACTTGGATCTCGCCGGCGGGCAAGCGCCTTGAGTTTGAGGTGAGCGCGATGGAGTGACAGCGCCTCAAGCGTGGTTTTTGAGGTGTGTCCGAGCTGCCAGTCATTGGCGTCGGAATCGATATTGGGAAGGGTGTCGCAAACCCCGACACATTGCAGGGACGAGTCTTAATAGCACCGTGTGACGCATTTATTGCCAGGCGAATATGTCTGACGCGTGTGCCTGTTGACGTCTCTCGGTCCATGGTATGCGACACCCTGTCATCATTTTTGCCTGGGTCGGAAACATGAGGAGGGGTAGAGTCTGCAGGAAGGGTGAGGGGGGTGTTAAAAATTGGTCGGGTGTTGTAGGTTCGGTCGTTTTTCGTTTTTATTTATTTTTGCAGCATCAAATTGAGACCAAACCATGACTCCAAGATTCCTGAGCTTTTTTTAGCGCTGTTGACCGTGTTTACCGTATATTGCGCTCCGGGCAAGTATGATGAATTAAGAGTTCCGGGGGGACCTCGGATTATGTGATAGGGACGGCAGACTCGTTCATCGAAGAGGGCCGAGATGAGGAGGCCATGGTGCTGTATATGGTGGTGGCTTCGCGCCCGAGCGAGGGCTCGGATGGCGATGAATTGAGAAACCGTGTGAAGGCCAACCTGAGCGCGGGCGACATCCATTACGGGAAGGGAAACTATTCGTATGCCTTGAGGTATTATGTCACGGCATTGAAATTGAGCGAGGCTGCCAATGGGCATCCATATCTCGCCGTGCTGTACAAGAACATGGGGAACGTGTACAATATGTTCCAGGATTTCGAGAAGGGTAAAAGCCTGTATCTGTCCGGGCTTGAGGAGGCGTGCCGTGTCAAGGACAGCGAGACAGCCTATAAGTTGCTTCAGAACCTTGTAGGCGTGTGCATCAGTCTGGGCGATGTGGGGGGGCGCCCGGCGTTATTTTGAAGAGTCGCAGGGGGAAGCCCATGTGGAGACGGACGAGAGCGTGTACATGGACAGCTATATACCGGCTCTCTTGTCGAGGCATGAGGGGCGGTACGGGGAGTCGGTGGCGAAGTTCAAGGAGCTTGCCCGTCTGTCGTCCGGGAAGGGGCTTCCGGCGCGCTATGAGTGTTCGGCTTACGGTGAGATAGGGTGTATTTATAATCAGGATTCGGCCATGTATTATCTGTCCCGCTGCAAGGATGTGGCGCAGGCCAACGGAATCCTGTACCAGTATACGGAATCGTTGAAGATGCTGTATTCGTTGTATGACAGCCAGGGGAACCATGCCAAGGCGTCGGAGCTTAAGGACCGCTATCTGGAGCTTAAGGACCGCATCTATAACCAGCGGCAGTTCGACATGGCCAAGAACCAGCAGTTCCTGTATGAGATGGAGTAGACGGAGCGGGAGATAGCGGAGCTGAATGATGAGAAGGCCCGGAGCGCGATGCTTGTGAGCCGCCAGAGGGTGGTGTTGTGGAGCGTGTTGGGGGGCTGCTGCCTTGGCTTTGTTCCTGCTGTTTTATTTCTACAGGCAGAAGCGGCGTCTGGGGGACAGTTACAGGAAACTGTATGATGTGCAGTGAATGAGTACAGGATCAATCTCGCGTGTGAGCGTCTGGCGGACAGGGAGGGTTTCGGGCAATACTCCATGAACGGCATAGGGGAGAGCGTGGGGTTCAGGTCGAGCGCCACGTTCACCACGGTGTTCAAGAAAATCACGGGCATCACGCCCTCGGTGTACCAGAAACTGACCCGTGAAAACCGGAATAAGGCCGCGAAACAGGGAAAAGAGCTTGTGATTCATGAATCATGAGCGCATGAATTTGCGGATTCAGAGATTGTGGAATAAACTGATTTGCTGTCTACGCCCATGGATATGGAGGGAGGAGAAAGGTCTCATACTGATAGAGGAGGCCAACAATATGGACTTACAGTTCCAGCATAGTCAGGCATTAGCACCCAGATGGATATCAGTAATCTGGCCGCCGGGGTCTATATCCTCATGGTGGAGACCGAGGGCATGACCTGGTCCTTCAAGATAAAGGTGACGCATTGAGTTGCATCGGCGGCATGACATACACGGGGGTAGGCTGAGTAAGCGTGTGCCCGTGAATTTTGCGTTTCCCGGACAAAATCCGGGTAAAACATTTTGTGTTTCTCGGACAAAATCCGGGTGAAACATTTTGTTTTTCTCGGACAAATCACTAACTTTGCACCGTAAATCAGTTAGTTATGGCCACCACTATATTCAAACGTAAGATATACGACAAGATACTCGACTGGAAGGAGAACTCGGCGGGAAATACCGCCTTACTTATAGAAGGTGCGCGACGCATAGGTAAATCCACTATCGTGCAAGAGTTTGCCCGTAGGGAATATGCGAGTTTCGTCATGATTGATTTTGTCAACGCCCCAAGGACCGTGGTGAATCTGTTCGACGACATGTCGGACTTGCAATATTTCTTTCTGTCATTGCAATCGCTTACCGGCGTGCAGCTTATCCCCGGCAAATCGGTGGTGATTCTCGATGAGGTGCAGTTTTGTCCAAAGGCGCGTCAGGCCATCAAATATCTGGTGCAGGACGGTCGGTTTCATTATATAGAGACAGGTTCGCTCATCTCTATCAAGAAAAACATCAAGGACATACTCATCCCCAGTGAGGAACGCCGTCTGGAGATGTATCCGCTTGATTTCGAAGAATTTTTGTGGGCCATAGGCAAGGCCGCTACTTTTGACCTCATCAGATATTCATACGAGCGTCTCAAGCCGCTCGGCGATGCCGTGAACCGGGATATGATGAAGCTTTTCAGGCTGTATATGCTGGTGGGAGGCATGCCCCAGGCTGTAAACACATATTTGGAAAATGCTAATTTCCAGGCCATAGACAGTGTGAAGCGCGACATACTCAATTTATACCTGGACGATTTCCGCCGCATTGATGACAAGGGACGAGCCGCCACCATTTTCCAGTCAATCCCTGCAGAGCTTTCGCGCAATACGCTGCGATACACGGTGGGAAAAGTGATAAAGAATGCCAAGCTTTCACGCCTGGGAGAGGTGTTCAGGGATATGGGTGACTCACGCACAGTGAATTTCGCATTTCATGCCAACGACCCTAATGCAGGACTCGCCTTGCATGCCGGCTATGACTATTTCAAGATGTATCTGGCCGACACTGGTCTGTTCGTATCACTCGCATTTATGGATGGCGCCTATACCGACAACACCATCTACGCGAAGCTGCTGACCGACAAGTTGCCTGTGGATCTGGGATACCTTTATGAGAATGTGGTGGCTCAACTGCTGCGTGCCGCCGGTCACAAACTGTACTATTATACTTTCAAGGAAAGCTCAGAGGAAGGGCGGGTCAAAAGATACGAGATAGATTTCCTGATAGGCAGCAAAGATAAAATATGTCCTATTGAGGTAAAATCCTCCGGATATAAGACTCATAAGTCGATAGATGAGTTCCGGAAGAAATATTCCCGGCGCATCCGTGAATGTTACATGCTCTATACAAAAGACCTTCGCCACGATGGCGAACTGATTTATCTTCCGGTATATATGGCGGGCCTTCTGTAGTTGGTCGATGCTCTGAATTTTGTGTTTCTCGGACAAAATCAGGGTGAAACATTTTGTGTTTCTCGGACATTCCGGGAATTGACGGCCGAAGAAGTGCATTAAAATCCAAGATGATCCTTGATACACCGGTTGCTTCTGGATACAGGGGCGTATATGTGCTGCCCTGTCATGGCCCGTGGCCTCAGCCCTATTATGGGCTTGTGTCGCGCCGTCTTTGCGTGTTAGAAATGCCTTCGGTGGCGATGGCACGAATGTGCCCGGGAGAGTGCCGTGGCGAATCTGCAGCAAATGATTGTGGCGTTTTGGATAAGGAGGGTAATCCGTATCCGAGGCAAGAGCGAGGGCCTCGCAGACCTCGGCCAAGTGCCGGGACATGCCTTTGGTATGTCCCGGCATTTCGTTGATTGCCAGTAAAACATGCCGAAGGCATGTCCCTACAGTTATTCCGTCATTTATGCTTTGTGACATCAGGGTCTGTCTCCGGAATCGGGGATGAGCCAGGGGTTGCCTGTGGGTCACTTGCCGTTTACGCTCTCCCAGGAGCGGATGGAGCAGAAGACGCCTAATGAACCGGTCTTTTCAGAACCGCCGTCCCAGATGGTCGGCAGGGTGATGTATGGGTAATTGGTCCTGTCGCTGTAGGAGGTGTAATAGACCGGAGCGTCCTGGAGGGCATTCTTGATGTTTGCGTTCACAAGGTCGTTCTCGGCGATATAGAGCTTGGTCACGAGTTTGCTGCCGTCGGGCTGGACGGTGTAGTCGGCACCCCATGCGCAGAGCGCGTGGTTGCCGGAAATACAGACGTACACGGGACCGTGGCGCAGCCATCCGATCATCTTGTCGGAGAAGAGCGCTTTGGCCTCGTCAGCTGTCTTGCCTGACAAGAGGCCGGTGGCGGATGTCTCTTCGCAGTACGTGTCAAACTCGTTGTCGGTCATGCCAAGGAAACCACCTTTGACGTGTTCATAGTCGAGATTGAACAAAGGCTGGTTGTTCATGATATATGATTCGGGATGTTCGACGCCACTGAACAGCCAGTGCAATGTGCCGTGGACGTCGCCGGCCTGATGTGTATATGCCTGTGAGATGACATCCATGACGGACGTGGAATAGTATTTGCTCTGGGCAGGGAAGGGGTATTTCAACGGGTAGTCAGTCCCTGTTGACGCCTTGTAGTCGTCGAGCCACCATTGAGTCATGCCAGCGGCTACGCATGCCCAGCAGAGTTCGCCGTCAGGGCCGTAATCGGTGGCGCCGACTTTATCGACATCTACGAATCCGGCGGCTTTGTTCACTCCGGGAGGAAATATGCTCATAGTGGCTCCGGTCACAGGTGAGGGCTCGGTGGTGAATCTGCGGCTGAAGACCGATGCCGGCCGGTCGGAGGGAATTGCGGCCACTACGTATTCCGTATCGGGAGACAGGCCCTCAAACACTTTCTCGCATTTTGCCGAGATGGAGTGGACCTGGTTCTCATGCAGAGATTCCATAAGGCTTATGATGGCTCCGTCCGAGGTGGCGGATGAGGCAGGGATGACCGCCACCTTGTAGGCGGGGGCATTGCCGGGCGAGAAGGAGATGCGAGCCGAGCAGTGCGTGAAATTCTCTATGAAGAACCGCATTGAGCCGTCGTTTACCGTGGAGACGTTGAACGTGATGGTGGTGGGTTCGGAGTCTGTATATACGCTGCCTTTAGGAGCGAGAGCCTGGACCGTGAAGGAGTGGGGTCCTTCGCTCAGATTCCGCAGGGTGTAGGAGGTGTCGTCGGTGATGCTGGTGGTGGCGGTGTCGAATCGCCAGAAATAGCCGTCTGCCCCCGGGACATCCTCCCAGTACACTTTCACAGAGTTGTCGGACACTTTCTCATATGAGACCTTGGGGGCGGAGAGTTGTCCTCCGGGCTCAGGGGGTGTGTTTGCCTCTTCGAATACCATCTTTTCTATTTCTTCGGTAGGCATGGTCAGAATCTCTCCGCTTTTGGTGTGGATAACCAGCTTGTAGCTTTGGGCCCCTGCCGAGAGGGCCATGGCCGCGGTCAGGGCGTATAGATATTTTTTCTTCATGATGATTTTTCGTAAGGAGTTTATGGGTTTGCGGTTTTATAGGTCTTGGAGCCTTTGCGCACGATTACCGGCTCTCCGGGCCTGGGCCGGGACACGCGTATTCCCTGGAAATTGAAATATTCGGCGGGAGCGTCATAATCGTCACCATCCACACCTTTCACTCCCAGGAGGCCGGGGAACAGGAAATGGCTGTCAGTGGCGTGAGGGTTCGTATAAACCGAGAAATCGCCGGATGTGGGGAAATACAGCAGGATTGAGTTCTTGGGGAAATGTATTCCCTGTTCGTCGAGGGTGATGTTTCGTGCGGCATAATCGGGATTGTATGCCACCATCTCGTCGTAATTGGTGAAAGGTCCGTTGGTGGATACGCTCAGGATGTAGATCCATCCGTTGGTGGAGTTGACACCGGTGTTCTGCTCCTCCACGCGCACAAAGTCGGGCTGGCGGGCGTCTATTATCATGTCGCGTCCTGTCGGTGAGCTGAATCCGAAGGCTTTGACGAGCTTGTAGACCCCGGGGACGTTTTTGTTCTGCATGATTTCGATGTCTCGCTCCACTGGAACATAAGAGTCATCGAAGAGTGTCTCCAGAAAGCCTTCCAGGAATTTCCCGGTTCCCAAGGATTCCCAATCATCGTCCAGCTCGGCGCCGGGCAGCACGAGATATCCGTCATATTCCATGTTGGTGTATGTCCATGTCCCGGGGGCGACCTCGTTTCCTGAGCCGTATGGATACATCAGTGCCATGCAGTTGAGGGGAAATTTTATCACGCCGTCTTTGAGGACCGGGGTCTTGTCGGCGTTGCGCTCCTTGTAGCTTTCCTTGGTCATTCCGTAGTTCGCCTCGGCATTGTCCCATCCGTATATATCCTCAAAGTAATGTGAATAAGAGCAGAACCAAGTCTCGCCGTCGACGGCGTCGTTCACTGGGGCGCGCTGCGCGGGCACCTTGACGAACTCCGGGTCACGGGCGTCTATGACCAGGTAGTTCAGGTCGTCGTCAAAAGGGATGTTCTCGTTTGTGTTGACCCACGGATTCACCACGCGGTACATTCCGGGGTTCTGTTCGCTTTCCTGCACTTTGACCGTGACGGGGTCATTGAAATAACCTACGAACAGATTGCTGAGCACGAAGTCTGAGAAGATGCCTTCGCCCAGGTCTTTCCATGTCTGGACGGCGTCTGTCGCGGACGGCGTAGGGGCCTTGTCCACGGGATCTGTCAGCACGCGGCTTTCCATGGATTGCGCGAAGAGCGAGGCCGAGAGGAGAAGCGTAGAGATTGTAAGTATGGATTTTTTCATTTGCAAGCGGGGTGTTATGGTGTATTGCCTTTCAAGTGGTTAATAATAAGCGTTGGCTTTGGGGTCGTTCCCGGTAGGATAGAAGGGCTGCACCGTGGCGGTTTGCGGGCGCAGCCCTTCTCTGGTCAGTCGGGGGGAGAGGGAATCAGTGGGTCAGGGTCTGTTTGCGAATCTGGAGACTGGGGACCCGGCCTTTCATGGCGTGGAACGGTATCTTGGCGGCCTTCAGACGCGGCGTGACCGTTGAGCCTGTTGCCGGCATATCGGCAGGCTTCGCCGCAGGCAGCTGGGACGGAGTGGTGAATCGGTATTCGTTCACATTACCCCATGTGCCGTCTATGTTCTTGGCGGCAGCTATTGCCACTATGTCTGTGCCGGGGTCGATCTGGAAATCGGTGGTGAGTGTCTCGTAGAAGAACCAGTTGGCCATGTCCGGCATAGGGGGCTCGGAGCAGAGGTTGTCTTTGATTTCATCGGTGGAGGCGTCATATTGAGATGCGGGATATACTCCGAAGCGATAGCATGCGGCCTGGTCGTTGGGGGTGAATGTGAGGAACTGCGATGGGAGTTTCTCGTCGCCCCAGTCCATGAGTTTGTAGTCTCCGAGCGTGATGTCGACAGCGGCCTCACCGTGTCCGCCGAGCGAGAGTGTCGATGTCTCGAAAATCACGGGCTGGGCTGGATTTCCGTCGCGGTCGCATGCCACGATGTAAACCTCGTAATCGGTGTTCGGGGCCATGTCCTTCCATGTCTTGGTCTGTGTGCCGGTGCTCTCGAGCCCCCAGCTCATGACGAGCTGTGTCATGCTTGTGAGTCCCATCATGGGGCCGAACTGCTCGTACTGACGTTCAAGTGAACCTTTGTCTCCGGCCACGGTGTAGTAGACGGATGTGTCTGCGTTAGGCACGAACTTTACCGAGAACGATGTGGTTGTGGCCTCTGCCAGGGAGGCGGTCACCTGTGGGTCTCCTTTTACGGGGATGGAGGGTGCCGTGAAATCCTCGCGGCATATCCCGTCTTTGACTCCATACTGGTCAATGCCCACGGTTATGAGGGAGTAGTCGCCGCCCGCTACGAGTGAGATACCTGTCATCTTGCCGTGGTTGAAGTCTTCGTAGGAGGTTGCGGTATCGGCGTTGTTTTCAAGATAGTTTATGAGCGATGAGGGCGTGGAGAGGGCGTTTGCCACGGTGCGTGGCAGCACGCCAATCTGGAATCCCTGGCAAGCCTCGCTGCGGGTGACAGATAATTCAAGGGCGTCGGCCTCCACGGAGTGGATCTTGACGTCGGCCTTCACCTCGCCTTCCACCTTGGCGAAGGAGATGTCAGCGACGCGTTCTATTACGAAGCCCTTGTAGGAACCTTGCCCGTCGTTCACGAACAGGCGGTTAGGCTCTGCGGCGTTCTGTGCGAAGGCCGAGAGGGTTATGGCGAGGGATGTGAGTATGGTTGCAGTCTTTTTCATTGTTTTATGAATTTCAGGGTTGTGTTGTCCACTTTGACGAGGTAAATGCCCGGGGATAGGGCGGAGACGTCTATCGACTCTCCGGCCCAGCGAGCCGTGCTGAAGGCCGTGTGGCCGTCTGCGGAGGCTATTGCCAGCGGCACGGGAGCGCCGTCGCAGCCAAGAATCTCAAGCGTCGAGGCCACGGGGTTCGTGCGCAGGGCATAGGGCGCGGTGCGGTCGGAGACATCGAAGAGCGAGGAGGGGGAGGTGAGGAACTTGATACGGTTTATGTCGGTGTACGGTACCGACATCGTCTGCGTTCCGTTTACTACCTGGATGCCGTACTCCGTAATCTGAATCTTGGTGTCCACCGAGAGGGGAGCCTCCTTCGCGGCGCCCTGGTCGGAGGGTTCCACCAGTATCTTAGGCTCCACGGCCAGTGCGGCTGAGGCCAGGGACAGGGAGCCGAGCAGTGTAAATAAGTATTTCTTTTTCATTCTCATTATAGTTAAATCGGGAAGCGCTGGGAGTCAGCGCTTCCCGAGTCTGTTTACATGCGGTGCAGGGGCGTCGGCTCGGCTGATGCGCGTGCCGATGTGCCCGGTGATGCACCAGTCGTCATTTCACTGCAATCTTACTGGCCTTGCCGCCGGATACGCGTACATAGATGCCGGGAGCGAGTTTGGAGTCGGGGTTGACCTCGATGCCGTTGATGTCGAACATGCGGCAGTCGCCCTCGTGTCCCTCTACGCCCTCGATGCCTACGGGCTCGTTCTCATACTCTATCACCACGCGCGAGACGTAGCTGTTCTGGCCGAATCCCCAGACCGCGAAATATTTGCAGTTCTGGAAATCGCTTTCGAGTTTGGAAAGGTCGATCCACTCATCGAATCCGTAGTCTGCGCGCTCGTCGTTGTTGATGATGCGCAGGCGCCCCTTGATGTAGTCGTAGTCCTTCATTTCCTCGGTGACGGAGGTGATAGGCTCATTGGCGAACATGATGTAGCATCCGGACCAGCTCGTGCCGGCGTTCAGCTTGACACGCTGTATGGTCCTGCCGTCCGTGTTGTAGAGTATGGACTTGTTGCCTTGGTCGTCGGAGCTGTCCAGGAAGAAGCAGGGGACCTCGTCGCGGAGAGCCATGCCGCCGTCGTAGGAATAGCCGAATCCTGTGTTCTCGCCTTTGCCGGTGTACTTGGCATAATCGTAGTTGTATTCGGCAGTGGTGACGAATGTCATCGGCGTGATGGCGTCGGTGTTGGCGTTCAGTTTCTCTATGGTGTAAGAGGCGGTCACTTTCTCGCTGTCCACGTAGGGAGCGTTGCCTGAAACCCAGGCTTCGATGGTCATGTCTTCATTGACAGCTATCTCCACGGAGTATTCAGCGGAGGTCTGCTCTGCGCCGCCGTTGATGGTGTAGTGGATTGTCGTGGCGTTATCGGAACGGGTCAGGGTCACCTTGGCGCCTGCTATAAGCTCGCTTCCGGAAGCGACGCTGAACGTGGGCGCCTTCAGTGTGGTGGACTTCACCTGCGTGTAGAGCGAGAACATGTCGCTCTCGGCGTAACCCTCGGCGTCGGCGGTAGCCTCGATGAAGAATGTGAGGCCCTCCTTGGCGGTGGCGGGCACGGTAATCTTCACGGGGGAGGCCCCGGAGAGCTTTTCGCTGGTCCAGTTGTTGGAGTTGTCGTCATAGTCTATGAGACCGTAGGTGTATGAGATAGTGGCGTTCTCCGTCTCGGAATAGATGGTGAGTTCCTGGCCGGGAAGCACGTACTGGGGATATTCCTCTATGCCGGGCTGCAGAGCCTGGGGCTCCTCGAGGGTAAACTCTTTCCGGGCCACCTCGCTGTCAAGGTAACCTTCCTTGGAGGTGTAGGCCTCGACTTTCACTATGTCTCCGGTCTTGCCGGGCAGACGGAATGAGTAGTTGCTGCCGTTGTGTACGGCTGAGGTGGCGTCGTCGCCTTCGCCTGTGTGCCTTTCGCCATTGACATAAACGTCGACATTGAGGGTCGCGTTTTCTGTCGGGGTGGAGACGTAGACGGTGGTGCCTGCGACGATTCGTGAAGCCCAGCAATTGATCTCAGGGGTGGCTGCGGTAATTACGGGAGCCTCGTCGGTGTACTCGATAGTGATGTCGAGCACGCGTTCCTGCTGTCCGAAATAGAAATATTTGTACAGGCCGTCGGCAGTCCATTCGGGCAGGGCGTCGTTCTCTTTGACGAGTGTTACGGATTTCGCATCGTACTTGTTCTCTTCCGTGATAGGCTTGTCGCTGACCTTGAACTCAAGAGATTGCGGCGTCCAGTCCATGTCGAATTTGACGCTCTTGATGTAGCGGTCGCATGATGTGGTGCTGACATAACCGATGGGTGAGGGATAATCCCATCCTACGGTCCACCATGTACCGTTGGAGATGATCTGGTCCAGATGGTATGCAGCTCCGGTCGCGCCGGTGTAGTCCATAGGCTGGTTTACCGCGCTGTAGTCGGTGTAGCTGCTCGCGGTGTAGTTGCCTGAGGGATTCTGCTCCATGATGTTTGCGGTGGATATGTGGTCGATGTCGCTTGTGACAGGAGGATTCACCTGCGCCTTCTCCCAGGTGAAGCTTAGGGAGTCGAAATATACCTCTCCGTCGGAGTCGTTCTTGAGGGCGACGTATGCGTAGTCGCCGGAGATGTCGAGAGTCCCTGCGGCGGGGAGCTGCCCTATGAGTGTGGCGCTTGCCACGTTGTCGAGGGTGATAGGCTGGTCGGAGCCGTATACGGCTATGAAGGTGTCGCCGAGGCCGCTTTCACGGGCTATGCTGCGCACGTTACCTGCGGACTTTGAAACGGTGATGAAGGCGTTGTCGGCGGGTCTCATGTAGCAGCAGAACCAACCCCAGAGATTTGAGTAAGTGTACTCGGCTCCGGACATGGTGTCGACCACGGTGCCGGAGTTGAGCTGCTGCAGGGACATGTTCTCGCTTGAGTATCCCCAGGTGTCGGTGACGGTCTCCACGGGAGGAACGGGCTCCTGGGCCTCTTCCCAGGTGAAGCTGAGGGAGTCGAAATACACCTCTGCCTGAGAGTCGTTCACGAGGGCGACGTAGGGGTAGTCGCCGGAGATGTCGAGCTTGTCGGCAGCGGGGAGCTGTCCGATGAGGGTGGCGCTGGCCACGTTGTCGAGGGTGATAGGCTGGTCGGAGCCGTAAACGGCGATGAACGTGTCGCCCAAGCCGCCTTCGCGGTAGATGCTCCGTACGTTTCCGGCGGACTTGGAAACGGTGACGATGGCGTTGTCACCGGGCTTCATGTAGCAGCAGAACCATCCCCAGAGCTGCGAGTACGTGTACTCGGCTCCGGACTGGGTGTCGACCACGGTGCCGGAGTTGTAATCGGAGAGGGACATGCCTTGGCTGGAATAGCCCCAGGTGTCGGTCCCCGGCGAGGCGTAGGCAATCGCTGTAAACACGAGTGACAACAGCAATAATGTTATTTTTCGCATAGGAATTTGATTTATGACCATAGGGAGCGGAATAAGGGGGTTGCCGCTCCCTACGGCCGAGTTAGTGATTATGTAAGTGTAATATTAGTGGGTGAGCTTCACGCTCTTGTTGCCGATCCTGACAACGAAAATGCCGTTTCCGGCGCGATAGTCTATTTCAGCCTTGTCACCCAGGGTCAGGATTTTGCCGTCGGCGGTGTAGATGTATACTTTCTCGCAGTCTGGGTTCTGGACCTTGATGACGTCTCCGACGAAGCAGGCGTTGCCACGACCGTTGTCGTCGACCATCTTGATGCCGCTGTAGAAATTGCATACATAGCTTGTGTCGGAGAATCCGGACACTGCCTGGCCGTCATGCTGGTTGCGCTCGTCGAAATGGATGCGCGCTGCCTGGGCCTTGTCGTAGATGTCGAGGTTGAAAGCCCGGGGAGGTATGGAGTATGAGAACTCCTCGGGGTCTCCTCCATCTTGGCGGATTTGGTCGGCGAGCAGCCATGTGCGATAGGCGAAAGGATCGTAGAAAGCCTCTCCGGCCTTGTAGTTCTGCTTGATGAGAATGTCGTCGATGTAAAGATTGTCCAGGGAGTGGACCGCGAAGAAGGCGACGATGGAGCGGTCGGTGCCTTTGGTGAGGTCCACATGGTAGGGCTTCCAGGAGGTTGTCACGTCGGAGCAGCGCACCAGTTCCACCTGCTCATAGTCGGCCAGCTCCTCATTCCAGTTGAACAGGCCCACGAGGCAGTCGGCTATCACGATTCCGGCGGGATTGCCCTTCTCGTCCCACAGTTGACATTCCTTTCCGGCGAGCTTGAGGTCGACGGAAATCTTGCCGCCGTCCTTGGAGAGGTCCATTTCGGGCGAGATCCAGGCAGCCTGTTCGCCGCTCATTTCGTAGAAATAGGGGTCGAGGCAGAGGAAATCCTTGTAGGTCATGAAGTTCTCTCCATGCCAGCCCTGCTGGTTGATGTCCTGGGGATACCAGAGGCCGGAGGTCTGGTCGTAGGGGTTGTCGATGGTCCATACGGGCTGGTCGCCTTCGATGCCGGGGTGTTTCCAGCCGGTGAACTGCTCGTCGGTGATGACGAAGGGGCCGTCAGCCTCGGCCACACGTTTGGCCATGACCATGAAATTATAGCCGCGCGCAGGCTCGAGAGGCTTTACGTGGCTTACGAAGACGCCATCCTTGTCGCCCTTTGTGGCGGGCAACATCTCGGGAGCCACGATGTCGAACACCTCGTATGGGTGCGGGCGCAGGGATGTCTTGTCGCCTTTCACGGCTCTGACGTCGTAGAAATATGTGGCGGTCTGGTCCACCTCGGTCACATTGCGTGAGGTGCCGGAGACGGGCTCGTTCTCAAGAGTGTACAGGATGTCGCCCTCGTTGTCGTAGGACCATACGTCGAGCAGATAGCTCTCGGCGCCCTCGACCGGCAGCCAGTTGGCGGTGAAGGATTCCTGTGTGAAATCGGTGTGATGCTTGAGCTCGGGCGTGGACACATGTGGCTTGAGCGAGTAGAGCTTCACATCGTCGATGTATAGCTTGCCTGACATGCCGGCGGCGTAGATGTTGCAGATGGATGTGGGGCCTCCTTTCTGGAAGACGATACGATAGGTAGCCCAGTCCTCGTATACGGTATCGATGATGCCCGGCTCATCGAAATTGTCCCATGTGGGACCCCAGTTGCGGGTGTCGGCGGCCTCGGCGTAGAACATCATTATTTCGGCGTCCTTGCTGGCTTTGGCCCGGAACTCGAGGACGAATGTGCCGTTGTTGGCGGTAAGGTCCATCATTGGAGTGACGAGGTTCGCCTCAGGGAAATCGCGAGAGAAGGAGAAGCAGAGCACGCCTCCGGCCGAGTGGCCGCAGTTGCATCCCCATTTGAGGTCGCCGTGCACGAACTCGGGTTTCATGTTGTTCCACACATATTCGTACTCGATGTCGGACATGGTATAGTTCAGGAATGTGTCCATGTCCGGCTCGGCCTCGGTCCCTGTGGTCAGGAGCGAGAAATCTTCCTCAGCGAGAAGGGTGAGCTCTCCCAAGTCGTCCACTTTGCCGGTTTCCGTGCCGACATATACGGTGGATTTCTTGGCGACGCTCTTGTCGGACTTGGCTTTCCGCATGTCGGTGCCGGCTTCGCGCGTGCGGAATATGCCGGTATAGTCGCGGTGGCTGTCTCCAAGCGTCTTGAATGCTGAGAGATTAGGTGCGGCCAGGGCCAAGGCGGCCGCTGTGAGCAGTAAATTGTTTGTCATAAGATTATGAGGTTAATAGTTACTTGAAAAGCAGGAGGAGAGGTGAGGGAGTGAACGGGACGACCGGCGTAGGCCGTCCCGTTCCTGTGTAGGTTATCGCACGATGAATTTCATGGTCTTGGCATTGCCTGCCTGGTCTTGCATCTTGAGCACATAGACGCCGGCGGCGAGGTTCAGGGGCATTGCGTCGCCTGTGACGGCGGCAGCGCGGAGCAGACGGCCTTGCATGTCGTAGAAGGAAGCATACGCCACGTTCCCGTAGAATGATACGTTGTTGCCTCTGATGACCGCCTTCATGTCAATGTCGTCAGAACCGACAGCGCCGACACTTACGCTGGCAAGGTTCTCGCCGAGGTGCAGCGTGGGAAGCTCTACGTCGGTGTATATCTTGCTCACGTTGTCAAGATTGAAGTCCTGGTTGTCGCGGCCGCTCAGGGTATGGGAGAGCTTGTCGGAGGAGTCGGGACCTGCGTTAGGCGAGTTGAACACTTTGAAGAGAACGGGGAACTCGCCGTTGTTTGCAGTCTCGTTCATGAATACGGTGACCACGAGGTTCTTGTCCTTGGGCAGTTCGAAAGTGTTCTGCGGGAACAGGATGGGCAGCCACTTGTAGACATTGTCTCCCTCATCCTTCGTGAACGAGACTTTGCCTTCGTACACCACCTGGTTGCCTTGATTCTCGAATGCGGGTCGGTTGGTGTTGTAAGTGTCCTTGTCGGTGGTCCCGAGCATGACTCTCAGGTTCACGTTGGGGATGTCCTTGGATGCTATGTACTCCCAGGCGAGGCCGCTGATCTTATAACTGTCCTTCTCCAGGCCGAGCATCTCGGCGGTGTAGATGGTCTGGGTCACGGAGCTTGAGTAATACATGTACATAGGGATGGTGGTGAGGCTGCTGGTGGAGCTGGGTTCGTCGGCATGGCAGTTGTATGCGGGCCCTGCCTCTACCTTTGCCGTGTGATAGTCGGAGATGTCGTTGGCGCTATTGCCGTCGCCGTTGAGCACCACGCGTGCGGCGATGTCCTGGGTGCCGTACTTGTCGGTCTTGCCGACAACACGCACGGTCTTGGAGGAGTGAGAGGCCACTGAGGGCACGTCTTCGGTGGAGGCGAAAGGCTCGAACACGCCGTCAAGGCGCAGTACGCCTACCTCTACACGATATTTGTCCTGAGTGTTGGCTCCGTTGTTGTAGACCTCTACGTCGAAGAAATTGTCGTTGTTCGAGGATATGACGAGCGGGCATGCGATATCCGCTGCCTGGAGGTCGTCTGCGGGGCTTTCGGAGATGGAGAAGCCGGTGACATAGATCCAGTCTTCCTTCCTGTCCGCACTGTTCGTGCAGATGTTGAGACCCACGTAATAGTCACCGTCCACAGGGGACTCGAAATATGTGGTGATGGTGAATGCCTCATGGTTCTTGACGCTCAGGAACTCGGGATAGTCGGCGAGCACCTTGTCCATGTCCTGCGCGTTGGGCGCGGTGCCGGCGGTAATCTTGAAATGGTTGTATGTGTCAAGGAACGAGTAGCCGTAGCGGCCCAAGGAGAATTCCCAGTCCACACGATATGTCTTGCCTTTCGTGAGATTCATGGGGGGAGAGCTCAGAGTGGCGTCGTTGTTGGTCTGGTACACATATTTCATGGCCATGGTGCCGGGCTTGTTGTTGTTGTGCGAGTATTGGAACAGGTTGCGGCTGCCATACGGGTCGAAGCTGGTGAAACGTTCTGCCTCGGTGCCGGTGGCGAAATTTGTGTTGAAGGGAATCGAGAGGCTTCCTCCCGCGAGTATTCCCTCGGATGTGCATGGCTCGCCACGGCCATCGGCGGTGGAGGGCGTGACCACATATCGGTAGAACTTTGACTCGGGTATGTCCTCGTCGGTGTATGTGAGTGCGGCGATGCCGGTGGCTACCCTTACATTGTCCGGCAGACGGTCTATGTCGTATGTCAGGTTCTTGTCAAACCATCCGTCGCTGGCTCCTGTGGTCGGTTCCTGCCAAGAGATCTTGACGCTTTTGCCGCCGTTTGTGGCCGATACGGAGAGTCCGTTGACTTTGCCAGGCACGTCGTGGCCCACGTATGCTTCCACGGACGCCTCTACTCCCTCGCCTTTGTCGTTGACAGGGATGATGTAGTACTTATGCACGCCTGTGGAGGCTCCTTGGTCGGTGAACGTCATCTTCGCGCCTTCCTTACCTGTGGCCGAGAGGGTGCCTACCGGGGCTCCGGTGTGGGTGTCGCGGTAAATGCGCACAGAGCTGAGATTGCTGAGCGGCTGGCGGTTCCATGTGGTGGTCGGGTTTGTCCAGCTCAGTGTCACGTTGTTGGCGCCGTTGGCGTCGATGGTGAAGCCGAGGTCGCTCGCTTTTGCCGGGGCTTCGCGGTGTGCAGCCGTGGTGTATGGCACATAGAAGCCTCCCATTATCTCGTTGTAGCCGGCATGGCCGTAGTTGGTGGTGGCGCCGGTCTCGGGGTCGATACGCACTATGTATTGTTCGCCGTCAGCGTTCACGGCTCCCCAGATGAGGTCGCCGGTAGTGTAGTCGAAATCGAGGCCGTGCTGGAAATAGGACAGGAAGGCTTTGCCGTCCACGAGTATCGGCATGGACTTCACGACCTTGAAATCCCTGTCGAACACGTCGAGCCTGGTGCCTTTGAGGATGTTGTCGCTGTCAAGCTCCCACCTGATGGCGTAGAGGTCGCCGTCGTAGTTGAAGGCCATGGCGAAATAGTAGTTGTCGAGCTGCACAAGGTCCGAGAGGCCGGAGTTGGACATGTCTATGATGCCGATTCTGGATTTTATCTGGCCGTCATCATTCTGCACGAGTCCGTACATCTCGTCGTCGTATACGCTGTAGGCCAGGTCATACAGGTACGTGCTGTTGTGGAAGGAGTTTTCCAGGTTTGCCACCACCTCCCATGAACCGTCGGCAGGGTTGACCTTCAGCCATTGGGAGGCATAGGTTATGCCTATGGTATAATACTCTACCTTGTAGGCGTAGTAATAGCCGTCGCCGGGATTGTATGCGCCGGCGTTGATCATGTAGAGGTCCGGAGCCTTTACCCGGTCCACATTCTCATCGTAGACAGTGTTGAGTTTCTCGAGCTCGTAGCTGTTTTCGTAGTAATTCACGAAATGCCTTACCCGGTCATAGTCGATGGATGTGTATCCGAAGACCTTTGTGCCGAGTTTCGCATCCTTGTTGAGCGGCGCTTTCTGCATGCCGGGCTTCGCGGCCTTCTCGGAGGGGGTAAGCCTCTCGGGGAAGCCGGTGACCTTTAATGCGGAAGCCGAGGCCGCCGTGAGAAGGGCGACCGCCGCGAGGGTCAGTGTTCTTGTTCTGTGATTCATTTGGATATATGTTTTTGGATAAATGTTGTCAGGCCGTAGGGCTGTTGCGCTTACTTGAAAATCTTGGTCACTTTCTTGCCTTGGCGTACAATGTAAATGCCTTTGGCAAGGTTGGCGGGGTCGGCCTTCATGCCGTCGATGGTGAAATATTCGGGGTCGGCGTATTCATCGTCGGCGACAGCCTCGACACTTGAGGTGGGAATCTCTATGTCGGCAGGGAGCACCACTTTGGCGTGACCGTTCTGGTTTCCGAGATACCAGGCGTCGGCTCTTTTCTCGGGGAACAGGATGCGCAAGGCTCCGGAATCTCCGTCTATGGTCTTGGTCTCGGCGTTATAACGGCATTTTGGGAGTGACTCGTCGGCCATATATTCCTCCAGCGTCAAGTTCCTGTCCGCATAGGGGCGGTCCTTGGTATAGAGGTCGGACATGGAGCGCACCTCCATGTGGCCGTATCCCAGGTTTATGCCTATGTCCTCGTTGTGCAGCATCTGCACGCAGTCGTAATGCGTGAGGTCGAAATACAGGTCGTGCCTCTTGCTTGAGTCGTAATTGATGTCGGTGGCCATAGGATATGCCGGACCGTATGGGTTCACCAGACGTATGATCCAAGGCTCCTTGACCGACTGTTCCACCTGCACGTCATACTCGTATTCATCAATTATGAAGCCCCAGGCGCGAAGTTCGTTGCTCGAGAGTATCGCTTCCACGTAATGGGCGGTGCCCACGTTCTTCCATTCGTCCTCGGAGAAATCCCATTCGCGCGTGAAGGCTGTCGGCTCGTATGAACGGCCGCCGGCGTAAGGCACCGCCACAAGGGTGTGTATCCCGTCTTTGTCATACGGCACGGTGAATGTGCCGCTCTTGTCCAGGCGTATGGTCTGTACCTCGTCTGTCTCCACTTTTGCGCGCATGTCGTCGGCGTATTCGCCGGGGAAGGCTCCTATTTTCACGTATTCGACGTCGTCGGCGAATGTGATGTCATACACCACTCCGTCCTCTTCATCGTTCATGCCTACCAGCGACATGGTTATGTCGGTGTCAGGCGTGCCGGGAAGCTTCAGGCGGAACATGCCGTTGCGGTTCACCTGCATCCATACCAGGTCATGCTTGGCCGGGTCGTAGCTCAGGCCATCCTCTATGAGCGAACCAAGCACCGCGCCTCTGGGGAAGGTCACGATACCGTCTTTGAGCGTGCCGCAGATACCCTCCTCGTCGGCCAGCTTCCAGTTGCCGTAAAGGTTGTTGTAATAGTCATCGGCCATGGACCAAATGCACAGCGCCTGGTCCTGGCCTATGTAGTAGCTCGCGCATCCCGGCTCTATGTACACATGCACGGGGTCGGAGGCATCGACCACGATGTAGTTTTCCATCTCGGGAAACTCCGGGCCGCCAATGGAGGGACAGTTCTTGTAGGCGTTGACAAGGCGATAACGTCCGGGGGTCTGTTCGCTTTCCTGCATCTCTACGGGGAACTCAAAGTAGCTCCCCAGCAGGTACCAGCCGGTGATGACATCGTCTCGCAGCATGCCGTCGCCAATCGCTTTCCATGTCTCCTGGGCGTCTGCGGGCAGACTCCCGAGCATAAACGCGGCAGCCATGGCGGTAGTTGAAAGAATAGATTTGATGTTCATGTTGGATGATAATGTTGAGTTGATTGATTGTGTAAACAGTTGGAAAATAGGTCTTAAGCCGGGAAATGGGGCTTCATGCGAGTATGTCAGCCCTGGGGAGGCTCCCTGATGAGGTATCAGGCAGCCTCCTGAAACGAGCGGCCGGGCGTTTGCCAGCCGTGCGGATTAGCGGACCATGACTTTATGTGTGCTTTGGGGAGTGCGGACCAAGTAGATGCCGGGCGCTACAAGGACAGATTCGTTCGCGCCCATGACGGCCGTGAGCTGGCCGGTGACGGTGTAGACCTGGCAATAGCCTTCGCCGCCTTCCACCGAGATGACGCCTTTCCCGCCTGTGACCGCGAAAGAGGACAGGGCCTCGGCCCTGTCTATGGACACCGGCTCGTCGACACGGGTGGGGTCGAGGTGCAGACGGTCAGCGTTGACAATCTCTGAGGTGCGGTTGTCGATGAGCAGAGCTATGATGTTGGCGTTCTTAGGGTTGGAGGTGGCGCCCAGGCTCAGGGATTTAACCGTGAAGGGATATTCCTGTCCGGCTTTGAGGGAGGTCGGCACACTGTTGGCTATGCCTTCCCATTCGGAAGATATGTTGCGGGCCACATCGTTGAAAAGCATTGAGACATAGGCCCCTTTGCCGCTGAACTCCGGACATCCGGGAGAGGTGTTGTAGTTGTTCGCCTGACGGTAGGGCCCCACGAAATCCTCTGTGACCACGAAAGCTATGGAATAGTCGGCGTCGTCCACGTCGCGCGCCACCTTTACGGTGGCTGTGGCGTCGTATGCGTTGGAGTATGACGTAGGCTCGGCAGTCACTTTTATGCCTATGTTGGAGGACATTGTGTGTGTCATGTTGTAGGCGTTCTCGAGCGAACCCTTTTCAGGGTTGTTGGTGAGGTTCTTGTTGCGGTTCACGTAGCAGTAAGGAGCGCCCCCGGCTGCGAATTTCGTTGTCCAGGGATTGTAGGCCGTGCAGTACATCTCGTCGGAGTAACTGTAGTTCTGCACGGCTATTCCGATGAATGAGCCGGCGTAGTGCTCGTTCATATAGTCGAAGCCTACGATGCCCCTGGGACAGTAGCCGCAATACATGCCGGTGAATTTCTCGACCACCACCTTGCGCTCGAACAGCCCGGTCGTGCATACCAAGGTGTTGAAAATCTTTTTGGCGGCCATGTCGTTCACCTGCCCGTTCACCTTGTCAATCCTTGCCCATGAGGGTATCTCGAGCTCGTCCTGCGATGTGACCGCGCGGATCACGGCCTCGCCACGCTCGTTGGCTCCCACCGGTGTGGGGAACTCGCAATGGAAAGCCTGTTCGGGGTCTGTGCCGAGCTGGTAGACTATGTCTATGTCTCTGACAGGCTCCATCGTCGCGTTGGTGAATGTGAGCTTAAAGTCAAAGGGCTCGCCAGGAGTCGCCAACTCGGGCATGGTCAGTGTCATAGGCACGCAGTTGCTTGTCGACATGCCGTTGCCCTTGATTATGGCCCTTATGCAGATGTTGCCCACCTGCGGGCCATACTGCTTCCATGCAGCGCCGAGGCCTTCTTCTTCGACTGCGGCCGACATCCAGTCGGCTCCGTCTGTAAAGGAGGAGGTGTTGTTGTCGGTACCTATCGGCTGGGCCGTCATGTTGTCCACGTAATACGTGTATCCGATATAGAAAGGCTTGTCTTTCTGTATCTTGACAGGCTCGGTGATGGGAATGTCGCTCCACGAAGAGGCTCTCACACGTCCGGCTTGCGTGAAGAAGGCCTCCTTGGAGAGGTCCTCTGTCATGAAGATCTCGATGTTCTTGTTGCGTCCGCTGCCGAAGCCTATGCTCACGCCCGTGATCTCGCAGCCGTCGAACTGGGCTACGTCGGATTCCGTCATGCGGAAGGCCCCGGCAATATAGTATTTGCCGGACGCGTCGAATCCGTGGCCGTTGATGTCGTCAGAGCAGTAACCGTAGTAAACCCCGTCTTGCGCCATGCATGCAACGGGTGCGGAGACAAGTGCCGTTAGTGAAAGAAGATAGGAAAGTTTTGTCATATGGTATGTTTTTGTTGTTGTATTTCAGTTTTTAGATGAAAGAGCTGTCTGATTTTGGCGAATCTTCAGGCGAAACTCGAGCGAATCCTCAGCATCAATTCAAGTGGAACTGACATGGTTTGTCAGTACTGAAAAATTTTTGCGTCAAATTTAGCAATATTTTTTGGTTCCTCAAAGGATTCCCTCTCTTTTTTTCTTTGACACTATGCACGCAGTGCGTTATTCATGCAAATTCATATAAGTGGCGGTGTCGATTCGTAAGTGGCGGGGTAGGGCGGGAGGTGTCTCAGAAATAGCGTGGATAGGGAATGGCCGGGTTGTCGGGAGTGGGTATGGGTGCGGGGTATATGCGCCGCAGGCCGTCAGGTATGGCGTCTGCAGGGTTCTCTGTCTTGATGCGGAGCAGGGAGCGGAGATGGGGGATAAGGGAGAGCGGGTTGAGGCTCACGCTTGTCTTGCGTCCCTTGAATTTGAATGATTGCTGCATCGGCTCGTAAGTGGCGGCCATGTGTCTTGGAGATGAGGCTCCCTCTTTGCCGATGTCGCCATAGATATATAGGTGGAAATCTTCGGCTGTCGGGGATGGGTACATGTATCCGGTCACCTGGCCTGGCGGGAGCAGTATGTCCGCCGACTCCAGGTTTATGATTTCGTAGGCGGAGGGTATGTCGCCGGCATGCGTGCATGCTCTCAGCAGGACCACGGCGCCTTTTTCGGACCATACGTATATGCCTTCGGGGTCGCGGATGGGCATGGAGTCGCAATATGCCCTTGCCGCCTGTAGGTCCATGCCGTGTATGAACGGGGCTTTCTCGGGCGCTTGGGGATTGTGTGCCTGCAGGCAGAGGGTCGCCAGGAGGGCGAGTGCGATGAGTGTTGCGCGCATGTTCTTAGAATGGATAGCCTATGGCCAGGTGGAAGGCGAAGGCGTGCTTGAAAGGTATGTTGAAATAGTGGGGGGTGCTGTTGTGGTAAGGTGCGTGGAGGCCGTAACCGAGGTCGCCGCGAATGACTATCATGCCGAGGTCTGCGCGCAGCCCCACGCCGGTGCCGAGCGCTATGTCCTTGAGGAAAGTCTTGGCCTGCAGCTTGCCTCCGGGTCGGTTGGGGTCGTCCTTGAGCAGCCAGATGTTGCCGGCGTCCAGGAACACGGCTCCGTGCAGGAACTTGTATATGGGGAAACGGTATTCGGTGTTGAGCTCGAACTTGAAGGTGCCGGTCTGGTCGAAATATCCGTTTATCTGGTCGGCGGGAGCGCGGTATGAGCCGGGGCCTATGGAGCGGACCGTGAAGGCGCGTATGGAGTTGGCTCCCCCTATGTAGAACTGTTCGCTGTAGGGTACCTCGTTGGAGTTGCCGTATGCGTGGGCGGCCCCTATCAGCACTCTGGATACCAGCCACTGGTCCTTGCCCCTGAACAGGCGGCGTGAGTAGACGAGCTGTGCCTGCCCTTTCACGAACTGGGAGAAGGGTGTGCCGAAGAGCCGTTTCTCGCCCTTGACGCCGCAGAGGGCATAGATGCCGGAGAATACGTTGCCCGCCTCGGAGAATGTGGCTGAGAAGTTTATGCCGTTTATTCTCTCCCGCTCCAAGAACTTGTCGAGAGTGTACGTGTATGAGAGCATGGGTATGTATTGGCTCTTGAAGCTCTCGGCTATGGCGGGGTTTGTGGCCATTATGGAGTCGAACTCATGTGTGGTGTGCATGAGTTTGGTGTATGTTATCTTGCAGGGGGTGAGCTGGTGCAGCGTGTGGCGTGTGGCCCTCCACTCGTATGATATGCCTGCCCCGAACTGTGCCATCTTGAAATAGTGCGGCCGGTTGAGCAGGTCCGCGTTGAGGGTGATGCGTGTCCAGTTGAGCTCACGCTGGGTGCGTGGCACGAACCGGGGCGCGAGGAGGCGGGGGAACGAGAGTGAGGCGTTGAGGCCGAATTCGTAACTGTTGAACACCGAGGAGCGTCCGTGGCCGGTCTGCCATTCGTATGACGCGTTGAGTCGGATCGCGAGCTGCTCGGCACCGCCGAATATGTTGCGGTTGGTGAGAGATAGCTCCAGTCCGGGACCTATGTAACTGTTTGACTTTGATGTGGCGTTGACCTCGACTCCGGCCTCCATGGGCTTGTCGAATCGACACTCGATGTCCACGTTCAGACGGTTGTCGGCAAGTGAAGTGTCGGCGGGGGACACCTGCATGTCTATGGAGGAGAATATGCCGAGCCTGCTCAGGCGCGTCTGTGTGCGGTCCATGTTGCGGACAGAGAAGAGCCTCCCTTTGCGGAACGTGATGCATGAAGGTATGAGCGAGTCCTTGAGGCGAGCCGGGCGCATGACTATGACCGTGGCCTTGGGGTCGGATATGGTGTCGGGCGTGCCGGGGTTGCGCTTGGAGTTGCGCAGGACATGGACCGTGACGTCGCCCATTCTCCATTGGCGCAGCGCGATGTTCGGCGTCTGCTCGGCCAGGGACAGTTTCAGTGCTATTCGGTGGCGCGTTATGGTGCTGTCGGCGAGAAATTCGATGTATTCGGGCCTGAAATAGTAGAAACCACGGTTGCGCAGCGAGTTGGTGATGCGTGTGCGTGCCACGGCCAGGGAGTCGGTGGAGAAGCGGTGTCCGGTCTTGAGGTAGGGGTCGCGGAGCGCCAGGGAGTCTATGTAGTGGAATATGGAGCGGTCGCCGGTGCGGAAATATATGAGCGAGTCTATGAGATAAGGCTCGCCCACCTCCACCTCGTAGTTTACACGTGCCTTCTTCGGATTCTTCTTGTCCGGCACCAGGGTGTAGGATGCGGAAGAGCCGAAATAGCCGTTGTTGTCGAGTATGCTCTCCATCATCTTGGCCCGAAGGGCGGGCTTGACGGTGGATACGAGCACCGGGTCCTTGGCCAGCTTACGGTAAATCCAGCCTTTTAGCCCTCCGGCAGAGTCGCTCATGTTGTTGTAGACCCACAGCCCTATGGGGAATGGCGTGCGCACGTAGGGGCTCATGAAGGGCATGGGGTTGTTGGGAGGCACGTTTCCGGCCTCTTTCACTTGGCTCACCATGTCGGAGGGCAGTTTCTGCTCCGGGTCGCGGGTCTCCACCCGGAATTTCTTCACGCCGGTGTACAGCACCTCGCCGTCCGGGATACGGCGTGTGGTGGAGCAGGCGCAGGCCAGGAAGGCCAGTGCCAGTGCCGCGAGTATCATGTTCAGGCCGGTATGTCTCATTTTTTTGCGGGTGCTTCTTCGTTGATGATAGAGTCTTTGGAGAGGGGCACGAGGGCGTCGGCCGGAACGGAGTCATTAGCAGGCACAGAGTCCGGATCTTGCCTCTTGTGGCGTTTTTTGCCGAAGCGGAACAGGGAACGCAGGTTGGAGAGCTTTCGCCGCATCACGAAGCCTATGCCGGTCTCAGTGACCTCGCCTTCCAGTATGCTTTCGAATCCTGTGTGGCGGAACAGTCTCAGGTACATGTTGGCGTTGGCCGTCTGCTTCAGGCTGTATTCGAATGAGATGTCCGAGATGAGGTTCTGGGCGAAATTCTCGTCGGCCTGCGCGTCGGTGGAGTAGTTGCCGCCCACTATGATCTTGAACCGGTTGTCGAACAGGCTCTTGCTCACCTGGTAGGAATAGCTCGTGGTGTTGTCCTTCTGTCCGTCGACGGTCTGCTTGTACTGGTCTATGCCGAAGGAAATGTCCACGCCGCGTATGTTTTTGGCCGCCCAGGAGTTGAGCTGCCCCTCGAGGAAGGAGTAGAGCGGATTGGAGAGGTTCGCGTCAGCCTTTACGCCGGGGCCGGTGTAAGTGTTGTACAGGAGCAGGTGTATGGCCGAGGCCGAGCGCTGGTCGGCAGACATGGACAGCAGCTCGTTCTGCACGGTCATGTCATCGTCCGTGGAGAGGTCGAAGGCCACCTTGGGCGCGGAGAGGGTGCCGAGCACCGAGAGCCCCACGTCAAAGTATATCAGGCGGGAGTTCATGCCCTCTTGCTGCACGTTTGCCTTCACGCGGTCCGTGGCGTAGATGTGCAGCGCTGGATTCATGATGTCTCCGCTCCAGTTCACGTATGAGCCCTCGTCGAAGTCGAAAGTCTTTTCGCCTATCATAGGCACGCTGTACCTTGCGAACCCTTTGCCCAGGAACAGGGAGCCGTTGAGCCTCATGTCGCCCATGTAGTTCTGCACGTATGAGAGGTTGCCGTATGGGGTCAGCGTCACCTTGTCGGTGCCGTTGCCCGAGAGGTTCACGGTGGCCTTCGCGCCGTTCACTATGTTGAGGGATGCGTTTATGCTCATGTTCATGGGTGCGGACTTGGCCGTGGAGTCGGCTTTGGCCACGAGGGTGGAGTCGGAGAACTGCACGAACCTCACCACATCGGTGGTGTTGCCCTGCTGGATGGCCGTGGCGGCTGTGGCGTAGGTGTAATAAATGTCTGTGGAGGGCAGCACGGATAGGGCCGCGTTTATGTCAAGGCGGCTCAGGCGCCCTTTTGCCGAGGCGTCAAGGTCCACGAACAGCTTGCCGTATATCTCGTCGGAGCGCCGCTTGTTGTCGACGAGGGCTATGCCTTGCCCGGACATGGTGAGGTCGACAGCCATGTCGGAGATGACACGCGCGTCCACGCTGCCGTCGAGCGTGACGGCTTTGCGGTTCAAGCCGTAGAGCTTGAACTTGTCGAACCTCAGGATATTGTTTTCTACAAGTATAGGGTTGTCTTTCTCGAAATATACGGTGCTCGAGGCCACAGGTACGCGTACCCCTACGGAGTCGCATGTAAGGGAGCCGTTCAGCACCGGTGCGGTGAACTCTCCGGTCATCTTCATTTTCCCGTACAGCCCCCCGGTCAGCTGCATGTAGTCCTGCGGCAGGAAAGCGTTGGCGATGGAGAGAGGGAACCCTTTCAGCTCAAGCTCGAAGGCGGTGGGCGTGCCGTCGGCACGCTTGGAGGCCGCCACGGAGTCTGTGATCATGTATCCGCGCAGTATGGCCACCTCCTTGCCGTTTATGAGCATGCCTATTTTTCCTCCGGAGTTGCCGGAGAACCCCATGCCGGCCTTGATGTCGAAATCCAGGTCGCCGATACGCTGCCTGTCGTAGGCCAGGTCCTTGACTCCGAGTGTGCCGGCTCCGGTGATGGCTTTGCCGCGATACACGAGTGTGAGGTCGGAGTTCAGGGCACCGCTCACGGGTGGCGCCATAACGTTCATCTGGAGGAAATCCTCGATGTGCAGGTTCTTGATTTGCACCTGGAGCGCCTGGAGGGAGTCGGCGCGCTGCGGAGTGGAGAGACGCACGCTGGAGGAGCCGCTGGAGGCGGTCAGGTCTGCCTGAACACGGGAGCCGGGTCCTAACTGCACATAGTTGTCGTCGCTTATGGACCAGGGCTTGTATGCTATGACGGCGTCCAGGGGGGTGAGGTGCAGATTCACCACGGAATCCATGAAGGCGGCGGTGAGGCCCAGCCTGTAGCCCTCCTTGCCTGTGTTGTCGCGCTGACGCAGGTAGGCTGACGCGCGGTTGGACCCGGCGTAGCCGGTTATGTCCACTGCCGCGAGCTCCGGCAGGTTGGTGGGTGTGTTGCCCACATGCAGCTTGTAGTCGAGCATGCGGCCGCGCTGGCTCAGGCCCAGGGTCACCGTGTCCAGCGTCAGCGACGCGTTGCCGGCCCCCGTAAGGTTCATGTCCCCTGAGATCAGGGAATCATTTGCCAGCGTGAGGCTCAGGTGGTCGAACTTGTAGCCTGTGTCGCCGATGAGGCGGGACGCGAGACCGGAGCCGGACATGTCCATGTCCAGCGTGAACTCCGGCAGCTTGTCGGAGATGAGGGTCATGTCCAGATTCCTGTCATCCACCTGTCGCATCATCATGTCAAGCACGGGGGGAAGGTTCGCCATGAGGCGTTTGAGGGGAGCTTGCGCGTCAAAGTCCAGGTTTACGCCGTCGCCGTATATGCCGAGGAAGGTGGAGGCCGCGTCGCTCACGAACCGGGCGTCGAAGGCGTCGGGAATCACGTAGACGCCGGTATCGTAGGTCCAGTCCAGGTCGTGGAGCCCGGCGTCCAGGTCGCAGAAATATGTGTCGAGGTTCACCGAGCCGTTCAGGTCGAATCTTGCGGCTCCCCGGCACGGCACGTCCATGAATCCGAGGGCCTGTAGGTCGGCATGGCGTATGTCTGCGGTAGCGTCTATGTCAAGGACATTCCCGCGCAGGGTCCCGTTGGCCAGCATAGAGAGGTCCAGGCGGGGGTTGGAGCCGTGCAGGTCCACGTCGAAGCTGCCGTCGGACAGCTTGGCGACAAGGGTGAGGGGCGCCAGGTCATTGCCGCCGTACACCAGAGTGCGCATGTCAGCGTCCACCGATGTGTCCGCGCCTTTGGCTGTGGGGTTGAATCCTGCTCCCTTGGCTTTCACCGAGCCGGTGAGGCGTCCTACGCCAAGCGATGGCATGATGGCGCTGAGGTCAAGGCCGTTGAGGCTCATGTCCACGTCATACCGTTCCGCGTCCAGCGCCAGGAATCCGTCAAGCGAGGCATCGCCGGCCGAGGATTTCATGCTTATGTCGGCAGTATAGCGCTGCTGCGCCGCGCCCACATGTCCTTTGATGCTGAAGCGGGGTATCTTGACGCCCATGGCCGCAAGTTCCTTGCCGAACATGCGGTTGACCACGCCTGCGTCCTGGAGCGAGCCGTCGAGGTCCACCGAGGCCGTCATGCGTTTCATGTCGGTGGGGTCGGTGACCGAACCATTGGCCTTGAGCGACAGGAAGCGGCGTATGTCCACGTCGAATGATTTTATGTCTATGGCGGAGAGGGTGCCGGAGACGTCGGCTGAGAACATTATAGGGTCCCGGTTCGGAACCTTTGACAGCACAGGCTTCAGCGATGGCATGAAGGAATATATGTCAGCCCAACCGAGCGACCCGGCGGCGTTGACAGACACGGGAGCCTCCGGATTCATCTCCATGAGCGCGTAAGATATGTACGCGTCTCCTTTGAGCGAGGAGTTGGCCGTGTTTATGTCTATTCCGGAGAATCTCAGCCCCAGGGAGTCGATGTCGATGT
>URZM01000002.1 GCA_900552315.1 uncultured Bacteroidales bacterium | reverse complement strand
ACCCACCCGCCCGTTTACCCAGGATCGGGGCGGTTCAGGGGCGAGGGGGGAAGAGGTGCCGGGCCAGGGCGCGGCAGGCGAAGCCGAGGTGGCGCAGCATTGTGGGGAGGGTGCCGTAATAGAGGCACATGATGCGGTAACGCTCCTTGAGGGATGCCTTGCGGTTGCGGTCTGTGAGGCCGTCCGTGAGGTAGTCGATGGCTGTGGCGTGCAGGTTGGCGCAACGGTCAGGAGAGGTGGCCTTCAGGCAGCGCAGGCACCACTCGTAGTCGGCCGAGAAGCGGTAGGCGAGGTCGTAGGCAGGCGCTATGCTGCGTCGCATGCAGAAGGCCTGGTGGCAGACGAGCATGCCCCGGGCGAAGCTGCGGAAGGTGAGGCGCTCCGGCACGGAGAGGTGGCGGGGACCCAGCACGCGGCGGTCTGCGTCCACGAGACGCGTGTCGGCGTAGATGACGTCGGTCTGTTCCGAGGCAGCTGCCGCGTAGAGAGCCAGTGTGTCGGGGGTGGAGAAAGCGTCGCCGGCGTTGAGGAATATCAGATATCGGCCCCGGGCCTTGGCTAAACCCTTGTTCATGGCGTCGTAGAGACCCTTGTCAGGCTCCGAGAACACTTTTCGGCGAGGATTGGCAGGTATGTCCCGGCGCCCGAGGGCCAGTTCCACGGTATGGTCACGGCTCGCCCCGTCTATGACGAGGTGCTCGTAGTCGGTGCATGTCTGCGAGTCGACCGAGCGCAGGGTGGCCGGCAGTGTGTCGGCGGCGTTGAATGTGATGGTTATGATGGAGAACAGGGGTGAGTCCATGTCAATCGTGTATTTTGTTGCAAAGTTACAAAAAAAAGACGTGCGGTTTTTGCCGTTCCAAATTAAATGTCTACTTTTACCGCAGTTAATTTTTAGTAAAATCTAATCTTCTTTGGAAATCTGCCTATGAGACATATCTTTACATTGCTCGCTGCCGGGTTGCCGGCCTTTGCCTTCGCCGCCGTGGAGAATACCGATTCGGTGGCCGTGTCCCACGAGCTTGAGGAGGTGGTGGTGACCGGCGAAAGGGCGTGGATAGAGGGCAACAAGGCTGTATTCGTGCCTACACGGCATGAGAAAAACCTGGCGACCTCGCCGGCCACTTTGGTGGAGCGTATGAACATTCCCACGGTTATCGTGAACAACGGTGTGATAACGACCTTGCGAGGCAAGGGTGTGCCCATATACATTAACGGGGTGGAGGCCACGGACATAGACCTGGAGACCTTCTGGCCCAAGCAGACGTACAGGGTGGAGTACATTGACCACCCCACGGACCCCGTGTACAAGGGTGCCGAGGCAGTGCTTAATTTCGTTATGACCGAGTACGAGGTGGGCGGGGTGACAAAGGCCAACGCCATGCAGACGTTCCCCAACGAGGGGCGCTACAGCCTTTCCTCGAAGCTCGTGTACAAGAAGATGACTTATGGCGTTCTGGTCGGGGGGGACTACAGCCGTGACCACAGCGATTCATACACGGGGGAGGAGAGTTACCAGGGCGTATGGTACGACGGTGCGCTGCATGATGCCATCACGCGCTCGATGCGCGGACATGCCTGGAGCCGCAGTGAGAATGTGGACGTTGCGCTCAACGCCCGTTATCTGACTGACAACGTGAGGATAACCCACAGCGCGGGACTGAAGTGGAACCGCAATCCCGGCAGCGGGTCGGAGAGCTCTGACTCCTGGTCTCCGTCCCTGTTCGTGGGAGACCGTTACGAGGGTTCCGACAATTCGCGCTCCCTCTCGCCTTCGCTTTCGGGCAATTATGCCTGGTGGAACGCGAAGATGTCGGTGGTGGGCGCGTGGAACTACTCCCACTCGCACAACAACCGCTCCTCGCTCTCGTGCATGGGTGAGAGCGGGGACATAGCCAACGGCACACGCGAGGACGTCAACTCGCTCGGGGCCTCGCTGGGGGGCTCATACCAGCTCAGGCCCCGGATGGCGGTGTGGCTGCAGCTCCAGACGTCGATGGACTGGTACACCACGCGCTACACCGGCTCGGCCGACATGGAGCAACGCCAGTGGCGCGGAGGCAGCCGTGCGAACCTGTCGTTCCGCTGGGGTATCAACGACAAGTTTTTCGTGAACTGCGACCCGGGCCTGACGCTTGACTACTGGCGCGTGCACGGCCATGAGAGCCATACCCGCGTCTCGCCCAAGGCGGAGCTGAACCTGATGTATGCCCCCGGCACGAAGGTGAACATGATGGCCTACGTGGCTTATTTCAACCATGCCCCCTCGGCAGGGCAGTCCGGCGATGTGACGATACGCCAGGACGAGCTGAATTGGATAAGCTCTAACCCGGATCTGGGAAACGCACATACCTGGCTTACCGGTATGCATGTGATGTGGTTGCCGCTGCGATGGTTGCGTGCCACCGCCATCTTGCATTATGACCGGCATGACAACGAGTTCATGACCATCTACAAGGCGGCTCCCCCCCAGATGGGAGGCGTTCTCAGGACCTACGCCAACGCCAGGCCCCGTGACTCTTACGGACTTGACCTCATACTGGGAGGGAACCTGTTCGGCAACAGGCTGGATTTCCACCTCCAGCCCGTGTTCCAGTACAGCAAGACGAGAGGGGAGTACGCCACGGACCTGTTCTGGTTCAGGATGAGGGGAAGCGCGGGTCTCAACCTCGGAAATTTCAGGTTAGGGGCCTGGTACGGAGGGGCGGAGAAATATCTGGCCGACGGGGGCATGACCTGCAGTTGGCATGGGGCTGACTACGGGCTTGACCTCACCTACGGCAACGGAGACATCTATGTGGATCTGGGGGTGGCCAACATATTCAATCCTCATCGCGAGAGTTGGCGCAAGGTGCATACGCAGGTGTATGAGTATCGGCGTGAGGGCTTGTCCAAGGGCTTCAACGTGAGCCTGCGCCTCACCTACACTTTCGGGTATGGCAAGAAGGTGGACCGGAACATAGACATCACAGGTCCGGAGGATGCCAAGTCTGGCGCGCTGGGTTATGAATGAAGCCTGCGGGTCCGGGGGCGTATTATTTAGACTCATTCCAAATTTGGGCGGATTCCCCGGCTTTCGTTTGGCGGTTAGGCGGAAGGTGCCTAACTTTGCAGCACAAAACGAATATATCACATCTTAACTTTTCAAATTATTATGGCTTACGTAATTGGTGACAACTGTGTGGCTTGCGGCACATGCCAGCCCGTTTGCCCGGTAGAGGCAATCTCCGAGGGCGAGATCTATCACATCGACCCGGACACCTGCATCTCCTGCGGCAGCTGCGCTGAGGTTTGCCCCAGCGGCGCAATCTCCGAGGGCTAACAGACCCCGGATGCAGCGAAGAGAAAACGCCTTCGGCCTTGACGGCCGGGGGCGTTGTATTTTTAAGGGGGGTGGACAGGCCGGGAAGCGTGGGGGCTTATGCAACCGCGCTGCGGTAGTTGCCGCCATGCTGCGCACCCCACGAAGACGAGAGGGGCTTTCCCCTCCTCTCGCATATCGTGGGATTGGGGATTGTGGATTCGCTCCGCGAGTTTCTGGGTCGGCCCTATCGGATGTGTCGGACGGGTCGGACGGGTCGGACAAAGGGGGCGGGGAGGTGTAGACATTACGAAGCTATGTATCTATATGGGCGTTGAGAAGGTCAATATGGTCACCGGGTGAGGAGACGCCGCAGGGCGTGCAGGCAGGGGATGATGATGGCGGCGCCCAGGGGGAGCGTGACCCAGAGGGGAGCGTGGTCCATGGCCAGCAGGAAGAGCGTGGCCGCCGAGAAGGAGGCGAGCGTGGACAGGGCGGCGCGGCGCGAGGGGAGCAGGCCGTAGCGACGGGAGCACACGGCGGCGACCAGCAACAGGTAGACGAGGTACCAGACTATGTAGGCCACGCCCAGGCCGGGAAGGCCCCAATGGGTGAAGGCGTACAGGCACAGGGGTACGCTCACCAGCGCGTCAAGCCCTTCGGTGAGGATGTAGGCGCGGCCGTCCCCTTTTGCCACTATGCAGTAGGCCAGGCACCAGCTCAGGGCCTTTGGTATGCTGCTGAGGGCAGCCCAGGAGATGAAGGGAACTATGGGGAGGAAATCTTGGCTGTAGAGGAGGGTCACCACAGGGCGGCGCAGCAGGATGAAGAGGATGAGCAGAGGCGTGAGTACCAGGAGCAGCAGCGTGATTTCGTGGTTTACGAAGACGCGGAGGCGCCCGGTGCGGTGGCTGTTGGCGGCCACTCTGGGGTAGAACTCCATGCCTATGGCCACGAATATCAGACCTATGTAGCGCACCACGAGCGTGTCGCCGGCCTGCACGAGCCCTACCTGTGCCGTGGAGGTGAGGGAGTTGAGCAGACCGATGAAAATGGTGTGGGCCAGCGAGGTGATGAAGGTGGCCAGAGCCATGCAGAGGCCGAGGCGGGCGAAGCCCTTGCCCTGTTCCCATATCTGCCTGAGTCCGAGGGCGGGTGACGGACGGGGCGCGCGCAGGCGTGCTGCGTGCATGGCGACGGCCATTGCCAGGGCGTATGCCACGATGCTGAGGACCACGCCCGTGTTGCCGCACCAGCGGAACAGGGGTATGGACATGGCCAGCCCGGCGAGAGTGCCCCAGAGGTTGGCGGAAGCCAGGGCCTTGAGCTTGCCGGAGCCTTGGAGCAGTGCCTGCTCGCCGCCTGTCAGGGCGTTCAGGAACATGGCTGTCGACAGGAGCAGGAAGCCCCAGCACCCCGAAGGGGAGCCGAAGAACCATATACCTGCGGGGAGGGCGAGTGCGGCCATGGCCACGGCCCCGAGCAGGGCCGAGAGGATGCTCCAACGTCTCACCACGGCGGCGACCCGTGCCAGCAGGGAGGGGGATGTAGCGGAGTTGGCCACGTCTCTTACGGCGCTCTGGCGCAGTCCCATGTCGGTGACGGTGGCCACGGTGTCAACCACGCTCTGGTAGATGCCGAAGAGGCCGACGCCTGTGGCCCCGAGCCATAGGGTGACGAGCTTCATCTTCACCACGGAGCAGAGGATTGAGAGGCCCTGTATGCCGGAGAAGAGGCTCATGAGCTTGAGAACCCTTCGTGAGAGAGTGCTGCGCGTGGCGGGTCGGCTCATGGGTTCAGTTCAGGTTGAGGGTGTACCGTGTGTATGCGACCCCGGTGGCTCCCATCGAGTGTTTCTGTCCCAGCAGCCCGGCGTTGAGCACGCGGCCCGCCTGTTCGTTGGAGGTGCCGAAATCGAAATATCGGCGTGAGGGGAAGATCTCGGTGAGCAGGTGGTGGTAAAGGGCAGTGAGATAGTGGCGCTTCCGAGCCTCGGGGGTTGTGGCTGCATACTGCGAGTGAGCCACCACCCCTGTGTCGTATATGCATACGCCGGCCTGCGGGCCTTGGGGGTCGGAGAGGAGGAAGAGGCGTATGTTTTCCGGGAAACTCGCGGCGAGGGTCTGTATCTCGTCCAATGAGTGGACTGGCGCGGCTCCGTGTCTGTCGGCCAGACATTTGCCGAGTATGTGCCAAAAAGTGTCCCAGTCCCGGCTCTCGGCTATAGAGATGTCGCATGCTCGTGCCTTGCGCAGCTGCTGGCGTTTGCTCATGTCGAATTTCCAGGGTGACGAGAGGTCTATGGTCGAGGAGAGGAGTACGCTGGCGGGGGTGAAGCCAAGCCTCCAGAGGGCGTATAGGTCTTCCTGGCTGGGGCAAGAGTGGTAGATGTAGGGCACGGGCTTGTAGTCTATGGCGCGGTATCCGGCCTGTCGGCACCAGCGTGTCCAGTCGGCGAAGAGTGTGAGCAAGGCGGCTCCGTCGAGGTGTGCGGGCGGCAGTACCCATCCGCCGTAGGTGAGCCCGGCATGTGAGGAGAGCGTGCCGTCGGGCGTGAGGCATGCAGGAAGCAGGGCGGCGGGCTTGCCTCGGCGCAGGGCTATGAGCGAAGCGTCGCGGAAGCGGTCGGCGTGATAGTCCATGTAGTGGCGCTCCAGCAGGAAGGTGCCGTTGCGTGAGGAGGCCGTGAAGGCGTCCCAGTCGCGCGCGAAGGCGGGGGTGTAGGGCTCGAACTCGAAAGTGGGTGTCAGCGTATCCATGCCTCGGGGTTGAGTTTGTCGCGGTTCTTGTATATCTCGAAATGTATGGTGGTGCGTCCGCCCTCGTCGGGGTCGGCCACGAGTTTGCCCAGAGCCTGCCCCTGTTTTACCGTCTGTCCCTTGCTCACTGCGGGGGTGCCTATGTTGCCGTAGACGGTGTAGTATTCGCCGTGGGAGACTATGACCACGGTGGAGAATCCGGGCAGCACGTAGACACCGGTGACGGTGCCGGGCCAGACGGCGAGGGCCGATGCTCCGGGTGATACCACGGCATCGATGCCCGGGTTGTCGAACATCACGTCGGGGAGGTCGGGCAGAGGGTGCGGGCCGAACCGGCTCACGATGCTGAACTGTCCGCTGACGGGCCGTGGCAACGAGCCCTTTGCGGCGGCGAAGCCTGTGGCGGCAGCGGAGGTGTGTGTGGATGTGGCTGGAGTCCCTGATGCCGCAGCCTCTCCCCTGGGCTTGCGTCCGCGGGCCTCGGCGTATGTCTTGGAACCGGTCTGTGTGGTCGGGGCTGGCTGCGAAGGCTGGTCCTTGGCGGGGGCGGGTTTGTCCTTGTCCTTGTCCTTCTTCTTTGTCTGCCTCTCTTTGTGCTTCTGTTTTTCCTTTTCCTGTGCGGCCTTTCTCTCGGCCTCGGCCTTGGCCTTTGCTTCCGCTTCGGCCTTTGCTTTTGCCTCGGCTTTTCTGCGTGCCTGGGCCTCGGCTTCCGCCTTTGCCTTTGCCTGAGTCTCGGCTTGCTTGCGCCGTTGTTCTGCCAGGCGTGCCTCCTCTTGCTCGGCAGCGATGAGAGCCGTGACCTTGGCCGAGAGGGCGTTGGCCTCGGCCTGCTTGGCTGCCAGGTGGGTCCGCAGCGCCTGACCGTGTGCGCGTAGGTTCTTGACCGCCACGTCCTGTGCGGCGTGCTTGTCGGCGAGGACCTGCTGTGCCTGGCGCTGCTGCGCCAGGTTGGCCTGGAGCTGCCTCTCGCCGACGGCGAGCCGGTCGGCGAGCGTGCTGAGGCGCGCTATCTCCCCTTTTATCTCTTGTTCGCGGCGGCCGCGCCAGTCGTTGAACTTGCGCAGGTATCTCATGCGTCTCCAGGCTTGGTAGAAGCTCTTCGAGGCGAATATGTATGCGAGGGGGCTTGCCTTCTTGCGTGCGAGCCTCATCTTCTTTACGGAGGCCACGTACCTTGCCCTGAGGGAGGCGAGGTTGTCGCGGCAAGCCTCCATGTCGCGTCGGCAAGCCTCCATGTCGCCCTGTATCCGGCTCTGCCGGTCACGCAGGTCCTGCACCTTGCGCTTCTGGAGGTTGATGTCATGTTCCAGGCCTGTGAGTATCGAGAGGTTTTCGCGTACGGCAGCCTCATTCTCCTCTATCTGGTTCTGCGTGAGCTTTATCTCGCGGTTCACGTCCTGTTCTCGGCGTTTGAGAGTGGCGGATGTCTCACGTTTGGGCTTGGATGTTTTCTTCCTGGCGGCGGCCAAGGCCTGTGTCTCGGCTCCGAGGCACAAGAGCAGGCATGCCAGCAGGAGTGGCAGCGGACGTGGTTTGCGGGGATGTGTCATTGCAGGTGTGTCATTGCAGGTGTGTCATTGCAGGTGTGTCATTGCAGGGACTTTATCCAGCGCGACAGGGTGACGCGAGTCCATTTCGGGTTTATGGCGAGGGGCTCGAGGGGTATGTCAGGCGAGGTGTCGGGCTTTTCCAGGTAGAGAGACAGGCTGAGGTTCTTCGTGCCGGCTTTGAGGGACAGGTCCATGTCGGTGCCTCCGTTGTCTCGGTGGGTGTAGTCGGCTGTGGCCAGGTATTTCTCGTCGGGGGTGAAGGCCGCCGCCATCATCATCTGCCCGTCAGGGTAGAGGGTGAAACCGTACTGCGCGTCGGGGTGCTGGACGCGCGGCGTGAGTATGCGTGTGTCGGAGGCTCCCTCGCTCACCTCTATCTGTGCGGCGTTTTGCAGGGAGAGTGTGCCGTATCCGAGCATGAAGACACGTCCCAGCAGCAGGTCCTGTATATCTGCCAATGAGGCTCCAAAGCGGCCCAATGCGGGGGCGAGGGGCTCGCGGCACCAGGTCTTTGCGCGTTTGTTGACGAGCAGCACGGAGTCGGCGGACATCTCCACGCGCCCCATCTCGCCGAGCAGGGGGGCGCTCAGGGAGAGTATGAGTGAGCTGGCGTGCTCCATGTATATCTTCACGTTCAGGGGCACCGGCACTCCCTCGAGCCTGACTTTCCCTTTTAGGGTCATGCTGCTCCAAGGGGCGTATGTGCGTGCCACGGCAGCCGCGAAGGACTCCGAGGCGTCGTTGCCGAGGCTCTCCACGCGCGCGCCTGCGGCGGCCAGCTCACGGCTCATGCCGGGGACGGGATTCCGAGACGTGTGTCGCCCGGAGGAGCAGGCGCATGTCAGGAGCGCCAGGAGCGCGGCGAGGAGGAGGTATGCGGGGGTGTTCCTATTCATCTATGTATGCCTTGGTCTTTATTTTCTGTTTGAGAATCTCGCGCGCCGGGTCGAGGGACAGCGCCTTTTCCCACATCTCCACGGCCTTGGCGGTCTGTCCGAGGCGGGAGAGTATGTCGCCGTAGTGCTCGTAGTACTCGGCGGATGGCTCAGGCGAGGGCTGTGCGTCGGCCAGGGACAGAGCCTTCTCCATGTATGTTAGCGCGTCGCCGTAGTTGTGGCGGCGGAAGAGGATGTAGGCGTAGGTGTCGAGATAGACGGGGTTGTCGGGTTCCGCCGTCACGGACTTGAGGCTCATCTCTGCCGCACGTGGCAGGTCGAGTCCGGCCTTGGCCATGAAGAAGGCGCAGTTGTTGAGCAGCATGGGGTCGTCCGGGTCTATCTGGAGCGCCTTGTCGTATGCGGACACGGCTTGGCCGGGGCGGTCCATAAGGAAAAGTATGTTGCCCTTCTCGGCCATAGCGTCGCCGAAGAGGGTTAGTCCCTTGTCGTTGAGGCGCAGGGAGAGCTCGGGCAGTGAGAGGGAGTCCGGGGTGTCGGAGCCGGTGATGTCGTGCAGCAGGGTGTCCACGGCGGCGAGCGCCTGAGTATACATCCCCGCTCCCTGGTATGCTGAGGCGGCCACGAGGGGCATGAGCGGTATGGAGCGCGCCTGGTCGGCGGGTGCCTCCTCGTAAGCCTTGACGGCCTCGGCGTATCGGGCTGCCCCGGTGAGGTACTGCACCTGCAGCAGGCGGTAGTCGGCAGAGGCGGGGTCCATGTCCACGGCTATGGTTATCTGGTCGGCGGCCTTGGAGAGGTCGCCTTTGGCGGCCGTGTACTGCGCCTGTATGTAGCGCATCTGCGGCTCGTAGGGATATTGTTCCTCGAGGGCCTCCATAAGGTGGTCTGCGGTGTCGGTGCCCTTGTCTTCCATGAGCATGGGCGCCACGTATGAGGTGAACATCTCGATCTTCTCCTCCAGGTCGGCGTCCTCGGCGAGCATGGCCTGCTGCATGGCCTGCTGCATGGCGGCCGAGTCGCCGGCCTCCGCATAGTGCATGGCCAGGGCGCGTTTCACGTTCCACCTGCCGGGGAACAGGGAGTCAGCCAGTTCGTAGTATCGGAGGGCGGAGTCCCTTCGGTCGAAATTGTCCAGGGCACCCCCCTTGAGTATGTAATAGTCGGGGTCGGCGGGGTTCCTGCGCAGTGCCTCGTCCGCCTCGCGCAGGGTGCCCGCTGTGTCTCCCCGGCTCAGGTGGGCCATCATCTTGCAGGTTGTGAGGTATGTGCTCGTGCCTTCGACGCGTTCCTCCTGGCTCAGGTATTCCAGGGCGGTGTCCGGCATCTGGAGGTACATGGCCAGCTCTGCCAAGGTGTTGAGCAGCTCAGTGTTCCGGGGATATAGGGTGTGCAGACGCCGTGTCACGCGCCATGCCTCGGCATGGTCCCCGGCGCGTGCGCGCAGGTTGGCGTAAGTGAGCGCCTCGTAGTAGTCGGCGGGGTATGCCTCCACGTATTCCCTCATGTCGGCGAGTCCCTGCGCCACAGAGGCGGAGTCACCCCTCAGGGTCTCGAGCATGCCGGCCTTGTAGCGGGCGAGCCTGTCGGCGGGGTCGGATGCCAAGGCGTGGCGGTACAGGGTGTATGCGCCGGGCAGGTCTCCCTGCACCTCGCGCTGCATGCCTTGGAGCAGGAACAGGCGTGCCTTGCGCGGCGAGGAGGACGAGGCCAAGGCGCCCAGGGTTGCCAAGGTCAGAAGCAGAGGGAGCAATATTCCGTATCTTCTCATGACGTGTGCGGTGTGTGTCAGCGTGTGCCCGTGTGGCCAAACCCGGAGTCGCCGCGCTCGGAGCCGTCAAGTTCCTCCACGGCGTGCCATAGCACGGGCACGTACTCCTTCACCACGAGTTGCGCCACTCTCTCGCCGGAGGTCACGGTGAAGGGCTCATGGCCGAGGTTTATGAGTATCACCCCTATCTCTCCACGGTAGTCGGCGTCCACGGTGCCGGGAGTGTTGAGCACCGTGAGACCGTGGCGCAGCGCCAGGCCGGAGCGCGGTCGCACCTGGCACTCGTAGCCGGGGGGCAGCTCCATGTACAGGCCGGTGCCTATGAGGGCGCGGCCGCCGGGGGGCAGGGTCACGGGTCCGTCGGGGAGCCAGGCACGCACGTCCATGCCGGCCGCCTGCGGGGTGCCGCAGGCAGGCAGCGGGTTGGGGCTCCGGTTTATGATTTTCACTTTGAGCGTTTCCATAATATGCGGTGTGTCTTGCCGCGCGTCGGCGCGGACATTTATGAATCAACCCACAAATTTACTAAAAAGTTTCGGAAACCGCAAAAATTCCTCGCGGTGCGCGCCCCGGGTGCCACCGCTTGCCAGAAAAGCCGGACTTGTCAAACGGCTCCGCCCGGCGGGGGCTTGGCAGGGGAGCGAAAAATTGTTATCTTTGCGGGCGGAACGAGGGGGCTTCCTGCGGGGAGTGCCCGTATGACTGATTTCTATGTGCTTATCAGCAGGATATTGAGGAACATGGCCCTGTGGGGGCTGGCGGCGCTGTGCGCCGGGGTTGCCAGCGGGCAGCAGACCCGGATGCTTACCGGGGAGAAGAGCAATGAGTATGGGGTGGTGTATTCGCTGCCCCTGACGGAGCTTGTGGTGGACGCCACATGCCGTGTCACTACGCGTGTGCCGGGTCCGTACAGGGACTACGCGCGGCGCTACCTTGGCGCCGAGGCTGCTGTGCCCGAAGCCTCCTCCCGGGTGGAGCTCACGGGGGTGGAGATGGCCGTAAGGGGCGTTGCCGGCCCGCAGAAATACCTGATGCAGATGAAGCCGGGGGCGCTGGCGAGCCTGTGCGTGGCCCAAAGCGGCATGCTGCTGGCCGTGAACACAGAGGCGGAGGAGCCGGCGCTCCCGACGCTCCCGGCCGACGGCGGGGGGGAGGCTCCGGACATGGACGAGTACCTGCGCTACGTGGACGCGGACTATATGTCGAGCCTTTCATCGGCCAAGCGCGCCCAGTTGCTGGCGCAGGCCATAATGGAGATACGCGACAGCCGCCTGAGCCTGAGCAGGGGCACCGCCGAGACGATGCCTGCCGACGGGCGGCAGCTGGAGCTTATGCTATCCTCCTTGGAGCGCCAGGAGGAGGCGCTGATGCGCGCTTTCAACGGCTATGAGCATACTTTCACGCAAACGCGCCGCTTCACCTTCCTGCCCGACAGCGCCTCGGCGCAAGGGGAGGAGACGGTGCTTTTCCGCCTTTCGGACACCGAGGGATTCTGTGACGCCGAGGACTGGAGCGGGGAGCCCGCCCGCCTGAGCCTGAGCTTGGTGCAGGCCCCGCAGATGCCTCTGGATCTCAAGGGGGAACCTAAGGCCATGCCAAGGAACGCCGTGGCCTACGCCCTGCCAGGCACCGCCTCCGTGAGCCTGGAGTGGATGGGGGAACAGGTTTGTTCCAACCAGCTGGATTTCGCGCAGTTAGGGTGTGTCTTCGGGCTTGACCCCAAGCTGTTCACCGACCGTCGCAAGCCCTCCATGGCAGTGTTCAATCCCGCCACCGGGGCGCTGGTGAGCGTAACGGAGTGTCCATGATGAGATGGCTGACAGCGCTGGCGGCCATGCTGTGCGTGCAGGTGGCCTGCATGGGGGCGCGGATTCTCCCGGATTCTCTGACCGTGGGGTTCGTGACCTGCGAACCGGGGCCGGAGGTGTTTGAGCTGTACGGCCACGAGGGAGTGAGGGTGAGCGGTCGCCTGGATGGACGTGAGTTGGACGTGGTCTTCAACTACGGTCTTTTCGATTTCCGCTCACCGGGCTTCGTATGGCGCTTCGTGAAGGGAGAGACGGACTACATGGCCGGGGCGCAGCCCACTGAGCTGTTCCTGGCCGGGTACCGGGAGCGCGGCAGCCGTGTGACGGAGAGAGTGCTCCCTTTGACGCAAGAGGAGGCGCGCCGGATGTTGTCCTTGCTCGCTGCCGACACGGAGCCGGGCCGTGAGACCTATCGGTACAAGTATTTCACGCAGAATTGCGCCACAAAGCCTCTCGCACATCTGAAGAATGTTACGGGGGGTAGGCTCGCACCCCGCGTCGCCGGGGAGCGGGGCCTTACACGCAGGCAGCTGTTGGAACGCTACAACGAGGGGTATCCGTGGTACCAGTTAGGCATAGACCTGGTGCTGGGAAGCAGCCTGGACAAGCCGGTGGACGCGCGCGGAGCCTCGTTCATACCTCTGGAGCTGGACCGAGTGTATTTCGGGCAGATGCCGCAGCGGGTGCTGTACGAGGGGGAGGGTGACCGCCGGAGCGGACCTACGCCGTTCCTTCTCTCCCCGATGTTCGTGGCCCTGCTGGCGCTGTCCGCAGGCTTGCTCATGCTCCTTCTCGGCTGGCGCAGCCGGGTTGTCACGGCCCTGTGGACAGGGATTCAGGGACTGGCCGGGACGCTGGTGTGCGGCCTTGCCTTCTTTTCGGACCACGAAGGTGTGTGGCCAAATCTCATGACGGTGTGGCTCAACCCATTGTGGCTGGCTGTCCCAGCCCTGCTGTGGTGGCCGCGCGCTCGGCGCGTGTGCCGTTGGCTGCTGGCTGCTGACGCGGTGGTCAGCGGGGGGCTGCTCCTCTTTTGGCCGTTTGCGGGGCAGTCCACCTCCCCGGCGGCGCTCGTGTTTATGGGAGCCACCGTATTGTTCAGTATAGCAGGTTTATCAGACGGTCGAAACCCCTTCCTCCCCGTCTTATGTAGGCGTAAGCGGCATTGAGCATGGCACGGCGGCGCGGCGAGGGGGTGCGTTCAAGAGCTTTGAGCCGCCAGGCGTGTGCCAGGTCCTGCCTGCCCTCGCGGGCGAACAATGCGGCCAGTAAGACGCGTCGGTAGTCGGTCATGGCCGCGACCCTTGCTGCATGGGAGGTGCCTGCTTGCAGCAAGGCTTTCTCTGCGGCGAGCAGCGGGGTCTCGTACAGGGGCTCGCGCTGGTGGTACGCCTCACCTGTCACGGAGCCGGGGGTGGGGTGTATGACGCATCCGGTGAGGGGAAGCTTCCTGATGGAGGGGGAGAGCAGCAGCAGTCGCAGTCCCAGCTCCCAGTCGTCCCAGATGCGCATGGCTGGGTCCCAGCCTCCGGCGCGGCGCACGAGGTCGGTGTCGGCGGCCCAGGCCTGGGTGCGCAGCGTGCAGTGGTGAAAATGGGTGGCGAGCGGGTCTCCTCCTCTGGGGCGTATGAGGCGAGCGCCTCCCTGCGGGAAGGCCACGGAACATGAGGTGAGGGCTATCTGCAAGGATGGGTCGGCCCTGAAGGCTTCCATATAGGCTTGGGCCGTGAGGGGAAGCAGCTCGTCGTCCGAGTCGAAGAACATGACGCGGCGCGTGTCCGTAAGCTCCAGACCCCTCTGTCTTGCTGCCGAGGCTCCGGGGACATGCTCCCGGGCAACTCTCACGTGCAGGGCCGCAGAGGCGTTGCGCTCTGCCCACTCCTGCATCAGAGGCAGCGAGGAGCCGTTGTCCACAAGTACCACGTTCAGCGGGCGCCAGGTCTGAGCAAGCACGCTCCGAAGCACGCGGGGCAGCGTGGCCTCGCGGTCGAGTACGGGGATGACTATGGTCAGGGACTCGTTCATATTCCGGGGACAAAATTAGTGAAATCCGGTGAAATTGCTTAACTTCGCAGCCATGAAAATATTGTTTGCGGGCGATTATTCCAATTTCCATGCCACGCTTGCCGCCGAGCTGCGGCGGCGCGGCCATCAGGCCGTGGTGATGAGCGCCGGGAGCCGGTGCATGGACACGGAGCGTGACATAGACCTGCGGCGAACCCCCGGGCTTCGCGGAGCCTTCTCCTATCTGGGCAGGCTCTTCAGGTTGTGGCCCACTTTGAGGGGCTTCGACGTGGTGCAGCTAATTAACCCCAATTTCTTGGAGCTTAGGCCGGGCAAGATACGCTATTTCCTCAAGGAACTTGCCTCGCGCAACGGACACGTGTGCCTGTCGCTGGCCGGGAGTGACCCGGTGACGGTGAAGGGGTGCGTGGAGGACGGCCTGTTCCGCTACTCCGAGTTCCGCATAGGGGAGGAGAAGAGTCCCTACGCAAGGGCCGTGCCGGGCATAGAGCGCCGCTGGCTCAACGGGGTGATGGGGGATCACTGCCGTATGGTGTACGATATGTGCGAGGCGGCCATGGCCGCCCTGTACGAGTACCACGTGGCCGCTGCCCCATATCTCGGGGAGAGGCTCACCTATACCGGAATACCTGTGGACATGGAGCGGGTGGAGGAGATTCCCTTCGTCATACCGCCCGACGGCAGGGTTACGCTGCTGGTGGGCATAAAGAGCGAGTGTGAGGTGTTCAAGGGCACAGACCGGCTGCTGGAAGCTGCACGAGAGGTGGAGCGCAGGCATCCGGACCTATGCCGTGTGCGCGTGGCACGCGATTTGCCATGGCGCGACTGGCTGCGTGAGTTGCGGGGGACGCACGTGCTCCTGGACCAACTATATTCCTATACCCCCGCCACGGCGGCTCTGGAGGCTATGGCTATGGGCAAGGTGGTAGTTGGCGGAGCCGAGCCTGAGTACCTGCGCTTTATAGGAGACGAAGGGTGTCCTGTGGTGAACGTCACCCCCGACATGGAGCAGACCGTGGGAGCCTTGGAGGCGCTGGTCACCGACCCGGAGCGCATGCGACGCCTGGCGGGGCAGGGCAGGGCTTTCGTGAGCAGGCACAACTCGGCCTCGGTGGTGGCCGACAGATTCTTGGAGTCATGGGAGAGGCTGTGAGGCTTCAGGTGTTGGTATGCACCTATGGGAAGGAGGGCATGAGCCGTGTACAGGAGATGGATCCTCCGCGCGTGCCGGGCGTGGAGTGGTTGGTGAGCTGGCAGTTGCCCGAGGGGCACGAGTCTGCCGTTCCCCCTGCGCTCGCCGTGCGCCCGGACCTGCGGGTGCACGTATGCCGCAACCGTGGTCTGAGCCGCAACCGCAACGAAGCCATGCGCCTGGCCACTGCCCCCTGGTGCCTGCTGGCCGACGATGACCTGCGCTATATGCCCGGGGCTCTGGAGGCCCTGATGGCCGAGGCCGAGGCACGCCCGGACACCGACATACTCTGTTGTGCCTACACCTGTTGCGGACGTTTCATGAAACCCTATCCGGTACGCCCTGTGCCCCTGCGGTGCGCCCCTAAGGGGTGGTACGCCAATTCTTTCGAGATAGCTTTCCGTCGGCAGAGTCCTGCTGGGCGCACGCTCTTCAATGAGAATTTCGGCGCGGGGGCACCCCTGATGCGCGCCGGGGAGGAGGACCTGTGGCTGCACGATGCCGCACGCGCCGGGGCGGCTGGGATGATATTGCCCTTGACCCTGTGCCGCCATGACCATGATTCCACGGCGGAGCGGGACGGTAGCGCCGACTGGTTCGTGATGACGCGCGGGGCGGTGCACAGCCGGTTGCACCCTGTGAGCTGGCCCCTGCGCATGCTGCGCCACTCCCTGCGGCAGAAGGACATGACTCCCTGGCGCTACCTGCGCCTGGCCCTGCGTGGGGCGCGCCATGCCCGCCGCCACGGCTATTTCCGACAATCCTGAGGCGGGTCGACCGACTCCACCTGTCCAGTCGGACCCGTCGGACCCGTCTGACTGGTCCGACGCTGAAGACCCCAGCTCCCCCGATTTGGCTGTTTGCGGATTTTGGACTAACTTTGCGTATTGTATCCGCGCCGGGCATCCACGCCCGCACGTATGGCAAAGCACACAGACACGCCTCATGAAGATTTTCCCCTCCGATACCGCAAGAGAAATAGAACGCGCCACATGCGAGGCGCAGAACATAGACTCCGTGGAGTTGATGGAGCGCGCCGCCTCGGCGGTGGCCTGCGAGGTCATCTCCCGTTTCCTCCCCTCCCAGCGAATAGTGGTGATAGCCGGCCCCGGCAACAACGGCGGCGACGCCTTGGCAGTGAGCCGCATGCTTCTGGACCAGGGGTATCGCCGCCTGGAGATATACCTGTTCAACGTCACGGGACGCCTGAGCCACGACTGCGAGGAGCAGCGCAGACGACTCATAGCCATGGACGACATCCGGTTCACAGAGATCACCAAGGGCTTCACGCCACCTGCTCTGGGCAAGGGCGACGTGGTGCTTGACGGCTTGTTCGGAGCGGGACTGAAGCGGCCTCTTGAGGGAGGCTTCAAGACATTGGTGCAGTACATAAACGAGAGCGGTGCCTTCACCATCTCCATCGACGTGCCTTCCGGCATGTTCGGGGAGTGGAACCAGGAGGCGGCCAACCGCCGCGACATGATACATGCCTCCCTGACCCTGGCTGTCTCGTTTCCTCGCGTGGCTTTCTTCTTCGAGGAGATGGCTCCGGTGGTGGGTGAGTGGAAGGTGCTGGACATAGAGCTGGACCCGGCATCCGTAAGGGGTGCCCGTACCTCTTGGTTCATGGTCGAGGAGCGCAACGTGCGCCGTGTGCTCAAGCCCCGTCCTCCATTCGCGGCCAAGCGCGATTTCGGCTCCCTGATGGTTATGGCCGGCTCCATGGGCATGATGGGGGCAGCCGTCATGTGCGCCCGCGCCGCCATGCGCTCCGGTGCCGGGCTGGTCACAGTCCACTCCGCCCGCTGCGGCATGCCTGTGGTGCAAGGGTCTGTGTGTGAGGCCATGTTCGAGCCTGACAAAAATGACCGGTACATCACCGACATGCGTCTGCACCATGCACACAACGCCGTGTGCGCAGGCCCCGGCATAGGGGTGTGGGACGAGACCGTGAACGCCTTGGAAGGCTTGCTGAAGAATGTCTCTGCCCCCCTGGTGCTCGATGCCGATGCCCTGAACTGCATGGCCAAACGTCCCGCGCTCTTGTCGCTGGTGCCGCCCATGAGCGTCATAACCCCCCACAAAGGGGAGTTCGACCGCCTCTTCGGCGAGCATGAGAGTGACGAGCAGCGGCTGCGAAAGGCAGTGGAGCAGGCACAGTATTACAATATAATAATCGTGCTAAAAGGTCATCATACAGCCGTGGCGCGCCCCGACGGCAAGGTCTATTTCAATTCCACCGGCAACCCCGGCATGGCCACCGCAGGCGCCGGGGATGTGCTCACAGGAGTGATAGGAGCGCTTGCCGCACAGGGCTACAAGCCCGAGATGGCCGCCACAGCCGGCGTATATATCCACGGCCTGGCGGGAGACCTTGCTGCCGCCGATCTCGGAGAGACCGGCATGACAGCCACCGACATCATAGACCGCCTTCCCTTGGCTTTCAAGCGTCTCATGTCATGAGCGGCGCAGCCGGACGCTTCGCGCCGTCACCCACCGGCAGGATGCACCTGGGCAACATCTTCACCGCCCTGCTCTCCTGGCTGGCCGCACGCAGCAGGCACGCCCCTTGGATACTCCGAATAGAAGACCTGGATCCTCAACGCTCCCGCACCGAGTGGGCCGAGGCCATAGAGGACGACCTGCGTTGGCTCGGACTGGAGCCGGACCAGGGCGGACTTGAAGACCAGGGTCCCTATGCTCCCTATCGCCAGAGCTTGCGCCACGACCTTTACGAGGCCGCACTGGAGCGTCTGCGCTCCCTGGGACTCACGTATCCATGCACATGCACCCGCGCAGAGCTGAGGGTAGCTTCGGCTCCCCATGCCTCTGACGGACGTGCCATCTATCCCGGCACATGCCGTCCTCCTGGAGAACCGCCATTCCCCGGACATCCGATTTCCGAGGTTCCCCATGCCGAGAGGATAGCCGTGCCGAAGGGGGAGAGATTGTGGTACACAGACCTTGTGTTCGGTCCTCAATATACCGACCTGGCTCGCGAATGTGGTGATTTCGTGCTGCGCCGTGCCGACGGCGCCTGGGCTTATCAGTTGGCTGTCACCGTGGACGACGCCCTGATGGGAGTGGGGGAGGTGGTGCGCGGATGCGACCTGCTCCTCTCCGGTTGCCAGCAGGCATGGCTACACTCCCTTTTGGACAATGTGCCGCCACGTTTCGCCCACGTGCCCTTGCTTTGCGCCGAGGGTGGCCGAAGGCTCTCCAAGCGCGACACGTCCATGTCTATGGAGACCCTGCGCCGCGACTGGAGTCCGGCTCGCCTTGTAGGCCGTCTGGCCCAACTGGCAGGACTCAATCCCGGCGGCGCTCCATGCCGTCCCGCTGACCTCGTGGACCGCTTCGCCTGGAGCCGCATACCCCGCGTCCTCTCCATCCCAGTATGCTGACCCATACGTGTCTCCGCGTCAGACACGTCCGACAAGTCCGACCCGTCTGACTTTCTGTCCCGACTTCGCGCTGCGATGAAAATTCACGCAAAATTTTGAGATATGGAGAATATTGCGTAATTTTGTGGCGCAAAAACCGAATCGGATTCGTCTGTCCTATAAGGTGCAGTGGTATCCGGAGGTTTGACAATCAATGAATTAACAATAGGCCGGGGGCGGTTAACTCCGTATGCGGCCACCTTATCACAACCATAAAATATGATTATTGTACCTGTAAAAGAAGGCGAGAACATCGAAAAAGCCCTGAAGAAATTCAAACGTAAATACGAGCGCACCGGCATCGTGAAGGAACTCCGCAGCCGTCAGGCGTTCGAGAAACCCTCTGTGACCAACCGCAAGAAGATGATCAAGGCGGTGTACGTTCAGAAGCTCCGTCAGGGCGAAGAGTAATCCCCCTCCCGCAGCGCAGGATTCATACAAAGCGGCAAGGACGGCAAGCCAAGGCTTGTGCGTCCCTTTGCCGCTTTTGTCATGTCGACCCCTCTCGGCAAGCCCTTGTGCCACTTTGCAATCTCCACTGACATAGAAAAAGCATGCCACGCCTCACATACACACATCCCGACCTGGCGGGGAGTCATCCAGACATCCTTTCCGGCAGACGCGCCACCTTCCTCATGGCCTTGATGGCGCTGGGATGCGCCCTCATGACTTTCTGGACCCCTTGGAACCATGACGACCTGCATTACCGCTTGGCTTTCATGCCTCCGGGCGCCATCGGCTCCGAGTGCGTTGGTTTCCCTTCGCCAGGACAATGGGTGGAGTTCGCCTCCGGCCACTGGCTCCACGTCAATGGTAGGGTTGGCGACAAGCTCTTGCCGCTGGCATTGCTGTTGCCCAAGTGGATGTTCGCCCTGCTCACCGGCCTGGCATGCTATGTGTTGCTGGATGCCGGCCGCCTGGTGAGCCGACGCCTTTCATCCCCCTGCGCGCGCCTGACATGTGCCGCACTCATGCTCCTGTGCCTGCCTTGGCACAATCTCATGTTCACCGGGGCCTTCGCCGTCAACTACCTCTGGGGCGGCGCATTAGCCCTGCTCTGCTTCGCGTTCATGACCGGCACAGTCCGGGCGAGTGGGCCGTGGGCGAGAACCGGGGTGTGCCTTTTGGCATTGCTTGCAGGGGGCTGGCACGAAGGGTATGCCATGACGCTGGGAGCCTCCATGCCGCTCATCCTCGCCCTCAGGGGCAGGGAGCCGGGTAAGTGGCCATGGCTGTGGTGGGCGCTGTGGATGTGCGGGACAGCGCTGGTGGTCTTCTCACCCTCCTCGTGGCAGAGGATGGACCGCTCAGGGGGCGACTTCACGCTGCAACGTCTGCTCGATCCCAAGGCGCTCGCCTGGTTCAACGCTGCGCTGCTCTGTCTGCCTGCCGTGGCTCTCTCCTTGCCCTGGAGGCGGTTCCGCAAGCGCGCAGGCAGACTCGGAGTCTCGCTGCTCTGCGGGGCATGCCTCATGCAGCTGGTGAATTTCTATATAATAGGACGCACATACTGGGAGCCGCGTATCACTATCTTCTCGAGCCTGTTCACCCTTCCCGCCCTTCTGCTCACCATGCGCCTGTGGTTCCCCGCAGCCCTCTCCCCGCGCTGGCGCAGAGCCGCAAATCTGAGCGCCACAGCGCTGGCACTGCTGTGCCTGCTGCATCTGACGCTGTGCCTGCACTGGCAAAGGCGCCTGTGGCGTGAATACAGCGACGTGCTCGACGTCTGGCGTGCCGCCGGGAAGGATGACATGATATATTTCGACCTCACCCTGCCTGACAGCCTCCCGCTCATGACCCTGGGCAACCCCAGCGCCTACCAGCTGCACAACACCTGGGGGCTGACCACCTTCATGCGCTATTACGGCGGCAAGAAAGGCTCGTTGCGCATACTGCCTGAACGCCTGCGCGACGCAGACCCCAAGCGCGAGGGCACCCTCCTGCCGGGCAAGGTGCGCGCATACCGCACGCGAGGACTGATTGTGGCCGTCGGCTGGTGGCGCAAGCGCGACCTCAAGCTCACATACACCTGGGCAGACGGCACGCGGCGCAGGCTCAAGACCCTCGCCACCCCGTGGACAGCACCGGGAGGCGCCCGCTACACCTTGCTCGAGCCGCTGCGTGGCCCCTTCGACTCTGAGGAACTTCCGGTGCGCGTGGACTGACACAGCCCGGCACGCCACGTTATAGCGTTTCTACGCCATATACGTGATGTGACCGGGCTGAGTGTACGTTGCCTATGGTGTATGGGTCTCTCCGGGTGGGAGTGCCTGGGTGTGCGGCGTGTCAGCAGCTGCGTGTGCAGCCTTGTGCGGACGAGCCGTTGCAGTTGGAGCGCTTCTTGCCCCCCGTCAGGCCGGCGCAGTTGGAGCAGTCCTTGCAGCTCACGCACTTGGCGCAGTTGGAGCAGTCGTCGCATCCTTGGCACCCGGAGCAGTTGGAGCAGTCATCGCAGTTGACGCATCCCGAACAGTTGCCGCTCTCCTCGCATCCCTTGCACCCGGTGCAGTTTGAGCATTTCTCGCAGTTCACGCACTTGGTGCAATTGGAGCACTTGAGGCATCCTTGGCTCCCGGTGCAGTTGCGGCACGAGCGGCAGTTGATGCACTGGCGGGAATTGTGGCAGTCCCGGCATCCGGTGCAATCCTTCAGGTTGCTGCATCCGGTGCAGTTGGTGCAGTTGGTGCAGTTCACGCAGTTCTTGCATCCCTGGCACCCCTTGCAGTTTATGTTGCCGTCCTTGTCGGGCTTGGCGTTGCCGGTGTAAGCCTTGGAGCCTTTCACCATCTTGCCGTTTTTGATGACAGTGGTCTGGCCGTTCTCGTCGGTTATGATGGTCGTGGTTTCGGGCTTGCCAGGCTTCCTCGCATCTACGTCGGCGGTGGTTCCCGCCAGGGCCAGCAGGCACACGAAGGGGATTATGTATTTCTTCATATTATGAAACGTATTGGTTCTCTGGCGACAAATTTAGTTATAAAAGTTCGGCTCCACAAGCGCCGTTAAGCAAATTTAACTGATTCAGCGTCTTGTGGCCTTTTTCAGAGTGTAGGGGCGTACAGCTCGGCGCGGGCCAGCTGCCATTCGCGTGCGGCCTGCAGGCGGCGCATGGCGTACTCCTTCAGCGTGGCGCGGGCTCCCAGCCAGTCGGTGATGCTTATGGCCTTTTTCTGCAAGGCCGTGGACAGGTGGCGCTCGGTCATGGCGCTTGCCTCGGCCCATGCACGCTCATAGCGTTCCCAGACCTGCCTGAGCATCGTTGCGCGTTCCCAATCGGCCTGAGCCTTCAGCGCAAAGCTCTCGCGGGCGCTCTGGAGCGACTCCTCGGCAGCCTGTCTGAGGGCCTCGGCCCCCTTGACACGACCTCGGTTGCCCCACAAGGGCAGTGAGAAACCTATGGAGGCTCCATGGTAGTTGCCCCCCTTCACAAGCTCGTTGACATACCCCACGGAGAACTCAGGCAGACCTTGTTTCTTGCGCAGGTCAACCTCTCGCGAGGCCAGCTCCAGGGCGGCTCCGGCTTGCTCCAGCTCAGGGTTCACACGCATGGCCAGCTCAGTCCACTCTTCCAGTGAAGGGGGGAGCGAAGCGTCGGGCCAGTCCTGAGGCAGGTTCTCCAGCGGCTTTCCCCCGTTGAGGCGGCGCAGGGCCGCCAGGGTCGAGGCCAGCTCTACGCGCGAGGCGTCCAGCTCGTCGCGTGCCGCCAGGGACTGAAGGCTTATGCCGTTGTGCTCCATGATGGTCATGGTCCCCGCCTTCAGCGCCGTGTCGGCCTCGGCCAGCATACGGGCCGAGAGAGCATCCCACTCTTCCAGTTCGGCGGTCAGGCGGCTGGCGTACACGTATTCGATGAGCGCCTTCTCAACCTCGAGAGCCAGTTGCGAGCGGCGTGCCATCAAAGCGGCGTCCTGCACCCGGCCTTGAGCTTTCGCCAGACGACGTCGCGCGCCGCTCATGGTGGGGAAATCGAAGGTCTGGGTCACCTCGATGTTGGTCTTGTTCGGCACATCGGAGGGGACTCCAAGCATATAGGAGACGTTCACCTCAGGGTCCGCCAGTGTCAAGCCGGTGAGCTCGTCGGCATTGGCGGCTGCCGTGGAGCGTGTCTCGGAGAGCAGGTCAGGGTTGTTGCCAAGTATCAGGGTCTGCCAGTGAGGGAAGAGCGACTGGGCTCCTCCGGCCAGGGGCAGACACGTCAGGGCGGCAAACGCCAGGGTCCTTATCGTCATATTATAGGTTTAGGTTTAACGGTTCATGGTCTATGGAGGGCTTCCCTGTGGGCTGACGAGTCCGACACGTCAGACTGGTCCGACTGGTTGTGCCGGGCACACTCTTCCGATTCAGACAAGCACTCGTCGTCTGGGTTTAACGGCTTGCGCCTCGGTGCTATCCACAGCACGTACATTATCGGTATCACGAAGCCGTTGAGCAGCGTGGCCGAGAGCAGTCCTCCCAGTATCACCTTCGCCATAGGGCTTTGTATCTCTCCTCCAGGCATGGCTCCTCCTGCCGCGAGCGGCACCAGCGCCAGGGCAGAGGTGAGCGCCGTCATCAGTATGGGATTGAGTCTGTCGGCCGAACCCTGCAATACTGCCTGGAAAGGACTGAGCCCTTGTCGGCACAGGGTGTCGTAGCGGTCCACCAACAGCATGCCGTTGCGCGTGGCTATGCCGAACAGGGAAATGAAACCTATCACAGCGGGTATGCTCACCACCCCGGAGGTCAGGCGGATGGCCAGCACGCCCCCTATCAGGGCCAGCGGCAGGTTCACCATCACCACAGCGCTCTGCAGCGCGGAGCGGAACTGACCGTAGAGCAGCAGGTAAATGGCCAGCAGCGAGAACAGGCTCGCCAGCAGCAGGGTTCGGGAGGCCGCCTCCTCGCTCTCGAACTGGCCTCCGTACTCCACACGGTAGCCCGAGGGCAGCTCCACACGTTTGTTCACGCGCTCCTTGACCTCCTCCACGGCCGAACGCATGTCGCGTCTCGAGACGTTGCGCTCACCGTAAGCAGTCGGCTCACGTCCTCGCGGCTCACGGTGCCCGGGCCTGAGGTGGAGACTATCTCGGCCACAGTGGAGAGCGGCACCTTGCTCCCGTCTGCGGCGTCCATGGGCAGCATACCTATATCATCTATGGAGGCGCGGGCGGCTGGGTCCACTTTCAGGGTCAGGGGGTACACCATGTTGCCTTCCCTGATCTCGCTCACTTGGCTCCCGGCCAGGGCCGTGTTCACGAAGGTCGTGAACTCAGGCATCGTGATGCCGTATCGGGCCAGCATTTCCGGACGCGGGCGTATGGTTAGCTGCGGACGGTCCATGAGCTGCTCCACGTTCACGTCCTCGAGACCTTCTACACCCTCCAGGGCTTCCTTTATCTCTGCGCCCAAGCGTGTGAGAGTGTGCAGGTCGGGGCCGAACACCTTTATGGCTATGTTGCTCTGCGTGCCCGAGAGCATGGCGTCTATTCGGTGGGATATGGGCTGGCCAATCTCCACGTTCACCCCCGGCAGGGCCGACAGCCGCTTGCGTATGTCAGCCGTCACCTCCTCTTTGCTCCTCCCTTTCAGCTCGTAGGGGGCCTCTATCTCCGAGGTGTTTATGCCCAGGGCGTGCTCGTCCAGCTCGGCGCGGCCCGTCTTGCGCGCGGTGCGCTTTATTTCAGGCACAGATGCCAGCAGACGCTCGGCACGCGCCCCCACGCTGTCGCTCTCTTCCAGACTCACGCCGGGCAGGGTACTCACGTTCACCGTGAACGACCCCTCGTTGAAGGGGGGCAGGAAATCCCGTCCAAGCGTGAAGAAGATGGTCAGGGCGCCAGCCAAGGCAACCCCGGTGGCGGTCAGGACCGCCGCCTTGTGGCGCAGGGCGCCACGCAGTAGCCTCAGATAGCCGCCCTTGAGCCAAACCGTCAGGCGAGGTTCGCGGCTGGTGGCGGCGCTGCGCGGCAGCAGCAGCGAGCACAGCACCGGGGTTAGCGTCAGCGCCACGAGAGTGGAGGCGAACAGCGAGGTGATGAAGGCCACCCCCAGAGGCACAAGCATACGCCCCTCCATACCTTGCAGGAAGAACAGCGGCACGAAGCTCACCACTATGATGAGCGTGGAGTTGAGTATAGGCATCCGCACCTCCCGCGAGGCGTCGTACACCACCTGCAGCGTGCCTTTCCTTTCACCGGGGGGCAGCGACCTGTTGTGGCGCAGGCGCTTGTACACGTTCTCCACGTCCACTATGGCGTCGTCCACCAGAGAGCCTATGGCTATGGCTATGCCGCCCAGGCTCATGGTGTTGATGCTCAGGTGCATCAGCCGCAGCGTGATCAGGGTGACCAGCAGCGCTATGGGTATGGTGACCAGAGAGATGAGGGTGGTGCGCGGATTCATCAGGAATATGAACAGGATTATGGCCACGAACACAGCCCCCTCCAGCAGGCTCCGCTTAATGTTGTCTATGGACGCGTCTATGAAATCCCTCTGCCGGTACAGGTCAGTGTGTGTCTTGACATCAGCGGGGAGCCCCTTCTTCAGTTCTTCCAGCCGCCTTTCCAGCCGCTCTGTAAGCTCTATGGTGCCTGTGCCAGGCTGCTTGGTCACCGTCAACAGCACAGCCGGGGTCCCCTGCACGGAGGCCACCCCCGTCAGCGGGCTTTGGTCACCCACGCGTATTTCGGCCACGTCGCGCAGCAGCACAGGTTCCCCCTGCGCAGTAAGCCCTACCACGGCCAGCCCCAGCGCCTCGGTGTCGGTGGTGTTGGCCAGTCCGCGTATCAGGTACTCGTTGCCGTAGTCATAGGCTATGCCGCCGGTGGCGTTGCGGGTCATCCCCTCGGTGGCCTGGGCCACCTGCGCCAGGCTCACCCCCAAGGCCTGCATCCGCTCCGGGGAGAGAAGCACCTGGAACTCCTTCACCTCGCCACCCAGCACGTTCACCTGCGAGACACCCTCCACGGCCAGCAGGGCCGGCACAAGTTCCCTGTCTGCCAGCGTGCGCAGCTCCCGCAGGGAGGTGGTGTCGGCTGTCAGCCCCACGAACAGCACCTCTCCAAGTATGGAGGACTGCGCCCCCATGGTAGGTTCTCCGGCCCCGGCGGGCAGCGAACCGGAGAGGGTGCCCAGACGCTCGCTCACCGTCTGGCGCGCGTGATACACGTCCGTGTCCCAGTCAAACTCCACCCACACGGCAGAGAAGCCCGTGGTGCTCGACGAGCGTACGCGCCTCACTCCCGAGGCTCCGTTCATGGCTGTCTCCACAGGCAGCGTCACCGTCTGCTCAACCTCCTCGGCAGCCATGCCCGGGGCCTCAGTCATGACAACCACCGTGGGCGCGTTAAGGTCCGGGAACACGTCTACCTCCATGCGCGAGGCGCACCAGCACCCCGCCACCACCGTTATCACGGCCAGCGCCATGATGGCCAGCCTGTTGCGCAGCGAAAAGCGTATTATCCTGTTCAGCATCTCTGCGGTGTGTTTAATGGTTATGCGAATGTCCCTGCGGAGCCTTCCCTGAGTTGGCCGCCAGCTTCAGAGTCACGGCTCCCTTGGTCACGACCTTCTCCCCGGCCTTCAGTCCGGAAGATACGGCAACCTCCTTGCCGTTGTCTCCGCTCACCTCCACGCGGCGCTTCACGTAATGCTCCGGACTTTGCTCCACATACACGTAGTGCTGCCCCTCCTCTTCGGTCAGGGCCTCGCGCGGAAGCACCACCGAGGAGGCACCCTTCCCGGCGAGCAGATACACCTCCGCAACCGTGCCTGACACCAGGCCGCCAGGATTGTCGAACTCCATCACCACAGGTATGTACAGGCTACCGGCGGAGCCTTTGCCGTAGCTCACCACCCTGCCGTTCATCTCGCCCAGCGAGAGCCGGGCCTGCGGGCCTTGGGGGAGTACGGCGTTTGCTCCCGTGACGTAGGGGAGCAGCGGGGCATATCGTTGTGGCACCTGTGCGCGGAGCTGCAGATGGCGGTCAGCGCTTACCTTGGCCAGCGGTGCCCCGATCTCCACATAGTCCCCCGGCTGTACCAGACACTCTGTCACGTAGCCGCTTATGGGCGAGGAGGCCGACCCCTCCTTCACCGGAGAGGCGCCGGGGTTGCTCAACGCCGCCCGGGCACTCTTGACCTCGGCCTCGGCCTGGTCATACTCCGCCTTGGTGATGAGTCGCTCCTCATACTGCTCCTTGGCCCTCCGCAGGTTGGCCTGCGCGTTGGCCAGCGCCGCCCGCAGCTCCCCTGACGCGTCCGGTTGCACTATGTGGCGCGCCGAGATGGCGAACAGCCGCTGTCCGGAGCCCACGGGCACACCCGGGGCCGGAGGAGCGCCGACGAAGCTGACCGTCCCTGCCAACGGAGAGGTCACCGTGCGCTCCTCCCCCTGCGCGGCCAGTATTTCTCCCGAGCAGCGTATCACTTGCTCGAAGGGCCGCTCTTCGGCCACCTCGGTCTCTACTCCGGCCAGCTCGGCTTGGTGCGCCGTGAACACTGTCACGCCCTCGTGGGCGTGTTCCTCCTGCTCTTCAGCGCCGTGGGCATGATCCTCCTCTCCATGCGTGCCGCATCCGGCTGCGCACAGCGCCAGCGCCATGGCCAGGCTCTTGATAATCGGTCTCTGTGTGAATCTCTTGAAAATCCTTCTGTCTTTTGCGGTCATGATATTTCAGGCTCGGCCTCCCCTGCGGGAGCCGTGTTGTATTTCTGCCGGAACTCCGTGGGAGGAATCCCGGTGTGATGCTTGAAATATTTGCCGAAAAAACTCTGGTTGGCGAAATTGAGCTGCGTGCTTATCTCCTGCACGGTCAGGTCTGTGGACCCCAGCAGCATCTTCGCCTCCATCACCACGTAATGGTCTATCCATTCCCCGGCGGTGCGCCCGCTGATGCTCTTGACCACCGAGCTGAGGTGCTTGGGGGTAACGCACAGCTTCTTTGCATAGAAACTCACCTGGCGCTCGCGCTGGAAATTACGGCACACCTCGAATATGAACTTGGCGACAATCTCCTCTTTGCGCGTCTGGTGTCTCGGCTCCATGTTCTCGTGCGCTATGCGTATGTCCATGATCTCGAACAGCGCCGCCTGCAGCAGGCACAGCACCTTCTGCGCCTGGAACATGGTAGCCGGCCCCTCCAGCTTCAGCCGCAGGAACGTGTAGAAGCTCTTGATGCCTTCCGCCTCCTTCTCCGTCAGGTGCTGCACGGGCATCATCCGGTGCTGCATGATCATGGGCAGCATGGAGGTCATTTTCGGAAGCACCTGTTCCACCACGTTCTTGCCGCAGAACACCACATGGCTCTTGAAATCGTCGCTGCTCGAGCGCACCTGCACGAAATTCTCGGGCTGGAGCACCATAAGCGTGTTTTCACGCAGCTCATGCTCCGTGAGGTCTATGACCACGCTTGCCTCCCCATGCGTGCACAGGATGATTGTCAGAGCGTCTATGCGCACCGGATACATCACCGGCATCTTTTCGTGCAGTAGTGGATTGAACGTGTCGAACGTCAACACGTCGTGCGTCAGCGGAGATTTCGTGTATTCAGCCAGGTCGTGGAGCGTGACCCGGACATTGGGGTTGGGTATCGTCATGGCTTCTTATGGCTTCGGCAAATATCCGGCGGCGAAATTACGCCATATTCTTTGCAACCCGGTGGCAAAAGCGACTTGTCCCCGCCGGCTCTGGCCGAAAGCCCCGCAAAGTTAGTCAATTTTCGCTGAAACTCCTAATCCTGCCGCTGCCATTATTCGTCTGTGCCGAGGGCGATCGCCGCCTGTCCGCATCCCAGGCCACGCACAGGGCTGTAGCGCTCTATGTACATAATCTCGGCCTGCCCGCGATTATTGGCTCCATGTCCCGGCCCCGCAGGGTCGCCGTATGAGAATGATTTCCCGTCCATCTCGCACTCCGCAGCCTCGACAAGGTACGCTCCTCTCCGGTCTCCGGCCACTACGCGCTCCAGGGCGCGAAGCATCCATCCCCCTATGCGGGTCGGTTCCCCTCCTTTGCGCTCAGCCTGGCTCACCGGGGCCGTCACGTACAGCTCCCTCACGGCACGCGTGAACGCCACGTAGGTCTTGTTCAGCTGGTCTGTGCGGCACTCCTCCCTGAACCTCATGTATGCCTCATGGAAGGGGGATGCCGGGTCAGTCATCGTCTTTCCGTCAGGTGTCACAGGAATCTTGGCCGGGGCGTCCGCCTCCTCATCCGCCGTAAGCCCCTCCGGCACATGCTCCACCCACATCACCTCGCGTTCCTCCTTCGCCGGTCCCACCGGCCAGTCGGCACAGGGCACTATCACCACACCGAACTCCAGTCCCTTGGATTTGTGTACTGTCATCACCTGCACCGCCTCAGTTCCTTCCGGGGCCGCTATGGACAGCCTGCCTCCGTTCTCCTCCCACCATCCAAGGAAGGACCCCGGGTCTGCCGGATACGTCTCGCAATACTGCAGCACCGCGTCCTGGAACGCGCAGATATATGCCGCCTGCGTCTGCTGCATCCCCTCGGTAAGGAACGCCGAGGCTATCCCCTCTACAAGCGCCGGCAGCGTCACAGCCCCCAGCCGACGGTACAGAGCCTCTATCTCCTCGTGGCTCACCACGGCCTCCGCCTCTGCCACATCGGCCACGCACCCTATGTCGCCGCGCCACACGCCTATGTTGTAGTTGGCCACAAGCCGCTCTAATTCCCTGCGACGCAGCCGTCCGGATTTGCGCTCACCCTCTTCTGTCTCGTCTGCCTCTTTCGGTACTATGAAATCTCTGGCTATCAGCGCCATCACCGCCAATATTACCTTCACCGCCGCGCTTTCGCCCACCAGCAGCGACTCCTCGCTTATGAACTCTATCGGAGTGTATGACGGATCCGAGGCGCTCGTCTCCCGGTTATGGCTTATTATGTGGCCTATTGCCTTCTGCCCGTCGCCGCGCGTGTCTGTCAGCACTGCTATGTCGCTCAGCCGCCAGCCGCGTCCCCGCAGGCTGTCTATCAACGGGCCCAGGCCGGAGAATCCTTCTTTCGACTCGAAGTCCACATGCACGTACCCTCCCTGTTCACCGTGGCTAACGCGCTGCACCACGTTGGCGTACAGACCTGTGAACACCCCGGGCCTGTCATTGTCGAGCACATGCGCCAGCTCGCTGAACAGGCTGTTGTTGAAACTCACCACATGTCGCGAGCTGCGCCAGTTGGTGTTCACAGCCTCGTATGCCGGTGTGCCGGCCAGTGCCGGGTCCGGCGCCACGCGTGTCTGCGGGAAATCCTCCTCCACGCGCCGTGTGATAAGCTCGGGGTCAGCGTTGCGGAACCGGTATATGCTCTGTTTCGCGTCACCTATTATCAGGTTCTCGTGGCCGCATGCCTCGCTCTGCTCCAGCAGCGGACGAAGATTGCTCCACTGCATGGCCGACGTGTCCTGGAACTCGTCAAGTAGGAAATGGCGCAGGCGCACCCCGGTGCGCTCATATATGAACGGCACCTCGTCCCCGTCTATGATGCGGTGCAGGATGTCGTTGGTGGCGCTCAGTGGGATGACGTTGTTCTCCTCCCGGAACGCGTCTATGTTGGCGTTGATGAAATGAAGCGCCCCCATGTAGTGCAGCCGGGAGAGCACCGTGGTGCGGTACGCCCGCTCCCTCTGCCACTCATGCAGCGTGTCGCACACGTTCCTGAACAGGTCCTGCGCATATCCGTCCTCAGCCTCGAAGGACCCCTTCTTGAAGGGCTTGTCGCGCCCGGTCAGCGGCAGCGGCCAGTCGCTCGCGCCCCGCTCGAACTTCACCCCCGTGGCTGGCACGGCGTATGGCCCGCTCCCGAGTATGGACTCCAGCCCCGTGGCCACGCCGCTGTTCCAGCTCTCAGGGGATGTCTCTTGCCTGAAACGCCGCGCCGCCTCCACGGCCTCGCGGTGAAGTTCCGTCACCTTCTCCGAGGCCCGCAGGCATCCTCGCCAGAACCGCATGAACCGGTCCGGCTCGTCGAAATACTCCTCCATGCCCGCCATGTTGCGCTTGAAATCCTCGCGGCTCATCTTCCCGGCCATAGCCAGCAGCTCCCCGTATATGCCGCTCCCCCCGCGCTTGGAGAAGGCGTCCCATGCCTCTCCATGCCTTAGCCGCCTCTCCATGAGCGCGCGCAGCCACTCGCTCATGTAGCGGGAGGCTCCGTCTGCTTCGTGGCTGTCTTTCACGCTGCCCAATGCGCCGTCCACGCCCACCTGTGCCAGATACTCGTCGTTCAGCTCCACATGGTAGGCGTCGTTCAGGTGAAGCTCGTAGGCCAGCGTGCGGAGCACTCCCTGGAAGAAGGAGTCGATGGTGGAGATATTGAAATTGCCGTAGTCGTTGAGCAGACTTCGCAGGGCAGCCCGGCACGTCTCCGTCACCTCCCTGCGCGTGGCGCGTATCCCTCGGCTCACATACAATATGTCTTCCACCGGGTCTGCCCCCGGCTTCTCGCCCGTGAACTCCAGCATATAGTCCGGGAACCTGTATCCTTCCGGCTCCATGCCCTCGGCGGGCACAGGCCGCGACAGCGCCGCCAGCTTGTCCACTATGCGCTGTTTCATCTCGTTGGTCGCCTTGTTGGTGAATGTCACGCCCAGGATATGGCCGTGGCGCTCCCTCACCTCCACTGGGGTGAGCAGACGGTAGAACTCCGTTCCCTCCTCACGTGCGGATATGAAAAGTCGTATGTAGGTCTTGGCCAGCTTGAATGTCTTGCCCGACCCTGCGGAAGCTCGTTGCAGCAGCATATATCAACCCTTGAGCCGGAAACCCATGCGCTTCAGCTCGGCGCGCACGCGCTCGCGGCAGTCTCCCTGTATAAGTATTTCCCCGCCACGGGCCGACCCTCCGGTGCCCAGTGCGCTCTTCAGGCGTGCGGCCAGCTCCTTCAGCTCCCTCTCGGTGCAGGTGAATCCCTCCACTATGGTGGCCGTCTTCCCTGCGCGGCCCTTGCGCTCGGTCACTACATGCAGCGCCGGGTGCCCCTGGGTGCTGAACGCGGCAGCCCTCGGCTCCTGTCGCTCCTCGGCAGCCTCCGGCTCGGATGGCTCTATGCCCATCTCACGGCTCTTGGCCAGCAATGCCTCTTTCCAGTCCATTGTGTGTCAGTAGAATTGGTTTATGATTTCAGCTATCTCCTCGGCCTTCTCAGGTGATGTGGTGGCTATAGGCAGGCTCAGCACCTCCCGGGCCAGCCGCTCGGTCAGAGGCAGGGGACCATGCTCCAGGCCGGCGTAGCATGGCTGGAGATGGGGTGGGGTGGCATAGTGTATGTCTGTCTGCACGCCATGTCTGCCAAGCCACTCGCGCAGCTCGTCGCGCCTGGGGCAGCGCGTCACATACTGGTGCCACACCTGTTTGGTCCCCGCTATGGTTTCCGGCGTGCGCACCAGCGGGTTTCTGATAGCCTCGCCGTAGGCGCGTGCCGTGGCCTGACGGCGTGCCGTCTCCTCCTCCAGATGGCGCAGCTTCACGCGCAGCATCGCCGCCTGCATCTCGTCCATGCGGCAGTTGAAGCCACGGTATATGTTGTGATATCGGCGCTCCGACCCATAGTTGGCCAGCGCCCGTACCGCCCGCGCTGTCTCCGCCTCGGAGGTGGTCACGGCGCCTGCGTCGCCCAATGCCCCTATGTTCTTGGTGGGATAGAAGCTGAAAGCCGCCGCGTCGCCCATGCCGCCGGTGGCCAAGGCACCCTCGGCTGCGCCTATCGCCTGCGCGTTGTCCTCGATTATGAGAAGCCCGTGGCGCTCAGCCACCTCGCGCATCTCCGCGTGGCGTGCAGGGGTCCCGTACAGGTGCGTCTCCATTATGGCGCGTGTACGCGTGCCCACAGCCTCCTCTGCCCGCTCGGGGTCCAGGTTCATGGTAAGCTCGTCCGGCTCCGCGAGCACGGGGCGCAGCCCCGCGTCCGTGATGGCCAGCACCGAGGCTATGTACGTGTTGGCGCTCACTATCACCTCGTCACCTTCCCTCATACGGCCCGTGGCCACCCATGCGCGAAGGGTCAGGCGCAGCGCGTCAAGCCCGTTGCTCACCGCCACGCAGTGAGGCGCGCCGCACATTGCAGCCAGCTCCGCCTCCAGGGCCTCCGTCTCAGGCCCGTGCAGGTACCTGCCGCTCGCTATCACGCGCCCGCAAGCCTCCCGCAGCTCTTCCGCGTAGGGGGCTGTGAGCCGCTTCATGTCCAGGAATGGATACTCCCTCATAGGCTTGCCGCGTAGCTGAGGAACTCGTCATAGTCCCGGATGTAGTCCTCCTCCTCGTAAGGGTGGGAGGCCAGCGCCAGCGCCACCGTGCCCGTGGTGAAATCGTGCATCGTGTCCCATACCCCGGGAGGTATCAGCACACCTTTGTTGGCGCGGTCCAGCCGCACGGTGCGTTCCGCTTTCCCGTCCGTGAGGCGCACCTCAAACGACCCGGCCACCGCTATCAGCGCTATGCTGCACTCCTTGTGGGCGTGGCCACCGCGCGTCTCGCCCCCGGGCACGTCATAGATGTAGAACACCCTTCGTATAGGGAACGGCACATGACGCGCCCCCTCGGCGAACGATAGGTTGCCGCGAGGGTCGCATATCTTGGGGAACTCCAGCAGCCGCACTCGTTCGAGCGGGCTGCCGGATCTCTTGGTCTCTTCCATTGTCTGTTTTTTGCAGCGATTGCCGGGCTCAACCCTGGCTCTTGCGGGTCTTGTCCTTCTCGAGTTGCTTCTCAAGGGCCTCCAGCGTCTTGTCCACCGCCTCCTCGAAGGTGTCGGCTGTCTTTGACGCGAACAGGTCGGCGGCCGGAGGCACCAGCAGCTTGATGCCGGCCTCCTTGTTCATGGCAGTCTCCGGCTTTATCAATCGCAACGAGATTTCAGCCTCCGTGATAGCCTCGAAGCGGCGTCCCAGCTTGTCTATCTTCTTGTTCACGAAAGAGACGAGGCGGTCGTTGATGTCGAAATGAATAGCTTTGATCTTTACTTCCATGGTGTCTTCATTTTTTGTTGGCTCGTGGGTGAGCCAGTTTGTAATTATGTTGCAACTCACTGAAGGAGAGATGAGTGTAAATCTGTGTCGTGGTCAGCGATGAGTGGCCTAACAGTTCCTTCACGCTGTTTATCTCCGCGCCGTCCCTGAGCAGGGCCGTGGCGAAGGTATGCCGCAGGGTGTGCGGGGTCTTGCGTCCCGTGGTGCCGGCCAGCTCTACCTTTACAATGCGCGAGAGAGCGCTATTGTTCATTGGCCTGCCACGGTCCGTGAGCAGGAGGAAGCCCGGGTCAGGGAGGCTCTGCCCCTCCCAATGCGCGTCGCGAAGCTCCTGGTAGCGGCGTATGCGTGCGCACAGCTGCGGAGCCAGCGGCACTATGCGTGTCTTGCGCCCCTTGCCCAGCACCTTCACCTCCCCCTCCTCAAGGCGTATGTCCCGGTCCTCCAGGCGCAGCAGCTCGCTGCGCCTGAGACCCGTGGAGTAAAGAATGTCGATGATGAGCAGGTCGCGGTACTCGCTCCAGTCCTCCGTCTCGAAAGCCGCCTCGCTCACCACCCTCTCCAGTTCCTCCTCCTTGATGAGGGCCGGAAGGGGTTTGGACAGCTTGGGCAGCGGGAGGTCTGCGGCTGGGTTGCGGTCCACATACCCCTCGCGGAGCATGAATTTGAAGAACGAGCGGACGGCCAGGGCCTTGCGGCGCATGGAGCGGGCTCCCAGGCCATCCTCCCCCAGATGCGCAAGCCATGCGCGGAGGTCAGAGAGGGTCACGCTCCGGAAATCCGCTTCCTCGTCCGGACGAGGGGTGCATTTCCCAAGGAGCCACGCCGACAGCTGACGCAGGTCACCCCTGTAAGCCGCCACCGTGCACTCCGAGGCGTACACCTCATGCTCCAGATATGTCATGAACCTCTCTATCATACTCCCGCACCTTTGGCTTGGTCTGCACAGTCAGTCCTCTGTCAGCCTTTGGTGGCCCTCCAGAGCCTCCGAGCTGCCGGACTCGGCTGCCGCCTCTTCTATGGATGATTCGGCCTGTTGGCCGTACCACTTGCTGTACATCAAATAGTTGCGGGCTATCTTTTGGTTCATCTCCCTGGCTTTCTCAGGCTCTACCATCTTGATGAACTTGGCGGGTGCCCCGGCCCACATCTCGTGCGCGCCTATCTTGGTGCGAGAGAGCACCACCGACCCGGCGGCCACCAGCGCGCCTTCGCCAACCTCGGCGTCGTCCATCACGATAGAGCCCATGCCTATGAGCGCCAGGTCATGGATCTTGGCTCCGTGAATCACCACGTTGTGCCCGATGGACACATCGTCGCCTATCTCTATGGTGGATTTCTGGTAAAGGGTGTGCAGCACCGAGCCGTCCTGTATGTTCACGCGGTTGCCTATGCGGATGGAGTTCACGTCGCCGCGAAGCACCGTGCTGTACCACACGCTGCACTCGTCGCCCATCACCACGTCGCCCACCACCACGGCGTTGCTCGCCAGGAAACAGTCCTTGCCCATGACGGGGGTGAAGCCTCTTACGCTCTCTATGATTGCCATATCTTTCTTAATGTCTTGGTTCTAAAGTCTGTTTATGATTTTCGAGGGAATGGTCGGACTTGTCCGACTTGTCCGACTTGTTCGGCTTCCCATCCCCGGGGTTTTATCGTGTCAGCGGGTGCGTCTTGCGCGTGAGCCACTCGCCCTCCTCGGCCGTCAGCAGCGGCAGCAGGCGCGAGCGCACCATGGCGTGGTAGTCGTTCACCCAGTCTATCTCATCGTCTGTCATGATTTCCGTCTGGAACAGGCTCAGGTCGAAGGGGAACAGCGTGGCTGTGCGGAACTTCAGGAACTCGCCGAACTCTGTGTTCATGGCCGGCACCGTCTCTATAAGGTTCTCGCAGCGTATGCCGTAGCGGTCCTCCAGGTATATGCCCGGCTCGTTGCTCGTCACCATCCCCGGCTCCAGCGGCGTGGGGTTGGCGTTCAGGCGTATGTTCTGCGGGCCCTCATGGCAGTTGATGAAGAAGCCCACGCCGTGGCCTGTGCCGTGATAATAAGCCTTGCCCTCGGCCCACAGGAACTGGCGTGCCAGCACGTCTAACTGATGCCCCGTGGTGCCGGTCGGGAACACGGCGCGGGCCAACGCTATGTGGCCCTTCATCACAAGCGTGAAGTCATGCCTCATGGCGGCGCTCGGCGTGCCTATGGCTATGGTGCGCGTTATGTCCGTGGTGCCGCACTTGTACTGGCCCCCGCTGTCCACCAGCAGCAGCCCGTTGCCCTCTATCGTCACGTCCGTCTCGGGGGTGGCCTCGTAATGCACTATCGCGCCGTGGCCGTTGAAGCCGATGATGGCCGCGAAGCTCTCGTCCACGCAGTCCGGGTCCGCCAGGCGGATGGCGCGCAGGCGCTTGCCCAGCTCCACCTCAGTCAGCTTGCCTTCCGGCACCTCCTTCTCCACCATCATGAAGAAGCGTGTCAGCGCCACGCCGTCCTTCTCCATGGCCTTGTCGAGGCTGCTGATCTGGCTCTCGTTCTTGATGCTCTTGAGCTTGGCCACCCCGGAGCCCCCGAACACGGGTGTGCATCCCAGATGGTCATACAGCGAGCGTGATGTCTTCGCCGGGTCCAGCAGCAGGCGGGTGGCCTTGCCCAGTCCCTTCACGTAATCGAACACTCCCTCGTAGGGCCTCACCTCTATGCGGTACTTATCCAGATGGGCTTTTACCTCTTCGGTCAGCTTGGGCTCGTCTACGAACAGGATACGCTGCTCCTCGCTAAGGTACAGATAGCTCACGAAGATAGGCGAATAGCAGATATCCTCCGCCGCGCGCAGGTTCGTGCACCACGCTATGTCGTCCAAGCTCGAGAGCATCACGGCGTTGGCCAGCTCTGCCTTGACCTCGGCCAGCACCCGCTCCACCTTCGAGTCCACCGTCTCGCCCACTATGGCCTCGTCATGGATGAACAGCTTGTTCATAGGGCGGCTCGGACGCTCCGGGTTCAGCGCGTCGAATGGCTCGAAATCTGTCCTGAACCGGATGTTGTTGTCATTGAACTCCTGCTCCATCTCCTGAGCCTGCGCTATGGAGAACGTGGACCCGTCTATGGCCACCGTCTGTCCGGCCGGAGTGTGTTCCGTAACCCAGTCTACCAGGTTCACGGCCCCGGGGCCGTCCTCCTCCATCATCTTGAACCCCGTCCCCTGCAGCTGGTCCGTGGCCTGTATGAAATAGCGTGAGTCGGTCCAGCACAGCGCCTCGTCGGGTGTCACGACTGCCGTGCCGTTGGTGCCGTTGGTGCTCCAGAACCCCGTAAGCCACTCCCGGTCGCGCCAGTGCGCCGGCGGCAGCTCGCTCTGATGAGGATCGGTGCCGGAGATGATTACCGTGTGGATGCCCTCCTCGGACATTATCTTGCGCAGCTGCGCAAGATAAGTCTTCTGTATCTTTTCCATGGATTATATAGATGGATTTGGAAGCCGTATGCCGGCTTCGCTCGTTAATGTTGTTTTTCTCATTTCCTGACCCCGGCGTTGGCCGGAATACAATTTACGCCCAAAGGTAGCAAAAATTCCCCACACCCGCAAATCAAATCCACGCTTCCTCCCGTGCCTCCTGCCTAACCTCCTGGCTATCCACTCCCTACACGCTTACCGTAACGCCCTTCGTGCCCGCGCTTCCCCTTACGGCGCTCGCAAGCGGCGGCATTTGCCTTTCCCCGATTTCTCCTCTGTGCGTGCCCTCATGCTTTTCTTTTACTTAAGATAATAAATGGACATAAAAACACGCTTTTTAATCTATGTGATTTTATGAACCGGTTTTATTGTTTAGTTTTGCGCTTGGATATTTCGCCGGGTGTCGCGCGCGCTTTGCCTCACGCGCTTTGCGTAATGCTTCGCATTCACCGGATTTCTCACACTAATGTCTCATCACATATTTATATATTATTCACTTAACACTTTTGGATTATGAGGAAGATACTACTGCTCTTCACTCTTGTGATGGTCCATCTCATGACATTCGCAGCCTCGGCGGACCCAACCGTCATCACAGGTGCGGTTCATGATGACTGGACCTATTCGAAGGATATCTCCGATATCCATGTCCAAGTCTGGAATACAGCCAAGACTCAGCTGTATGGCGAGGCCGACTGTGTTGACCAGAAGTTCACGGTCACAATCAACGGCGATTGCCCTGACCGAGTGCTGCTGGTGATTAAGGCGCCCGGCTACCAGACCTACTCCGAGGAGGTCTCCGTGACCGTAGGAGGCTCCACGTCATTTAACAATATCAGGATTTCGGAGGGCTCCGACCCGGTGGCCGAAACCGTGATAAAAGGCGCGGTCCACGACGACTGGTCTTATTCCCAGACTATTTCCGACATTCATGTCCAGGTCTGGAACACGGACAAGACTCAGCTTATCGCCGAGACCGATTGCGTGGACCAGAAATTCACGATAGCCATCAGCGGCGACTGCCCTGACCGCGTGCTGCTGATTATCAAGGCTCCCGGCTACCAGACTTACTCCCAGGAGGTCTCCGTGACCGTGGGAGGCACCAACTCGTTTGACAATATCAGGATTTCGGAGGGTTCCGACCCCGCATACACCGTCTCCGGCACCGTCAAGGACGAGGCGGGCAACCCCGTTGAGGGCGTTGACATCTATGCTACGCTGAACGGCACGACCATCTCCGGCACCGAGGTCAAGACCGACGCCGAGGGCAAGTATTCCTTCCCCGGCCTGGCCGAGGGCACCTACAATTTCCGCGCCATGGGCCCGGACTGGTACAGGACCGCCTTCAAGAACGATGTGGAGGTCAGCGCCGACGTGACCGGCGTGGACTTTGTCCTGGAGACCGTCGTCACCCCCATCAATCTTACCGTCTATGCCAATGACGGCAGCTTCAAGAAGCTTTCCGGCGTGCACGTACAGATATGGACCCAGGACGAGACCCCTGTGCTCGTAGGCGAGGGCGACACCAACTCCTCGGGCCAGATCAACCCGCAGATACGCATCACTGGCCAGCTCGGCACCTACACCGTCAAGGCCACGGCGGCAGGCTATGCCGACTATGTCAACGATGCCTACAAGCCTACCAAGTATGGACAGAGCAACGTATGCACCATAATGATGGACAAGGCTTACACCGTCTCCGGCGTCATCAAGAACGAGGACGGAGAGAACGTGGCCGACGCTGAGATATTCGTCAGCAAGAAAGGCTCCGACGACCGCTACACACGTGTACCCGGCAAGGAGGCCAAGTCCGCGGCCGATGGCTCTTGGAGCATGGAGCTGGGTGAAGGTGACTACCAGTTCCAGGTTATGTCCGACGGATACAAGACCAGTTTCGACACATACAAGACCGTCTCCGACGCTGACGTGACCGGGGTCGACATTACGCTGCAGTTCACGGTTACCGGAATCAGCGGCACTTTCTACGACGCCGATGACTTCTCCAAGATTCCTGGCGGCCACATCGAGTTCTGGACCCAGGGCGAGAATCCCGTCAAGGTGGCTGAGGCCGACGGCGACCTCAGCGGCAACTACCCCATGGTGACCATCAAGGGTGTCACCGGCACTTACGACGTGAAGGCCACCGCCCCCGGCTATGAGCCTTACGCCGGCACATGCAAGCCCAACAACGGCCAGACTGGCAACAAGTGCAGCCCCATGATGACGGCTCTCTCCTATTACACTGCCTCCGGCACGGTAAAGGACAAGGACGGCAACCCCGTTGAAGGCGTCACTGTCGCTCTGTCACTCATGAATGAGGAAGGCCGCTACGAATCTGTCGTAGGCGTGGAGACCAAGACCGACGCCCAGGGCGCATGGACTTTGGCTGACCTCGTTGCCGGAAAATACTCTTTCCGTGCCATGAAGGACGGATACAAGTCCGGTTTCGTACATGACGTGGAACTGACCGCCGACAAGTCCGACATCGATTTCGTGCTCGAGTTCGAAGAATCCACGATTCTGGGCTCTTTCTTTGACGCCGAGAGCATGGCGAAGATTCCTAATGGCCATATTGAGTTCTGGACTCTGGGCGAGAACCCCGTTCTGGTCAAGGAGGCTAACGGATTCGCAAACGGTTCATATCCCGCTTTCAAGGTTGTCGGTCCGTTCCAGACATATCTGGTCAAGGCTACAGCTCCCGGCTATGAGCCTTACGAGAAGGAGTACACTCCGCAGTATTACGGCATGCAGAACAACTGCTCTCCTATGTTGACCCCCTTGAAGCTCACTTTCACCGCCACGGTAAGCGGCAATCAGGAGGACGGCTCTCTCGTCAAGCTCGACAACGCGGAAGTGAAGGTTACGGCGATAAGGGAGAGCGGATCCAGGCAGCCTGTCGAGGTGACCAACGAAGGAAACGGCTTCTATAGCTTCAATGTGGCCGGTCCCGATGCCTTGGGCATCACATACGAGGTCAAAGTCTCTTGCGAGGGCTACACCGGCGAAGCCACATACTCCTTCAGCTTCGATGGCGAGGACGTTGAGCATGAGTTCGTACTCAACCAGCTCGTAGGCATCGATATGATTATGATGGAGATAGCCTCCGACAAGCCTGTCTATACCGTCGACGGCTTGCGCGTAAGGTGCTCCGACATCAGAGACCTGGCTCCCGGCATCTATGTCATCGGCGACCGCAAGGTGATCGTAAAGTAAGAAGCGATGCAGAGCCTGTGGTTTGATAAAGTTGTCCGAAATGGATAACTAATCTCCATAAGGTCAGCTGAATAGTAAAATATGATTCCCGAAAAGTTTTTCGAAACAGGAAACTTTTCGGGAATTTTCTTTGTTTGGATTGTGGATTTGATTAACTTTGCAGTGTCGGAGACCCCGACCGGGACACAGAATATAATCGAAAAGCTCAATGATACAGACAGTAGTCAAGAGGGATGGCCGTGTGGTCGGCTACAACGAAGAGAAAATAAAGGCCGCCATACGCAAGGCCATGCTCACCACCGAGGCGGGCGAGGACGAGGCGCTCATACAGCGCATCACGGACCGCATAGGAGTCACAGGCCCCGAACGCATGACCGTGGAGGAAATCCAGGACCGTGTGGAGATTGAGCTGATGAAGTCCCCCCGCAAAGAGGTGGCAAAGCGTTACATCGCCTACCGCGACCAACGCTCCATAGCCCGCCAGGCACGCACCCGCGACATGTTTCTGGAAATCATAGAGGCCAAGAACAACGACATCACGCGCGAGAACGCCAACATGAACACCGACTCCCCGGCCGGCATGATGATGAAGTTCGCCAGCGAGACAACAAAGCCCTTCGTGGACGACTACCTCCTCTCTCTCGAGGCCAAGGCCGCCGTCCGCAACAACTACATCCATATCCACGACAAGGACTACTATCCCACAAAGTCTCTCACATGCGTGCAGCACCCCCTCGACAAGATACTGCGCCACGGATTCGTGGCCGGACATGGCGAGTCTCGTCCGGCCAAGCGCATAGAGACGGCCTCCGTGATAGCCTGCATATCCCTGGAGACGGCGCAGAACGAGATGCACGGCGGCCAGGCCATCCCTGCCTTCGATTTCTACCTCGCCCCTTTCGTGCGTTCATCTTTCGTGGAGGAGGTCAAGACCCTTGAGGACCTGTACGGTAAGGATTTCAGCCATCTTTACGAAACGGAAATAAAGGATTTCCTGCACAGGGACCTTCAGGGCCTGGCAGGGGAGGAGAGGGTGCTCCAGCATGCCGTGAACCGCACCGTGAGCCGCGTGCACCAGGCCATGGAGGCGTTCATACACAACATGAACACCATCCACTCCCGAGGTGGCAACCAGGTCGTGTTCTCCTCCATAAACTATGGCACCGACACCTCCGCCGAGGGTAGGTGCATCATCCGCGAGCTGCTCAACTCAACTTACGAGGGGGTGGGGAACGGGGCCACCGCCATATTCCCCATACAGATATGGAAGTCAAAGAGCGGGGTGAGCTACCTCCCCTCAGACCCCAACTACGACCTCTACCGCCTGGCCTGCAAGGTGTCCGCCCGC
>URZM01000001.1 GCA_900552315.1 uncultured Bacteroidales bacterium | reverse complement strand
CGCCTGCGGGGAGCGCGCCTACAACCGGGTCGGCGGAGGAGACTGTGCGGCGTGCCACAAGCGCGCCGGAAGCCGTGTACACGTCCACGCCATACGAGGTGTCGAGGCGGGGGAGACGAACTATAAGCTCATCGCCCAGGGCATACGCGTGGAAGGGCAGCTCGTCGGCCTGGGCCATGCCTATGCCGGTGGTCCCGGCTATGGGCAGCGTGTAGTCGTTGCCGCCGTTGTTGTCCCAGTCAGAGCCGGTGTTGGTCACGAAATTGACAACGGTGACTTTCTGCGAGGGGTCGTTGAAGGGACCAATCTTGCATGAGTACGTGCCATCCTCGTTCTTCACGAAAGGAGTGCGCGCGGCCTTGCCGTCTGTGTGGTACTGCGAGCCCTCGGGCAGGTAGGCCTCCACGGGCTTGGTCCATCCGTTCACACCCCAGTGCAGTATCATGCCCTCGCGGCCGTTGCGTGCCGTGATGGTTATGACGTCGGACTCGCAGGGCTTCTCAGGGTTCACCACGTAGCTGCCTATCACGAAGCCGGGCTGGTCAGGGTCATCCGGGCCCTTCGCCTGCCCTACATACACGTGCAGTATCTGGCTGCGTGAGACATTGCCCTTGCCGTCGACCGCCTCCACATAGTAGTCCACCAGCACGTCGTTGAGACCGGTGACCTTGGCGGAATACTCCTCAGCCTTGTAAAGGGGCTTGGGGTTGGTAATCGACTCTATGGACTTGGCCGTCATGTCTATCTCGCGCCACTCGCCCACCTCGTCACCGCCGGCGAATGTCTCGTTCTGGTTGGACGCCACGGGGTTCACGCCATCCTTGTCCAGACGGTACTTGAGCTTGACGCTCTTGAGGCCGGAGAGGTCGTAGACGTAGGACCAGACGGTGAAGTCGGGGCTCATGGAGACGCCCCACTCCGTGCCGCCGGGGTTGTACGGCTCACGTTGCGGATGATAGATGGAGGGTCCGGTCTTGTCCTCGCCGGAAGCCACCACGTCCTTGACGGCGTTCACGGCCAGGTTCGCGGCCACGGCAGGCTTGGAGTCCCACTGCTCGGTGCCGTCCCAGTACCAGTAGCAGCTCGTCTGGCCGCAGAGCAGATACTCGCTGCCCTGCTTGGCCGCCTGCGAGGCGGGGGAGATGGCGGCGGCGGTGTGCACATGGTTGGCGGCGGCGGTCATGATGCCCCAGCTGTTGTGGTCGGGGCTGTAAGGCTCCGAAGCTCCGGCATATTCACCCTTGTCGCCGTTCCACTTCAGGAACTCCGGGTCTGCGCCAGCGCCCCACCAGGAACCGCTCTCCACATGGATCACGTCATCCTGCTCTGGCGGGAAGCGGTCCAGATAGTCATTGACCGTGGTGCACTCGAAGCGGTCGGGATTGGCCTTGAGCCAGTTGACGAAATCCTGGAAATTGGATCCGTAATAAGATGCGGCTCCACCGCCGTGGTTGTCGCCGTCATGGTGCAGCACCACCAGTATGGGGTGCTTGTCGTCGGTGTTGAAAGGCTCGAGCTGGCTGAGGCATTTCTCATACTGCAGCGCGCCGAAACCGCCGCGGCCATCCTCGTTGCCGAACACCAGGGAGGTAGGCACGGCTATCATGCGGTACTCCTGGCCTGTGGTGGGGTCTACATATTTCATCCAGTGGGGACGGTGTCCGAATCCGGCGGAAATCTGGCCGGGACAGTAGAGGCCGGTGATCTGGGTCCAGTCGCCCGGATTGGCGTTCTGCACGTCGGCCCGGTTGGTCTCCACCAGCGAGAAATTCTTCACCCAGGGATGTCCCTCGCATGTGCGGTCGAAATGGGAGTTGTCCACCATGGCCCACTGTATGCCCTGCTTCACCAGGGCGGGAATCATGTGCTCCTCGAAGGCGTTCTCCGGGGGGAAGATGCCCTTGGAGTAGGCCATGCCGGGGAAATTCTGGGCAAAACAGTCACGGTGCATGGCCACCTGCGCCTCCACGTCCTCGGAGTCGATAAGGGCCATGAGCGGGTGATAATAGCCGAAGGCTACCATCTCAAGGCGGTTGTTGCCCAGGTCGCTCTTCTTGCCTATCATGTCGAGCCAAGGCTGCTTCCAGTTGTTGAAGCTCTTGCCGGCGGCCTCGATGACATTGAGGTTCTCCACCAGCGAGCCGGAAAAGCTAACCTGGGCTCCGCCCGGCAGCCCGGCGTCGATGAGCTTGTTAACGGCGCTGGCGGGCCAGTTGGTGTAGGCGCCGTAGCGCGAGGTGAACACATCCAGCAGGTCGTAAGAGAGCGAGCCGCCCTCGTGGGTCTCCAGCACCGTCTCGCCCGGGGTGTACAGCGGCTGGTGCATGTGCCACTGGAAGGCGATGTAGATCTTAGGATTCGCCTGGGCGGACAGCACGGCCGCGCCCAGCAACGCGCATGCAGCCGCAGCGCGTAGACATCTGTTTTTTAACATGTAAGATAGATAGTTGAAACTAATACAGGTATATTGATTAACACATCCGCGAAGTTACAAAAAATTTCCCATACCCAAAGGGACAAACGCCCATTCGTGTGCGCTGAATCTCTAAAAAATTCAGATCCTGGACATTTGCGTGCGGAAGTTGCGCGGGTCAGGAATTTTTTGTAATTTCGCGGGTGTAATAAACCTTCGCCCCCGTCGGGGCGTTGAACGTAGAGTGTGATAGAATCTCTTTAAAAGTATATATACTAATATATTATGGTAAATTACAAAGACTTGGGCCTGATGAACACCCGCGAGATGTTCGAGAAGGCCATCAAGGGCGGCTACGCCATCCCCGCGTTCAATTTCAACAACATGGAGCAGCTCCAGGCCATCATCAAGGCCGCTGCCGAGACCAAAAGCCCCGTGATTCTGCAGGTGAGCAAGGGCGCGCGCAACTATGCCAACTCCACCCTGCTGCGCTACATGGCCGAAGGCGCCGTGCAGTATGCCAAGGAGCTGGGCTGGGAGCATCCCCAGATAGTGCTCCACCTGGACCACGGCGACAGCTTCGAGCTGTGCAAGAGCTGCATCGACTCCGGCTTCTCCTCCGTGATGATAGACGGCTCTCACCTCCCCTACGAGGAGAACGTGGCCCTCACGAAGAAGGTGGTGGACTACGCGCACCAGTATGACGTGACCGTAGAGGGGGAGCTGGGCGTGCTCGCAGGCGTGGAGGACGAGGTAAGCTCCGACCACCACACATACACCAACCCCGAGGAGGTGATTGATTTCGCCACCCGCACAGGCTGCGACTCCCTGGCCATCTCCATAGGCACCAGCCACGGCGCCTACAAGTTCACCCCCGAGCAGTGCACGCGCAACGCCGAGGGCAAGCTCGTGCCGCCCCCCTTGGCCTTCGACGTGCTCGATGCCGTAATGGAGAAGCTCCCCGGCTTCCCCATCGTGCTCCACGGCTCCAGCTCCGTGCCCCAAGAGTATGTGGACATCATCAACACCCACGGCGGCAAGCTCCCCGACGCCATCGGCATTCCCGAGGAGCAGCTCCGCAAGGCAGCCAAGAGCGCCGTGTGCAAGATCAACATCGACTCCGACTCACGCCTGGCCATGACCGCCGCCGTGCGCAAGGTGTTCGTGGAGAAGCCCGGCGAGTTCGACCCGCGCAAATACCTGGGTCCCGCCCGCGACGAGATGGAGCGCCTCTACAAGCACAAGATCATCAACGTGCTCGGCTCCGACGGCAAGGCCGAGTAAACCGTCCATACATACCACTACCCACAAGGCGACCGCGACACGCGGCCGCCTTTTTCCGACCTCACAAAAAAACGAAGGCACGACCTCACGGACCTGCCTTCGTTTATGTTTTTCCTGCCGGGGAGTGTTGCGGCTCCCCTCCAGGCCGGCGCACGCGCCGGATAAGTTTACCATTATTTAACCAAACATTGTAATACGGCCTTACGGGCCGCAGGCGCTCCATGGCGTCACACCTCAGAGACACCCTGTATTTTTAACCAAACATTCTGCCCAATCTTTCTCACGAAAGGGAGTGAGGGCAGTGTGTGGTCGCCTGTCTGGCAGGCGTATCTCTTGGTTATATCGGATTGATATTCTTATTGACTTGTTTTATTTGGTACAAATTTAACACTTTTCACCGAATATTCATATTATTTCGATCCGAATTTATCGACATGATTCGCAACACCCTATTTGTCAACGCATTATAAACACGAATCAGACAGATCCCGGCAACGGCGCAGCCAAATCCGCAGGCAAAGGCGCGTGTTCAACGCTTTTCCTCAGGGGGAGCCACGAACTGGTAAGCGCCCAGAGTGGGCGCTCCATGCTCCAGACGGTCGACTCCATCCATGTCCCGGCGGCATGCAGGCAGCACATACGCCGCGTTGCCGGCCCCTATGGCCGGGGAATCAGGCCGCACACGGTAGTTGAAAATATACTTGGGGCGCTCGGTGTAGAAGAGAGGGTCCTTGTCCCACAGACATGAGAGAAAATTGTCGTCGTCATTGCCGGAGGCGCGGAACAGGGTGTTGCGGAAGAACACCGACGAGCCCTTGAGGTCAAGCACATTGATGTCGGCGGCCATGCCGTAGACTATGCAATTGTCGAAAGAGGCACGCATCAGGGGGTTGGACATGGCGGTGGCATCGTCGGGCAGCAGGTGGTACAGGCCCACTATCGAGCCGAAAGGGGCTGCGAACAGGTAATAGTTCGAGAAGGTGCACTGCACGAAATCATACGCGCCCCCCGTGAGGCTCACCACATGGTCGGCGGCCTCGGAGAAACAGGTGCCCAAGGCGGTGACGGCGGCGTGGGAGACGGTGAGGGCCGAGCCTTGCGAGTTATGCAGCCAGGAGTTGAGCAGATAAAGCTTGCTACGGGAAAGGTCTCCCGTGGAGTCCACGCGCAGGCCCTGCACCGTGGAGCGCATGTCCACATACTCCATGCGGTTGCCGTAACTGCCCGGAGCTATGTCTATGCCCGTCCACTGGCCGGCCATGATGTCGTAGCCCACATCGGGCAGCACGTTGTCCAGACGGTCGCCGCGCATGGCTATCATCTTGCCCGGCTCTCCCACGGCCTCCAGGATTCCGCGCACCGTGAGCGACGCCTTGTCGTGGAACAGAAGCTGCACGCCCGGATCCACGCGCAGCGTGGCCCCCGGCTCCACTATCAGGGAGTCGAACACCACTATGGGGCGCTCGGCCGTGAAGCGGGTGTCCTGGGTTATACGCACGTCACGCAGGCGCGTCACGTTCTGCCCCCAGGCCTCCAGGGTCACGCTCTGCCGCACGCCGTTGGTGAGGAACTGCAGCTCGTCGGTGGTGAGCGCCGGGGCGTCGGTGGCCGAGAGGGGCAGCCTGCACTCCACGAAGACGAAGATGGAGTCCTCGCCGCGTATCTCGATGTCGGAGAACGAGGTGCCGCTCAGGCCGTCCACGTTGATGGAAAAACGGGTGTCAGACTCCTTGAGGGAGATGGAGGTTATGTTTATGGATTTCTTGGCTCGGTTATAGACCTTCAGACGCGCCGTGGGGGTGCCCAGGTCGGTGAACACGGTGTCGAATGAGAGCGTGTCCGTGGAGAACGAGAGTATGTCCGAACTCGAGGTGGTGAAATCGTCGCTGATGCAGGATGAGGCCACGGTTAAACCAACAAGGGCCGCGAGTGTCAAAAGGAGTATGTGCATCTGTTTCATAACAGATAAACGCCCGCACAGGCAAATATATTGTGAAATGAAATACATGGTGATAGCCGGCGAGGTGAGCGGAGACCTGCACGCCTCGCGCCTGATGACAGGCATCAGGAGCATAGACAAGGACGCGGAGTTCCGTTTTTTCGGCGGCGAGAAAATGGCGGCCGCCGCCGGATGCGAACCGGTGGTGCATTGCGACAAGATGAACGTGATGGGATTCAGCGAGGTGCTGCGCCATCTGCCGGAACTGATAGGACACCTGCGCCACGCGAAGCGCCTGATGCAGATATGGAGACCCGACGTGCTGGTGCTCGTGGACTATCCGAGCTTCAACCTGAAGCTGGCCAAGGCGGCGCACCGTCTCGGCATCCCCGTCCATTATTTCATTTCCCCAAAGATATGGGCCTGGAAAGAGTGGCGCGTCAAGGCCATCAAGAAATATGTGGACGCCATGTACTCCATCCTTCCCTTCGAGGTGGACTTCTACCGCAAGCACGGCTATGAGGTCACGTATGTGGGCAACCCTTCGGTGCAGGAGATGGACGAGGTGATGGGCCATATCACCCCGCTCAGGCATTTCCTGCAGCGCCACGGCATAGAGGACCAGAGACCCGTGATAGCCATCGTCCCGGGAAGCCGCCGAGGCGAGGTGAAAAACAACCTGCCGCTGATGATCGAGGCGGCCAAGCGTTTCCCCGACTATCAGATCATAGTAGGCGGGGCCTCCTCCATCCCGTCGAGATTCTATCGCGAGACGGCCCAGTATCCGGGGCTCAACGTGGTGTTCGGGGCTACCCACACCCTCATGAAGCATGCCCGCGCCGCGCTCGTCACCTCCGGCACGGCAACCCTTGAGACAGCCCTGCTCGGCACCCCGCAGGTGGTATGCTACCGTTCCAACGGCCGCAAGCTGGCATACAAGATTATGGAGAAACTGCTGAAGGTGAAATACGTGAGCCTGCCCAACCTGATTGTCAACAACTCCGTGGTGCCCGAGCTGCTTGTGCACAAATGCACGGTGGAGAGCATAACGCGACACCTTAGCCCGCTGCTTCCCGGCAGCCCGGAACGCGACTGGCAGCTGGCCGGCTACAAGACCATGCGCCGCCGCCTCGGCACCACGGTGGCCACCGACTACACCGCACGCCTCATCTGCGCCTCCCTCGGCATAGAGGTCCCGCATGGAGAGGCCCTCCCTGCCCCGGCATCCGGCACGCCCTCGCGCAAAAGACGCCGCAAGTCCAACTCCCGCAAACCACAGACCACCCCCACGCCATGACCGCTATCCCTGACAAGACCCGTATCCTATTCGTGTGCCTGGGCAATATATGCCGGTCGCCGGCGGCACAGGGCGTGATGCAGCGACTGGTGGACGAGGCCGGACTTTCGGACCGGTATGTCCTGGACTCCGCAGGCACCTACGGGGGCCACGCCGGAGAACTGCCGGACAAACGCATGCGCGTGCACGCAGCCAGGCGAGGCTATGAGCTGACCCACCGCTCCCGCCGCGTCAGAGAGAGCGATTTCGCGGATTTCGACATTGTGGTGGCCATGGACGACTCCAATTATTACAACCTGCGCAGGCTGGCTCCGACCATGGAGGACGAGGCCAAGGTGGTGCGCATGACTGACTATTGCCGCATGCACCCCTACTACGACGCCGTGCCCGACCCCTATTACGAGGGTGCTTCCGGCTTCGAGCTTGTGCTCGACCTCCTGGAGGACGCATGCCAAGGCATGCTCGACGCCACCCGTCCCTGAATCCTCTGATTGCCTTGCGACCCCTCCATGCAGCCGGAGCATGTTTTTTTGAAAAAAAGTAGGCGAAAGGGTTGACAAAGGGGGTGCTGATTTATTAACTTTGCACCATGGAAAGTGGCGGCATGTCCGAAACGGCCATGGTGCGGCTCTCAACTTTATGACTATGAGCAAAAAAGGCAAGGATGTGAAGATTTCATACTGGGCAGCGCATCTCACCACCATAGTGAGCGTGACCATGCTTCTGGTGCTGACAGGAGCCATCTGCCTGCTTGGACTGGGAGCATCCAACACGGCACGGGAGGTGAAGCAGCAGCAACAGGTGAGCCTCGTCATGCAGGATTCGGTGAGCAACGAGCAGGCGAGCGCCCTGGCCGAGCAGCTCAGGAAGCGCCCGTACGCGCACACCATCTCCGTCATAACCAAGGAACAGGCGCTGGCCGACTGGAACGCGTCCACCGACGATGACGTGGAGGCGATAGCCGGCTACAATTTCTTCACGCCAGAGATAGACATCTCTCTCACGGCAGCCTATACCTCGCCCGACTCCATAGCGCAGCTGCAGAAGCGGCTTGCCGCCACTCCGGGCGTAGACCAGGTCGTGGTGCCTGACGCGCACGTCATCAGCACTATGGACTCCCTCTTCTCCAGGGCGCTGCTTGTGCTCGGCATAGTCGCGGCCGCCATGATAGCCATCTCCTTCGTGCTGATAAATAACACCGTGCTGCTGACCATCTACTCGCGCCGCTTCACCATACACACCATGCAGCTTGTGGGCGCCACACCGGGCTTCATCCGCCGACCGTTCATCATGAGCAATACAGGCGCCGGCGTTCTGGCAGGGATATTCGCGGCGGCCATACTCAGCGCTGCGGTAGGCTTCGTGCAGCAGACTCAGATGCCGGAGTTGCGCAACTATCTGAGCCTGCCCGAGGTGGCCCTCACATGCGTGGGCGTGGTGGTGGCCGGGGGCGCATTGTGCGCCTTGGCCGCTTTCATAGCCACCAGCCGCTACCTCCACAAAGACTACGACGAACTTTTCACTTGATTTCCCGATAGAGATTATGAACACAGAGATAAAGACAGACAGGGCCGAGGCAGACGCACGCAGGCCTTTCGTGAAGAAGAATTTCATATTCATGGGCGTCTCCCTGCTCATGATAGTGGCCGGTTTCCTGCTCATGACCGGATCGGCCAACGGCGAGGGCGCCGAGTTCAACGCCGACATATTCTCCACCCGCCGCATAGTGATAGGGCCGGCCATAGCCTTCTTAGGCTTCGTGGCCATGGCCTTCGCCATACTGTACACACCTAAAAACAACAAGGCTTGATGGATTGGCTTTCGGCACTCATCCTGGGAATAGTTCAGGGCGCGTCGGAGTATCTACCCATCAGCTCCAGCGGCCATCTGGCCATTTTCCGCGAGATATTGGGCGTAGACCTGCCTGTGGACCAGACATTGCAGTTCGACGTGATGGTGCATGCCGCCACCGTGCTGTCCACGGTAGTGATCTTGCTCCCCATGTTCAAGCGGCTGACGCGCGGCTTCTTCCGCTTCGACGGCGGACCTGATTTCAAATATGTGTGCAAGGTGCTGGTGAGCTGCATCCCGGTAGGGATAGTGGGAGTGTTCTTCAAGGACTATGTGGAGGAAATCTTCGGCGAGGGACTGGTGGTGGTGGGCTGCTGCCTGCTGGCCACCGCAGCGCTGCTCGCTTTCGCGTACTACAGCGGCATAGACCGCAAGACCGGCCTGCCCCGCCCTGCCGACAAGGGACGCGACATATCCTGGCTCGACTCGTTCATCATAGGCTGCGGCCAGGCCGTGGCCGTGTTGCCGGGCCTGAGCCGTTCGGGTACCACCATAGCCACCGGCATACTGTTGGGCGACAAACGCGACCAGGTGGCCACCTTCTCCTTCGTGATGGTCATAATACCCATAGTGGGCGAGGTGCTGCTCGACCTGGCGAAGATGATGAGCGCCGGGGCCGGACAGCAGGCCGGCGGATCGGTGGGAGCCACAGCCATGCTCATCGGTTTCGCGAGCGCGTTCCTGGTAGGATGCGCCGCATGCAAGTGGATGATCTCGCTTGTGAAGAAAGGGAAACTGATATGGTTCGCCGTGTATTGCGTGGCAGTGGGCACTCTCTGCCTGATATGGCATTGACATCCAAGGGGCTGCCCGTATGTGGCGCGGCTCCTGCAAATGAAAACTCATACCGAGCCTGAAAAAAGATAAGTAAGTGTTCAAATTTAATTTATACTTTGTGCGAGGTTGTTTTTGAGTCGAGTGGGCTGCGGAGCGAAGGAGCATACAGGCGTATGCGACTGAGCGACAAGGCACAAACGACCAAAAAGAAGCCGTACACAGTATAAAAGATAAAAATCAAAGACCACTTGCTAATATCGTTTAAATTTGAAAACTTACTTATGGATTTCATAAGCGGAGAGACGATATGTGTGGACAAACCGCTGGGGTGGACATCGTTTGACGCGGTGAAGCGCCTTCGCGGAGCCCTGAGCCGGCGGTTGGGGCTTAAAAAGGTGAAGGTGGGACATGCCGGCACCCTCGACCCCTTGGCCACTGGCGTGCTCATAGTATGCACCGGACGCGCCACGAAACTCATAGAGGAGCTGCAGTCCGGACGAAAGGAGTACGTGGCCACGCTGCGTCTCGGGGCCACCACGCCGAGCTTCGACCTGGAGAAGCAGATAGACGCGCTGTATCCGTGGGAACATGTCACCGAGTCCATGGTGAGGGAGGTGCTGGAGCGTTTCACCGGAGACATCATGCAGGTGCCCCCCGTATTCTCGGCCGTGAAAGTAGACGGCAAGCGCGCCTACCGCTTCGCGCGCAAGGGCGAGGAACCGGAGCTGAAGGCAAAGCCCCTGGTGATAGACGAGATGGAGCTGCTCGATTTCCGTCCACCGGTGATACGAGTGCGCGTGGTGTGCAGCAAGGGCACCTACATACGCGCCCTGGCACGCGACATCGGAGCAGCCCTGGGCAGCGGGGCGCACCTCACGGCCCTGCGGCGCACCCGCGTGGGCGACCATGCCCTGAGCCACGCACTGAGCGTAAGACAGGCCATAGACCTGATATGGTCAGCCCCGCTGGAGTTCCCCGACGGATACCCGATTCCCGAGAAATGCAGGCTCCGGCCCCGCGACAACAATGATGAAAACCAACCTCAAGGAATATGAAACTCTCACAATTCAAATTCAATCTTCCTGAAAATCTCATAGCCCAGTATCCCGCCAAGCATCGCGACGAGTGCCGCATGATGGTGGTCAACTCCATGACCGGCGAGATCGAGCACCACTCATTCAAAGAGATAATCAACTATTTCGATGAAGGCGACGTGATGGTCTTCAACGACACCAAGGTGTTCCCGGCGCGCCTGTTCGGCAACAAGGAGAAGACCGGGGCACGCATCGAGGTGTTCCTGCTCCGCGAGCTGAACGCGGACAACAAATTCTGGGACGTGCTCGTGGAGCCCGCTCGCAAGATACGCATCGGCAACAAGCTCTATTTCGGCGAGGACGACAGCATGGTGGCAGAGGTGATAGACAACACCACCTCGCGTGGCCGCACGCTCCGATTCCTGTACGACGGGCCGCACGACGAGTTCAAGAAGGCGCTCTATGAGCTGGGGCAGACACCGCTGCCTGATTACATAAAGCGTCCGGCCGAGCCTGCCGACGAGGAGAACTACCAATGCATATTCGCGGCAAACGAAGGCGCCGTGGTAGCTCCCGCAGCCGGGCTGCATTTCAGCCGCGAAGTGATGAAACGCCTGGAAATAAAAGGTGTGGAGCGCGCTTTCCTGACCCTGCACTCGGGGCGCGGCAATTACCGCGAGATAGACGTGGAGGACCTGACCAAGCACCGCATGGACTCGGAGGACATGGAGGTGAGCGGCGACCTGGTGGACATCATCAACGACGCCAAGGACCGTGGGTCCGCCGTCTGCGCCGTGGGCACCTCGGTGATGAGGGCCATAGCATCCTCCGTCTGCATGAACGGACACATAATGCCCACAAAAGGCTGGACCAACAAATTCATCTTCCCTCCCTACGATTTCTCGGTATGCACCTCCATGGTGTCCAATTTCCACCTCCCCTACTCCACCATGCTCATGATGGTCGCGGCCTTCGGCGGATACGACCTGGTGATGAAGGCCTACGAGATCGCAATAAAGGAGGGCTACAAATTCGGGGCTTACGGCGACGCGATGCTTGTACTGCGCTGCGACCCATCTGCCTCAAAACTTAAATAACAGACCTATTGTCATGAGAATCAGACAACTTGCCGCCGCCCTGCTCGGCCTCTGCGGCTTCGCCACAGGCATGTCCCAGGAATGGGTAGACACCAGTGAACCCGACAGGCTCCTGTCCTTCGGCGTACGCACGGGATTCAACACCTCCAACGCCACGCGTACCGACAAAGGCTCGGCCGCCAACCTCGACTCATGGGGCACCGGCTTTGACGCGGGCGTGGTGGCCAACCTCAATTTCAACAACTCGGTAAGCCTGCAGCCTGGCTTCTTCTTCCAGAGCCGAAGCCACAACTACAGCTACGTGATACACCACCCCGAAGAGGGGATGCCAAACGTGCATGAATACGGACACACCCTCTGCCGCTCATTCCAGGTGCCGGTGATGGGTATCTTCAAGATGCACCCCTCCGAGTCGCTGGTATGGAGCATAGAGTTCGGTCCGTATTTCAATTTCGGCCTCTCAGGCTCCGACAAGGGCACCCAGGAAATAGGCATGGAGACCCGTGCCTACTCCGACGGCTATTACGACAACCGCAAGAAATTCGACTTCGGTTTCAAGATGGGTACCGGCCTCCAGGTGTTTGACCACTATTACCTCGGCATACATTACGAATGCGGAGCCTGCAATGTCTGGAATCATTACGAAGGCCGCAACAAAGCCTGGACCTTCACCGTAGGCTACGATTTCTGAGATATACTTTTCACCATCAACCCGACGGCAAACAGTTTAACCCTCAGGCAACGATGCCGCCAAACCAATCAAAACACTAAACTCTCAAGCAGTTGTTGTCGGTTCGGCCAGCCCTCAGATAACTGTCCTTGGAGTTTTTATGTATGACTGACCCGCAAGTGGACATAAAGGAAAATGGAATATTCGAGCTTTCGCCCGAACTGCTCAACACATTGCTTAAAGACCATACTTTAAGCAATGATACTGAGCAGGTAAACATTTTCTGGGCCACCGACAATTACGCCGACCGCGGAGACGGATATCAGTATAGCGACCAAATCAAGATTGAATCCATCACAGGCCTCAAAGGCAACATAATTGTACCGAGAGCTATAAAATCCCGCGAGCAGCAACAACAGCGCAGCCGCGAGATGGCCGAGGTGTTCACTCCCTCATGGATATGCAACAAGCAGAACAATCTCGTTGACAATGCCTGGTTCGGTCGCGAGGGCGTTTTCAATACCGAGATTGACAACCCCGACGGCACCCACTCATGGATTGTCAATGCCGAGCCTGTGGCTTTCCCGGAAGGCAAGACTTGGCGAGACTACGTCCATGAAAACCGCCTCGAAATTACTTGCGGCGAGGCCCCATACTTGGCAAGCCGATACGACACCGTAACAGGCGAACCTATCCCCGTAGAGCGTCGTATCGGATTTCTTGACCGAAAACTCCGCGTTGTCGGTGAAAACACCACCACAAGCGGTGAATGGCTCAAAGCGGCACAAGCCGCTTATATGAGCATTTATGGCTTTGAGTGGCAAGGCGACAACCTCGTTCTCGCCCGCGAAGCGCTGCTCTATACATTCTTGGACTACTACCGTGCTAAATTCGGCAAGGACCCGCTACTCAAATCCATCCAATATATCGCCTACATCATATCGTGGAATATATGGCAGATGGACGGCCTCAAAGGTGTCATCCCCAATTCGTGCGGCGAACGTCGCACTGTTGTGACTGACCTTTTCGGAGAGACCGAAACAATTACCCAATGCCAGGGATGCAAGAACGGTGACATCCGCGCCCATAACGGAACATACGTCCTCATTAAAGACTGGGGCGCTCCAAAGGCTAAGCAAAAAATCCGATTCATCGACCTAATCAAATAATCGGCCATGGAATATTTCTCTAACCTTAAAGCCAAGTTGATTTATGTGTTCCGCATACCTGATGCGGCACATAGCGACTGTCTGAAAATTGGCGAAGCTACCTTTGAGGACGGCAACATTACGTTACCGCCCAACAGCAGTGCGCTCAACAAGGCTGCCAAGGCCCGAATCGACCAGTACACCAAAACGGCCGGCATCACTTACGAATTGCTCCACACGGAAATTGCAATTTTCGTGCGCGACGGCAAGTTAGCCGCCGTCAACGATAAGGAGGTTCACGATGTGCTTCTCCGCAGCGGCATCAAACGCAAGGTTTTCGACAAGGTCAAAGGTGCCAACGAATGGTTCTGTTGCGACCTCGAAACCGCCAAACGTGCCATCTCCGCTGTAAAGGAGGGCCGCAAAGCCCTGAAAGGATCTGAGGTGTCTGTCAGCCAGTCGCCCATCGTGTTCCGTCCGGAGCAACGCGAGGCCATCGACAAGACCCTCAAACAATTCAAGAAAGGCAATCAGATGCTTTGGAACGCCAAGATGCGTTTTGGCAAAACCCTCTCTGCGTTGCAGGTTGTCAAGGAGCGTGGCGACTTTCGCCGTGTCCTTATCCTCACTCACCGCCCGGTGGTCGATGCGGGCTGGTTCGAGGATTTCCAAAAGATATTCTACGACTCTGACGAATACGCTTATGGTTCCAAAACCAACGGCGACACCTTCGTAAACCTCGAACGTCGTGCCCGACGTGGCGAATGTCGTTACATTTACTTCGCCTCGATGCAAGACCTCCGAGGCTCGGAGCTTGTTGGTGGCAACTTCAACAAGAACAACAATATTTTCTCAACCTCGTGGGATCTCATCATTGTTGATGAAGCCCACGAAGGCACGCAAACGGAACTTGGCAAGGCCGTCATGGCCGAGCTTGCCAAAGAGAAAACAAAGGTGCTTCGTCTCAGCGGTACACCGTTCAACCTGCTTGACGATTTCAAGGAGGAAGAAATTTACACCTGGGATTATGTAATGGAGCAACGTGCCAAAGCCGAATGGGACATTACTCATCCCGGCGACCATAATCCCTACGCAGGTCTGCCTCGCCTCAATATCTACACTTATGACCTCGGCAGACTGATGAACGAGTTTGCCAATGAGGACATCGCCTTCAATTTCCGCGAGTTCTTCCGCACAAACGATGCCGGCGAGTTCGTTCACAAAAAGCATGTCGAAAACTTCCTCAATCTTCTCACGAAGACCGACGAGGAAAGTATGTACCCCTTTGCCAACAAACGCTACCGCGACATCTTCCGTCACACCCTTTGGATGGTGCCGGGAGTCAAGTCGGCAAAGGCTCTTTCGAGTATGCTCCGCAACCATCCTGTTTTCGGGATGTTCGAGATTGTCAACGTGGCCGGTGACGGAGATGAGGAAGAAGCCAACGAGGAGGCTCTGCGAAAGGTTGAGAAAGCCATCGGTCCCGACCCCGACCAAACACGGACTATCACGCTCTCTTGCGGCAGGTTGACTACCGGTGTGAGCGTCAAGCCGTGGACCGGGGTCTTCATGCTGTCGGGCAGTTTCAACACCGCCGCTTCGGCATATATGCAGACCATCTTCCGAGTGCAGACTCCGGCAACTATCAATGGTCGTGTCAAGGAAGACTGTTATGTGTTTGACTTCGCTCCCGACCGCACTCTCAAAGTGCTTGCCGAAACAGCGAAGATTTCTACTAAAGCGGGCAAGCAATCCGGATCAGACCGTCAGCAACTCGGCGAGTTCCTGAATTTCTGCCCGATTATCTCGATTGAGGGCAGTCAGATGAAGCAGCTCAACACCGAGCACATGCTTCAGCAGCTCAAACGTGTTTACGTTGAGCGCGTTGTTCAGCATGGATTCGAGGATGGCTATCTCTATAATGACGAGCTGATGCGCCTCTCCGACGTTGACATCAAGGAGTTCGACGAGCTGAAAGGCATTATCGGTCAGACTAAGGCAATGGGCAAGACCAACGAGATTACAGTCAACGACCAGGGCCTTACCAACGAAGAATACGAGGAAAAGGAAAAGCTCGAAAAGAAAAAGAAACGCGAACTGACCGAGGAGGAAAAGGCTCGCCTCGAAGAATTGAAGAAAAAGAAGAAAGTCAAGGAGGATGCCATCTCTATTCTTCGCGGTATCTCTATCCGTATGCCGCTGATGATTTACGGTGCCAAGGTCGAAAATGAAGATGAAGAACTGACTATTGACAATTTCACCCAACTTGTTGACCCGCAGTCGTGGGAGGAGTTTATGCCGAAAGGTGTCACCAAGCAACGCTTCAACGCCTTCAAGAAGTATTACGACCCCGACATCTTCACTGCCTCCGCCAAGCGCATACGACAGATGGCTCGCGCCGCCGACCGCCTCAGTATCGAGGAACGCATCGAGCGTATCGCGGCTATCTTCGCCACATTCCGTAATCCCGACAAGGAAACCGTCCTGACTCCGTGGCGAGTGGTAAATATGCACATGAGCGACTGCCTCGGCGGCTACACGTTCTTCAACGATGATTTCTCGGATACCATCGAGGAACCACGCTTTGTTGACCGTGGCGATGTTACCGCCGAGGTGTTCGCCCCCGATAGCCCGCTTCTTGAGATAAACTCAAAGTCAGGTCTATATCCCCTTTACCTCGCCTATAACATCTATCGTGCGCGTCTGCGCAACGAGATGTTCTCCCCGGAATCCCTCGAAGAACATCAAACCATTTGGGATAAAGCCGTTGCAGAAAACATCTTTGTCATCTGCAAAACACCTATGGCTAAATCCATTACCCACCGTACCCTCCTTGGATTCCGTAAAGGGGAAACCAATATGTGGGCACCAGAAGACTTAATCAACAAAATCAAAAACCAACCGGACCTATTTATCAAGAAAGTCCATGACCTTGTAGGCAAGAACGTGAAAATCAAAGCAATAGTCGGCAACCCTCCTTATCAGGAAGAAGGAGAAAGCACTCGAAAGGCTCCTATATACCACCTCTTTTATGATGCTGCATTCAGACTGGCTCCAATCGTAACGTTGATAACACCCGGGCGTTTTCTTTTCAAAGTTGGTCAAACCCCATCTGACTGGATGAATAAGATGCTGAACGACCCTCATTTCAAAGTCGTGGATTATTTTCAAAAATCCAATGAGGTATTTCCTACTGTCGACATCAAAGGAGGTGTGGCTATCGGACTTAGAGTTTCAACAAAAGACTTTGGACCCATTGGTTTCTTCTCAGAGTTCCCTCAACTTGTTTCGATCATGCACAAAGTCAAATCTCATAAAGATTTCGTACACAGTGCTTTTGCACAGATAGTTTCTTCTCAGGGCATATACCGGTTTTCAGATTATGCTATAAATAATATACCCCGCATAGCGGAAGTTCAAGGTAAAGGTACAGCCGCTAAGATTACATCTAACGCTTTTGAAAATTTGCCGGAAATTTTTGTTGATTCAGAACAAAAAATTGATGGCAAAGCAGTTCAGATAATGGGTCGCGTAAAAGGAGGCCGAGAAATTCGTTGGATAAACTCTAAATACCTGCAACCATGTGAATATCTCGACTTTTACAATATTTTTGTACCGGAGGCTAATGGCACAGGTGCCATCGGCGAGGTGCTCAGCACGCCGGTAATCGGCGTGCCGGTAATCGGTCACACGGATACCTTCCTAAGCATTGGCAAATTTGCCAATGCCCAGGAGGCATCCGCGTGTTTGAAATACGTCAAGTCAAAATTTGCCAGGTGTATGTTAGGTACATTAAAGGCCACCCAACACAACCCCAAAGATACCTGGGCCAATGTCCCGATGCAGGACTTCACGGTAGGCAGCGACATCGATTGGAGCAAGAGCGTGGAGGAGATTGACCGTCAGCTCTATGCCAAATACAATCTCTCCGATGAAGAAATCGCCTTCATCGAATCCATGATAAAACCAATGTAATTGATATGGCATTACCGATAAACATCGAAGATTTACTCAATAAACGCAAGGTTGAGTCAAATCGCATAGAGTTTAAGTCCGGGTGGAATCCGGACAAAATTTATCATACCATCTGTGCTTTTGCGACTGATCTGGAAAATACAGGAGGAGGATATATCCTTGTCGGTGTTGAACAAGATGAGAATGGCGTAGCGAAACGTCCTGTAAAAGGCTTGCCCATAGAGACAATTGATGATATTCTTAAGGATATGGTCGGCTATGATGCTAAAATATCATCCTCAAATTTAAGGTCGGTATCCTATAACACCAAGGTATCTGTTGAAGAAATTGATGGGAATACCATTCTTGCTATTTGGGTTCCCACCGGCCCGAATAGACCTTATTGCGTTACGGAAAGCGTTGTGGCAAAGAATAAATCACCTCTGAAATATTACATCAGAAGCAAGTCATCAACTATTGAGGCCAGAGGCGAGACGCTTGATGAAGTAAGAGCCCTTGCAAACCGCATCCCATTCGATGAACGCGGGAATGAGGCCATCAAGATAGACGACATTTCCGGAGTTCTTGTTTATGAGCATCTTAAAACAGTTAAAAGTAAGCTGGTAGATAATTTCGCAACTCGTCCTTTGACTGATATTCTTGACGAAATGGACCTGTTGACGGGCCCAACAGAAAGGCGGCTTATCAAGAATGTTGCCGCAATGATGTTTTGCGAACACCCGGAGAAGTTCTTCCCGGTCACCCAGGTCGATATTGTCTTGTTTCCGGAGGGGTGCATTGAGAATCCTGACATTATGATTGAGGCGCCAAAAATTGTAGGGCCGGTACCAAAAATGATTAGAGAGACTCTATCTTATATACGAACTAACGTAATAAAAAAAAGAATTTCAAAACCAACTGATAATGAAAGGTCTGATAAAACCTATAACTATCCTTATCAAGCATTTGAAGAATCGGTGGTAAACGCCTTGTATCATCGTGATTATCAAGAACGTGAACCTGTGGAAATCACGATAGAGCCTACACATGTCGACATACTTAGTTATTCGGGACCAGATAGATCTATAACCGCAGAAGCAATAAAAGCAGCGCAAAAGCTGAAAGCCAGAAGATACCGCAATCGCAGATTAGGTGACTTCCTTAAAGAACTCGATTTGACAGAAGGACGTGCTACCGGAATACCTACTATCCAGAAGGCTCTAAGAGAAAATGGATCAGAAAAAGCCTCTATTGAGACAGACGATGACAGAACATATTTTCTCATGACTATACCATGCCGACGCGATATGGTGGACTATAACGGCTTAGAGATTTCTGCCGTTTCTTATCAAGACCTTGACAACCGACTTTTACAAATAATCGGACAGGTATCCGTAAAAGTGCAAAGCACTGTATACCAGAGCAATATATCGAATAAGCACCGACTTTTACAAATACTTGAACAGCTATCTGTAAAAGTCTGGGACAAATCGAAGAAGCCAGTTGATAAGTCAATACTGTGTCAGTACGCGATTGAGACAATCGAATATCTAAATATCAATCCTTTAACCATCAAAGATATTGTTGGAGCCATAAATTGCACCAACAGCATTGAGTTCAGACGAAAAATTCTGAACCCATTAATGGACATTGGCTGCGTAACCATGACCAACCCCGACAAACCGACCAGTTCTAAGCAAAAATATACGCTGACAGACTCTGGCAGAAATTTATTTGAGTCATGAACAAGAAATCAATACGTTTTTCAATGATCCCGAACTCGCGTTAAATGTAAAGCCGTTTTACATATCATCTCAACGTGTAAAAAAAATCTCAATTTCTTTACACGTCAACGTGCATATATGGCTTTTGAAGACCTAATCTCCCTCTAAGGAAACAGTGAAACTTTTATCTGCGATCGGGAGGGCCGTTTGGCCGTTCCGGATTTTTTTCGTAACTTTGCGTCTGAAATACTGAGGGAATCAGCGAATGTCCCCGAGCTGAAGGTGCTTTACATTCCATACCGGATTGGTAAGGCGTCTTTCTTTTATTATGTATCACGAAAAACAATTCTATTCTACGATATGGCAACTTACCTGACCCAAGAGGGTTATGACAAGAAGATGGAGGAGCTGGCGGCCCTGGAGGCCCAGCGCCCTGCCATCAAACACGCGATAGCGGAGGCACGCGACAAGGGCGACCTCTCCGAGAACGCTGAGTACGACGCGGCCAAGGAGGCTCAGGGCCTTCTGGAGATGAAGATAGCCAAGCTCAAGGAACTGGTGGCCACCGCGCGCATCATAGATGACTCCAAGCTCAACACCGACATAGTGCAGCTGCTCAACACCGTCACCATCAAGAACACGGCCAACGGGGCGCAGATGACCTACACCATAGTGACCGAGAGCGAGGCCAACCTGCGCGAGCACAAGATAGCCTCCAGCACACCCATAGCACAGGGCCTGCTGGGACACAAGGTGGGAGACACCGTGCAGATAAAGGCTCCCGCCGGCATGATGAATTTCGAAATCGTCAAAATAGAAATCTAAGAGGCCATGACCATTTTCTCTCGTATAATCAACGGGGAGATTCCCTGCTACAAAATAGCCGAGGACGACCGCTTCTTCGCCTTCCTCGACATAAATCCCGTGAACTGGGGCCACACCCTCGTGGTGCCCAAACGCGAGGAGGACTACATATTCGACCTCTCGGACGAGGAACTGGCGGCCATGACGGTGTTCGCCAAGCGTGTGGCCAAGGCCATAAAGGCGGCGATGCCCTGCCGCAAGGTGGGCGTCACCGTGCTCGGACTGGAGGTGCCCCACGCCCACATACATCTGGTGCCTCTCAAGAACGAGGGCGACATGGATTTCAAGCACAAGATAGACAACCCCGACTCGGAGAAGATGAAGCAGATAGCCCAGGCCATCTCCTCCAGGTTCGAGTGACGCGATTCATTCCAATACCATAAAGACATGCTTAATTTCACATTCTACTCTCCCACGGAGTTCGTCTTCGGACGCGGCACGCAGACACGCGCAGGCGAGCTGGCCCGCCGCTACGGAGCCACAAAGGTGATGATAGTGAGCGGCGGCGGAAGCGCCGAACGCAGCGGCCTGCTGGCTCAGGTGCGCGATTCGCTCGACCAGGCCGGGATACAGTATATAGAACAGAAAGGCATACAGCCCAACCCACGCGACAAGGAGGTGTATGAGGGCATAGAGCTTGCCCGCAAGGAGGGCGTGGATTTCCTGCTCGCCGTAGGCGGAGGATCCGTGATAGACTCGACCAAGGCAGTGGCCCTCGGCGTGAGATATGACGGCGATTTCTGGGATTTCTACTGCGGAAAGGCGCAGCCCGCCGACGTGCTCCCTCTCGGGGTGGTCCTCACCATACCCGCAGCAGGAAGCGAGGGCAGCGGCAACTCGGTGATAACCAAGTGCGACGAGGCCGGGCGCCACAAGATCTCGGTACGCTATCCCATGCACCTGCGCCCGCGCTTCTCGATAATGAATCCGGAGCTGACCTACTCGCTGCCTTGGTTCCAGACCGCGTGCGGCATCGTGGACATGCTCTGCCACATATATGAGAGGTATTTCTCCAACACTCCGGCCACCGACCTGCCTGACGCCATAGCCGAGGCCATAATGCGCGACGTGATGCACAACGCCCTTGTCCTCACCCGCGAGCCTGAGGACTATGACGCGCGCGCTGCCATAATGTGGGCCTCGACGCTGGCTCACAACGGCCTGTGCGGCACCGGCAAGGAAGAGGACTGGAGCAGCCACCGCCTGGAGCATGAGCTCAGCGCGTGGTACGGCGTGGCCCACGGGGCCGGACTGGCCGTGATGGTGCCCGCATGGATGCAGTTCGTGGCCGCCAAGAATCCCGCCAAGGTCGTGCAGTTCGCCCAGAACGTGCTGAACATATTCCCGATGAACAAGACCACCGAAGAGGTGTGCCGTCTGGCCGTCGAGGCGCTCAAAGGCTTCTACCACACTCTCGGGCTCACCACGTCCATCCGCGAGCTGATAGGCACGGAGCCGGACATAGATGTGCTTGTGGAGAGCCTGCACGGCAACATGGGCGACACGCTCGGCTTCTATGTGCCCCTGAGCATGGCCGACTGCCGCGCCATCTACGAGGCCGCCCTCTGAGATGCCAAACCAAGACCGATACATCGGGACAATCCCTGACAGAAGGGGATTGTCCCGATGCACGTTTTAACCGGTCTCTCGCTGCCCTTGGCGCCGCGCCGCAAAACGGACAACACATACGCGCATAAACCCGGATTCCCATCGGGAACCCGGGTCGTTGTTTATTTTCTCACCGTCTGTCAGTTCTGGGGAGCGGGCTGCTGGGCGGGAACCTGGGCTGCGTCAGCGCCGGGAGCCGGGGCAGGAGCGGGAGCGCTCTTCTCGTTCACGATGGCGGAGGAGCTGGCATTGGGCGCCTTGACCGCGAAGGAGCAGCAGATGCTCAGCACACAGATCACTATGGCGAGGGTCCAAGTAGCCTTCTCTATGAAATCCGTGGTCTTGCGGTAGCCCATATACTGGTTGCCGCCTGCGTAATTGGAGGCGAGACCGCCACCTTTTGATTTCTGAATCAGCACAGCGCCGATAAGAAGGATAGCGGCGATGACGATGATAATGGCCAAAAATACGTACATTAGTCTTATTTCTTGTTTTCGTTAATAATCAGTTTGCGGAGAAACCGTATTTGGTCTGCAAAGTAAATACTTTTTTCCGGATTTTTCAAGCTCAGGTCCGAAATAATTTCGATTGCCTTCGAATAATTGCGGTTTTTCACCAGCACCCTCACCAGACTTTCGGTCAACGAGGCGCTTTCAGGCTCTTTTGCCGCCGACACAGGTCGCGGTTGCGGCTTAGTGTCCTGATTGGTCAATTTGTCGCATTCCGGCTGCTCCGGTATAGGGGAACTGTCATCGCTTGGGATGCCCCCTGCCCTCGACTCCGCGATAAAGCTGTTGATGAGCCTGTCCTGCTCCGATAGCGCAGGGTCGTTTATTTCTTGCTTGGAGGGCACTGAGCCTCGCTCCTCTGCGGCAAGCACGGAGGCATAGTCCGGGACCGGGCTGAAAATGAGTTTGGAGAGCGCGTCGGTCTCCCTCTCGTCAGCATGCCCGAAAGTGGCGAGGAAAGTGTCTATGGTGTCTATGGTGCCGGGAGTAGGTTTCTGCTCGTCGGGATAAAAATTGTCAAATAGCGGAGCCTGCTGGCCAAGAGTCTGCGCCAACGAGTCCATGTCGGGCAAGGATATGGCTACCCTCGCGGCCAGCATGTCCGCCTCTGTGCCGGATACGGATCCGTTCTTGAGCGCGAGGAGCGCGGGGAGTGTGAAATAGGGATAGCGCTCCAGCCAGCGGAGGGCCTCGTCTGGAGTGGATGATATGGGGAAGGTGGAGGGCATAGCAGTCAGAAAAGTTTTTCACCAATTGCCAAGCGTGGCGTTGAATATTAAATCCACCAGGTCCTCGCTGATCTGGCGGCACAGCTCGTCCTGGACATCCGTAAGCATTTCCGTGCTGGAAAAATCCCTGTATGCAGAAAAAGTCTGGTCAATATTGTTGGCCTCGTTCTTATGGTCCACATACTTTACCCTCACCGTGATGGTGAGACGTGTCTGCGTGGCGTAGGCGTCCTCTCCCACTGCCTGCGGGGAGAGCGCGTATCCTGTGATTTCTCCGCTCATCTCCAAGTCAGCTCCGGGAGTGTCAATCTCGCGCAGGCGTGTCTGGCGCGTCACCGCGTCGAGCAGCTCGTTCTCGAAAGTCTGCTGCAACGGCGGATAGACCAAGGCGGCGCGTATGGGGAACTCGCTGATGTTTATGGTCTTGTAGACATCATAGTTGAGCGCCGAGCCGTTGAACTTGTAGCTGGGTATGCAGCCCCCCGGCACCAGGAGAAGCGTGAAGGCGCACAAGATGGTCAAGTGACGCACAATATTTTTCAAAGTATTGCCTTTCATGTCAGTCAAGTCCGTATTCCTTGATTTTGCGGTAAAGCGTACGCTCGGAAATGTTAAGCTCCTTGGCGGCCCGCTTGCGCACCCCGCCGCACCGGTCGAGGGCCTGTATTATGGCCTGCCGCTCGTTCTCCTCCAGCGAGGCAGGCTCGTATGGCGTGAACTCAGGCTCTGAGTACGGCACCATGGCGCTGTGTTTTGGTATGCCGAGGGGCGCGGAGGGCAGCTCCGCGTCGTTGTCGTCCGTCTCGCCGTTCACCTGACGGCGCAATGCCTGCAATTCTCCCCGCAATGAGAGTATGGTGTGCCACAGCATCTCGCGCTCGCTTTCATAAGACGGGGCGGAGGGACGCGTGGCGAGAGATGTCTCGGTGGAGCGAGGCATAAATTCCGAAAGCAGCGAGGCGGTGACCTCTTCGCCGGCATGGAACAAGGCTGCCTGCTCCACCACATTCTTGAGCTGGCGCACGTTTCCGGGCCAGCGGTAGAGCAGCATCAGACGCCTGGCGTCTTCGGCAAAGCTTATGGGGGGTGTCATGTATTTCTCGCTGAAATCCGAGGCGAACTTGCGCGCCAGGAGCACTATGTCCTGCCCACGGTCATGCAAGGCCGGCACATTGATCTGCACCGTGGAGAGCCTGTAATACAGGTCCTCTCGAAATTTACCGTCCGCCACCGCCTTAAGCAGGTTGACATTGGTGGCGGCCACCACCCTCACATTGGCCTTCTGCACCTGCGAGGAGCCGACTTTCAGGAACTCGCCTGTCTCCAACACTCGAAGCAGGCGCGCCTGGGTGGTAAGGGGCAGCTCGGCCACCTCGTCAAGGAATATAGTGCCGCCGTCAGCCTCCTCGAAATATCCCTTGCGGGTGGAGAGCGCTCCGGTGAACGAACCCTTCTCATGTCCGAACAACTCGGAGTCTATGGTGCCTTCCGGTATGGCGCCGCAGTTCACGGCTATATATTTGGCATGTTTGCGAGAGCCGAAATTATGTATGATTTTCGGGAAAAACTCCTTACCCGCGCCGCTCTCGCCTATCACAAGGACACTGAGGTCAATGGGCGCGACCTTTATAGCGCGCTCTATCGCCTCGATCAAGGCACGGGAATTGCCCACGATGGAGAAGCGCTGCTTTACACGCGTGACCTCTGGGGATATTTCTACGGGAGTTGGCATTTAAGATATTTCTTTTTGATGGGTTGATGAGCATCTCATCTGGCCCCTGGCACAAGCGTCCAGTAAAGCCTGGCCTGCACGGGACTGGCTCCTGCTTTAGGAGTCCAACGCGTCTGCTCGGAGCATTTTACCACTTTGGCCTGCAGGGAGCTGTCCTTCAAGCGTGTGGAACATTTTGCCGAGCCGGGCTCCACCGTGCCGTCAGCCTTGACTATAACGGTGACGGTGACGGTTATCGGTTTCGAAATCGAGAATCCTGTAGGCAACACATATTTTTCCAGCTTGCGACCGCCGGATATATCTCCGCGCGCGCCTGCCCCTTCGCCGCCATGCCCTGAATCTGCCGTGGAGCCTTTGCCGCCGGACTTGCCGTTTTTAGGGCTGAACTTGTCTTTCATGCCGGTTATGCGCCGGTCAGGCTCATCCTTCTCCGACGGGGCCGTGGTCTGCGCCGGGCTCGGCTTGGACGTGGCCACCAGTTTCTCCGACTCGTCATTGGGATTCGGATTGGGACCGTTGACCACCAGCTTGTCATTCGGGGTGTCGGAAATGTCCGGCTCACCTTGCGGCATGGGAGCGTCGAGGTCATCCTCTGCATTGTCCGGCTCGCCCAATTCTTCCATTTCCGGCTCTATGAACTCATCCTGCGGCATCTCCTGCGCCTCCATGTCGGCCATGGTCAGGGTTTCCTTAGTCTCAGGGCGCTCGACACGAGTCAGGTCAAGACGCACACCGAGCAGGAGCAGCATCAGCAGGATGGCAGCCAGGACTGTGGCGCTCAGGGCTATGTTTTGGGCAGTGTCAGGACGTTTCATGATTATTATATGGAGGAGACGGGGCGGGTGGCCAGCACCATCTTGATGTCATTGCGTGCGGCCATGTCGAGGACCTTTATCACCGATGCGTAGGGAACCACGCTGTCGGCATACAGAGCCACCGACTGCAACGCATGCTGGTCGCGCAGCAGAAGCAGGGAGGCCTGCAGCTCGGCCGCGCTCACAGGGCGGGGAAGACGCCCTTCGGGCAGGCTGTCGTTACGGTCAGCGACTATATAGAGCTGGCTTACAGAATCTATGTACACCTCTGTGCGGGGCTTCTCTATGGTCTGTTCCGTGCTCTGCGGCAGGTTCACGTCCAGGGCCGAAGGGATAATCAGCGTGGAGGTGATCATGAAGAATATGAGCAACAGGAATATGACGTCCGCCATTGAGGACATCGAGAACACCGACAGGGAATTGAATTGCCGTTTAAGAGCCATGATAGCCAAGAATCAGTAAGTTAGACATCAGCAAGCAGGCTCGTTGAGCAGGTCCATGAACTCCATGGTCTTGCTCTCGAGTTCGGTCATCACCTTGCCCAGGCGGGCCACCAGGTAGTTGTACGCAAAAAGAGCTATGACACCCACTATCAAGCCGGCCACCGTGGTCACCAGCGCGAGGGAGATTCCTCCGCTCAGGGTATTGATGTCAGATGCGGTGCCGGCAGCGCTCATCTCGAAAAAGGCCTCCATCATGCCCACCACAGTGCCGAGGAACCCGAGCATGGGAGCCCCGGCGGCGGTGGTGGAGAGCCATGTCAAGCCTTTGCCCAACCGCGCCACCTCTATGTTACCGGTATTCTCCACAGCCATCATCACCTCCGAGGCGGGGCGCCCTATGCGGGTGATGCCCTTGAGCACCAGACGCGACGCGGGAGTGTCGTTCTTCTTGCACAGGCGTACGGCATTGTCCATGTCGCCCTCCATGACGCAGTCGCGGATTCGCTTCATGAATGTCTTGTCATCGCGCATGGCGTGGTTGATGGTCCAGCAGCGCTCGACAAACACATAGATGCACAGAAGCAGGAGCAGGCCCAGAGGAATCATGATATAGCCACCGTCAAGCACCAGGTCCCAAAGGGTGTGCTGTGCGGCGGGGGCGGCAGATAAAAGCATAACTATAAATGTTTTTAAATAAATAAAACTCAGCCTCTGAGGCAGTCCAGGTATGCGGCTATGGTAGCCTCGATGCCCATGTAGAGGGCATCGCACACTATGGCATGGCCTATGGACACCTCATCGAGATACGGGAGGCTCTCGTGGAAATAACGCAGGTTCTCCAGATTCAGGTCATGGCCGCCGTTCACACCCAGGCCGACGCTGTGCGCCGTCTGCGACGCCCGTACATACGGGGCGACCGCCTTCTCGCGGTCCTTGGCATAATTGTCGGCATAGTCTTTGGTATATAGCTCCACGCGGTCAGCCCCGGCACGCGCGGCGGCACGGATCACAGCCTCACACGGGCTCACGAAGATGGAGGAGCGTATCCCGGCCTGGCGCAGGGTGTCCACTATACCGCTGAGAAACTCGAAATTAGGCTCCACATCCCAGCCGGCCGAAGAGGTCAGCACGTCAGGCTTGTCAGGCACCAGCGTCACCTGCTCGGGACGGACGCTGACCACGAGATCCATGAACTCGGGACTCGGATAGCCCTCTATATTGAACTCGGTCTTGACCAGCGGACGCAGCTTGTACACGTCGTCACGGCGGATGTGGCGCTCGTCCGGACGAGGATGCACCGTTATTCCCTGCGCCCCCATGCGCTCACAGTCCTCGGCGAAGCGCTGCACGTCGGGGTTGTTCTCGCCACGCGCGTTGCGGAGAGTGGCTATCTTGTTGATATTTACGCTTAACCTTGTCATTTCAAGTCAGTTGACAAATTCTCTCCACCACACTCTCCCTCATCTTCAATCTTTTTATGATGCGGGATTGTGCCGGATTGACATAATTTTCGTAACTTTGAGCCTCGGGATGCGACCCACTCCTGCGGAGCCGCCCGTATGGCAGTGCAAAAATAGTCAAAAAAATTGAATTAGGACGCACCCCGCCGAAAATTTATAGATGAACGCACAAGAATCGCTGACCTACCCCGCTTCGCCACCAAGCGCCTGCGCCGCCACCCCCGTGGTGGACGGAAGCGCGCCGCTGGCCGCCGTGATGGACGCCATGGCCGGAGCCTCATGTCCGGCGGTGGAGGTCCACTCCGCAGACCGCATCGCGCCACTGACTGCTTGGCAGGTCCTGCAGGCCTTGGCGCGCATGATGCCTCATTCCGACGAGTTCTCTGAAATCATAGCGCACGCTGACAACCGTACATATTCCGCCTCAGCCATAGCACGCGCCGTGGAAGACACCGACGCCTCGCTTATCTCGCTGCTCACATATCCCGACGGCGAGGGTGGACTTAACGTATATCTGCGCATAAACCGTGCCGATCCCTCGCATGCCGCGCGCTCCCTGGAGCGTTACGGCTATCCCGTCACATATACCCACGGCGCCGAGAACTACGAGTCCGAGCTCTCGGAACAACGTCTCACCGAACTGCAACATTACCTAAATATCTGACCCATGCTCGTCTCACTCTTCGGCAACACATATCAGGAACCGGCCGTGGCGTCGCTGAACTCCCTGATAGCCCTCATGCGCGCTTCCGGGCTGGCGGTGCAAATCGAGGCCGAGTTTCACGCGTGGCTCACCGCCTGCGGCGCCGCCGAGGTCGCGAACTGCGCCGCCACCGACTCCCCCTCGCCCCAGTCCGAGGTCATAGTCAGCGCCGGGGGCGACGGCACACTGCTTAAAGCGGCACACTGGGCGGCCAGGAGCGGCATACCCGTGGCCGGAATCAACACAGGGCACCTCGGCTTCCTCACGGCATGGCACATGCGCGACGCGCGTTCCCTGGTGGAGGCCGTGCTGCACCGCTCCACACGTATAGAGCCGCGAGCCATGCTGCGCATAGAGTGCGACGCACTGCCTGCGGGAGTGTGGCCGTACGCCCTCAACGACGTGTCCCTGCTCAAGGAAAACTCCGGGTCCATGATCACGGTGCGCACCTCGGTAGACGGAGCTTACCTGACGGACTATGAGGCCGACGGCTTGGTGATAGCCACCCCCTCCGGCTCCACAGCCTACAGCCTGTCGGCCGGCGGACCGATAATGCAGCCCACGGTGCCGGCTCTCACTCTCACGCCCGTGGCCCCGCACACGCTCACCATGCGGCCGCTGGTGGTGAGCGACACATGCCGCATATCCACCCTGACCGACTCCCGGACAGGCTCTTTCCTCCTCAGCATAGACGGCATGCCTGTGAGCCTGCCGTCCGGCACACGGGTGGAGGTGGCCAAGGCGCCTTTCACACTTAATCTCGTGAGCCGGGCACGCTACGGGTTCGCGTCCGCATTGCGCGACAAGCTGCTGTGGGGAGCCTCCGTCACTGCAAGAAATAGTTTTTCAGATTCAAGGCTATGACAAAGGCGCCTATCAGATAGACCATCACGAGGCCGAGCGGGATTCTTCTTTTCATGACTATAATTATTTAGGGTTAACTTCGCTGTCATTCACGACGCAAAGTTAACCCATCGGGTGTGTCTGAAACCGGCACAGGCGTGTCAAGAAACGTTAACGCTACGCTTCGGTCATTCCACCACCTCGCTCAGCAGCGTGGCCGAGGTGGCTCCTTTCACACGCACCTTGACGAACTCGCCCGGGCGGTGTCCGGCGGCGGGGAACACGCACACCTTGTTCTGCGAGGTGCGGCCATACAGGTCAGTGGCGCTGCGCTTGCTGCGCCCCTCTATCAGCACCTCGAACTCGCGCCCCACATCCTGCTCATTGCTGCGAAGCGACAATTCGTTCTGGAGCGCTATCATGCGGTTCAGGCGTTCCACCTTCACATCCTCCGGGATGTCGTCGGGCAGATGCCGCGAGGCGTATGTGCCCGGACGTTCAGAGTACTTGAACATGAAAGAGGAGTCAAACCCGGCACGCCTCATCAGCTCGAGTGTCTGCTGGAAATCCTCCTCAGTCTCGGAGTGGAAACCGGTGAACAGATCGGATGAGAGCCCGCAGTCGGGCATGATGCGGCGTATGGCGGCCACGCGGTCCATATACCATCCGCTCGTGTACTTGCGGTTCATGAGCTTGAGCACCCTGTCGCTGCCGCTCTGCACCGGCAGATGTATGTGACGCGCTATGTTCGGGCGCGAGGCCATCATCTCCAGGGTGGAGTCCGTCATGTCCTTGGGATGGGAGGTGGTGAAGCGTATGCGCATCTCCGGAGCCGCGTCAGCCACCATTCCCAACAGGGCCGTGAAGTCGGTGGTCTCACCCGTGTCCGGGTCCACATACTTATAAGAGTTGACATTCTGCCCCAGCAGTATGGCCTCCTTGAAGCCACGGGAGCGCAGATCCTCCAGCTCGGCCAGGATACTTTGCGGTTCGCGCGAGCGTTCACGCCCGCGTGTGTAAGGCACTATGCAATAGGAGCAGAAATTGTTGCACCCGCGCATTATGCTGATATACCCGCTGATGCGCGAATGGCCGAGGCGAGACGGTATCACGTCGCGATAGGTCTCCGTCAGGCTCAGGTCCACGTTCATGGCCTTGTGGCCTGTCTCGGCGGCCGCCACGAGGTTGGGCAGGTCCAGGTAAGAGTCCGGGCCGGCCACGAAATCCACGCCATGCTCCTCTATCAGGGTCTCCTTAACCCTCTCCGCCATGCATCCGCACACACCTATTATAATATCGCGCCCCAGCCTTCGCCGCAAGGAGTTCCAGTATGCCAGGCGCGAGAAGATCTTCTGCTCGGCGTTGTCACGGATGGAGCAGGTGTTCAGCACCACGGCGTCAGCCTGCGAATCCTCCTCCACAGGCTCATAGCCCGCCATCCGCAGGACAGTCGCAATCACCTCACTGTCAGCGACATTCATCTGGCAGCCATAGGTCTCGATGCGCACTTTCTTAAATTGTGTGCAATTTTTTTCGCTCATATTTGGTGTATATCAAATTTAATTCCTAATTTTGTGCAAAATTACCATAAAATCTAAAACGTTACAAATGAGCATCCCATTTATCTCAGCCGAAGAAGCTGCAAGTTATATCAAAAATGGCGACAATGTGGGTTTCTCAGGCTTGACGGCCTCCGGTACACCCAAAGTTGTAACCGTAGCTTTGGCCAAACGCGCCAAAGAGCTCCATGAAAAAGGCGAACCGTTCAAAATCAACCTATACACCGGCGCCAGCACAAACGACCACGTAGACGGCGAGCTCTCACGCGCCAACGCCGTGAACCTGCGTATCCCCTACCAGGGCCACAAGGACGCGCGCGGCGCCATAAACCGTGGCGAGATACAGTATGTAGACGCGCACCTCTCACACCTCTCGCAGGATCTGCGCTACGGCTTCTACGGCGACATAGACGTGGCCATAATCGAGGCTACCGAGATGAGCCCCAACGGCGAGGTGATACTCGGCGCCGGCTTGGGCATGAGCCCCACGATAGCCCGCATGGCCAAGAAGGTCATCATAGAGTACAGCTCATACTACAAGACATCTTTCCGTGGATTCCACGACAACTACATACCCCTGGATCCCCCTCACCGCAGGGAGATACCCATCTACCGCCCCTCTGACCGCATAGGCTCCACCGTGCTCAAGATAGACCCCGCCAAGATTATCGGCGTGGTTCCCTCCAACGCCTCCGAGAGCATCCACGCTTTCACCGCCGCCGACGAGGTGACCCAGAAAATCGGTGACAACGTATGCCATTTCCTGGCCTCCCAGCTGCGCGAAGGCAAGATGCCCAAGGAGTTCCTTCCCATCCAGAGCGGCGTGGGCAACGTGGCCAACGCCGTGCTCTACGGCCTGGGCGAGAACCCCGAAATACCCCGCTTCGAGATGTACACCGAGGTCATCCAGGACGCCGTGATGCACCTCATGGAGGACGGCAAATGCAAGTTCGCCAGCACATGCGCCCTCACATTCTCCGACGACGCAATGATGCACTTCATGGACAACATCGATTTCTTCCGCGACAAGATCATAATGCGTCCCGGCGAGATTTCCAACCACCCCGAGGTGGTGCGCCGTCTCGGCCTCATAGCCATGAACACAGCCCTGGAGGCCGACATCTTCGGCAACGTGAACTCGACTCACGTGTGCGGCACCAAGATGATGAACGGCATCGGCGGCTCGGCAGATTTCTCACGCAACGCATACCTCTCCATCTTCTCCTGCCCCTCCATTCAGAAGGGAGGCAAGATCTCAGCCATCGTGCCCATGGCAAGCCACATCGACCACTCCGAGCACTCGGTCAAGATTCTCGTGACGGAACAGGGCGTGGCCGACCTGCGCGGCAAGAACCCCATACAGCGTGCCGAGACCATCATCGAGAACTGCGTACACCCCATGTACAAGGAACTCATGTGGGACTACCTCAAGCTCTCGAAAGGCGGACACACCCCACACACCCTCAAGGCCGCCTTCGCCCTGCACGAGGCATTCGAGGAGACAGGCGACATGCTCCAGGCCGACTACGGCAAGTTTGTCTGACCCCGCGTTAAAATGCGTTAAAAACCCGGCGCGGATTAAACCTTCGCCTGCCCGGATTGTTTAAGATACAAAGGAGACGCCCAGCGCGTCATCCTTCAGGTTGTAAAGATTGTAATAAAGCAACTCTTTGCGTCATGAACCTTAAAGCGTCGATGGCTGCGGCCACCGGCGCTTTTTGGTTGTTTCTTCCTTTTTTATGTCCATAATCACCGCCTCGCGCCCCGTACTCAGCGACCCGCAGTCTCCATAGCGGATTTTTTGCTAACTTTGCACTCTCAAAACGTCAAAAGATGCTGAATCCACGCCTTATCGCAATCGCGACACTGCTGCTCGCATGCCTGACAACCGCCCGGGCGCAGATCATAAAGACCGAGCCTCAGGTCGACCTCACCGATTCCCTGCGCGAGGAGTTCGACAAAGGGCCTTTCTTCACCCTGTACCGCGACAACTATTTCGCAGTCGGCACCGACCCCACCCACAAACCTAACGCGAACAACTCCGACGTGCGCTTCCAGGTGTCCATAGCCCAGCGCCTCACCAAGTCAGTGCTCCCCTGGCACACATACCTGTTCCTCACATACACCCAGGGAGTGGCCTGGGACGTGTTCAAGAACTCCATGCCCATGCACGACTTCACCTTCAACCCCGGCATAGGCATAGTCAAGCCCCTCTTCAACCGCGAGCGCTTCATAGGCAAGGCCACCCTCATGATCGAGCACATGAGCAACGGCCGCGACTCCATCTGGAGCCGCTCCTGGAACCGCATCTCGCTGGGGGCCACAATCCTCATCAACGAGAACATAACCATCGACGGCAAGGCTTGGATACCCATAGTGGACGGCCAGAACAACCGCGACATACTCAAGTACGTTGGCCTGTTCCAGGGCGGCGTGTCCGTCATGAGCCACAACAAGCGCTGGGGAGGAAGCCTGCATTTCGTCAAGAGGGCCAAATGGGACTTCAGCTACAACACCCAGCTCGACCTGTTCTGGAGGCCCTGGAAGGCCGCCAACCAGTTCCTGTTTCTCCAGTGGTACAACGGCTATGCCGAGACCCTGCTGGACTACAACCGCTTCGTGAACCGCGTGCGAATAGGCATACTTATAAAACCCCGCTATTTCTCTGATTTCTGACGGCCCGCTCCCACCACGGCAAGAGTCAAAACGATTACCGTAAAAATATCAGGAAATTTAACATATCAAAATTTGCAAGGTGGATTATTTTCACTAATTTTGCACCGACAAAGGGCTGCCTACGGCTAATACCCTGAAACATAGACACGAACAAAATCTTAAAAAACACGATATGAAGAAATTTTTACTTTCAGCATTGCTGCTCGGCGCCGGCGTGGCGGCCGCATCGGCACAGTCTTTCGACTTTTATATCAGCAACACTCTCGAAGAGGGCACAAACGAAGACGGCATGAAGCTGTTCAAGCCGGTTGATTACCAGAAAGTCTCCGACGGGGATGTAGTGGAGATCAAGAACCTCTACAAGACCTTCGAAGATGACCCGGCAAATTACTACGTGCAGGCCGAGCTCATGGCGTACACAAGAATCGTGAACCTCTCGGCCGGCAACATAGACATGAGCATAAGCTATGCCAAAGAGGGCGAGCAGGAAGACAACACCGCCCAGCTCGGCGACGTGCATGCCGGCTTCATGACATGCGTAGGCGGCTCATGCACGAACAACAACCCGTTCAGCTTCACGATAAACAAAGGCGGCGAGACAGCGAGCGTAGTAGGCGAGCACATCGGCTACGAGGTGAGCAGCGAGACCCAGGGGCTTGTGGACCAGCTCACTCTCAACGCCAAATATAACGTGACAGCCACCGCCGACGGACAGACTCTCCACTTCACGCTCTTCTTCAACAGGACAGGCAGCGTTGCCGTAGACTCAATCGAGGCTGCCGACGCTCCCGCAGTGTACTACAACATGCAGGGCATCCGGGTGGACAATCCCGAAGCCGGCCAGATATACATCAAGGGCGACAAGGTCAGCAAGGTGATACGTTGATTCCTCATACATCCAGCATATACAAGGGCGATTCCTTGTCGGAATCGCACTTGCTTTTTATCAGCGAGGTCCGCTCCGTGGAAAACATGTTATAACACATGTGCTCATTTGCAAAATTATTGTTAATTTTGCAAGGATGTATCCGCTTCATGCAAAGCTCATCAACAACAAACATAATACATTTATTATAAATAAGTTAACTTAAAATTTTTTACGTGCACATGAAACACCTCGACAAGATGCTACTTGCTTTGTGTATGCTGCTGTTCCCCTTCCTGGGCGCCAAAGCCTTCGATGTGCCGGACTGCGCGACATACGTCGACGGCAAGAATTTCTGTTATCTGGAAGTGCCATCTACCTGGGACCCTTACATCTGGGCGTGGGAAGATGGCGGCGGCAACCTATACGCCGCCTGGCCCGGTTCAAACGCCGACCTGACACAGGTAGGGACCAATGGAGCTAACGCCGTCTACCGCTGGACCGAACCCTCCACCTCCACCATTACAGTCACGACTTTTATCTGCAGCAATAACGGTGGCGACAAGCTCGGCGGCGGCAACCTCGATTTCGTGAACGGAGGCTATTACACAGCCGACGACATCCAGGCCATTATCACGGCCACAGGTGTCGCGACTCCCGACCAGCCTACGGATGACCTCGTCACGGTTTACTTTGACAACTCCACCGCAAACTGGGAGACGCCCCACATCCACTACTGGGGCAACAAGTCGCCCGAATGGCCCGGCGTGCCTATGACCCTCTACAAGGACAAGGTGTGGAAATACGACTGCCCCAAGGGCACCACCGATTGCCTTTTCAACGCCGGGGACGGCGATCGCACCAAGACCGGTGACATGGTCGTGAAGAACGGACACATCTACAACACCTCCGGCGACCTGGGCGAGTACAACGGCTCTGTCATCCCCGATCCGGACCCGGATCCCGTCCCTGACACCAAGTATTACGCCATGCACGGCGACATAATCGGCGGCTCATGGACCTCTACCCTCCTGACCGACGACGACAACGACGGCTGGTATTCCGTGGCCGCGACATTTCAGGCCGGTGAGTTCGGGATAAAGGTGCTCAAGAGCACAGACAACATCCAGGGCACCGCCGACCAGATTGCCTGGATCGGAGGCGGAGCAGACATAACAGAGGCCGACAAGGTATACTCAATGGCCGGCTCCGACAACTCCTTTAACGCCCTCGAAGGCGCATACATATTCAGCTTCAACCCCGAGACAAAGGAGGCGAAGATGACGGTCAACGGCGGCGGTCCCGACCCCGACCCCGAATATCCTGACGGTCTCGTGGTAGTGGGCACTATGAACGACTGGACTCTGGCCGCAGGTATTTTCCTGACACGCGAGGGCGATACATACACCGCCAAGGTGGGTGACCTGGAAGCCGATACCGAGTTCAAGATAGCCGTGATAGGTGAGGAATGGACCCGCAGCTGGGGAGGCGAAGGAGTGATCGATCCTGACGTGACCGAGCAAGTGGCCACCGTGACACCCGGCGTGGAGATGAACGCCTGGGAGGGATCTTCCGTCAATTTCTACATCTCCGAGGAAATAAAGGATGCCGTGATCACCTTCAAGTATGCCGGTGCCGACAAGTCCGTTCCCTCGAAGATTACAGTGACAGGAGCCTCTGAGCCTGACCCCCGGCCCGTTGTTCCCGACAACCTCTACCTCGTAGGCGACCTGGCCTCAGGCAGCTGGAACATTTCCGCCCCGCAGGCCATGACCAAGAATGGCAACGAGTTCTCCGCCACCGGCGTTGAGCTCGTGAAAGGCGAAGGCTCACAGATGAGTTTCTTCAGCTTCATCACCGCCACAGGCTCCGACTGGGATGCTGACGTGAACTCTCACGACCGCTACGGTTCCCCCTCCCCCAATGCCATGGTGGTGATAGGCGCCCCGGCTCCTGTCAAGAGATATGCGGCAGGCGTGGACGCAAGCGCCGCCGCATCATGGGTGGTGGCCCCCGGCACCTATGACGTGACTGTGGATTTCGACCACATGTTCGTGACACTTACCCGCACCACGGTAGGCATCGACGGCGTGGACAACGAGAGCGGTGACATCTACTATTTCGATTTCAACGGCATGCCCGTGGCCAAGCCGGCATCCGGACAGATGTACATTGTGCGCAAAGGCTCAAAGGTGTCCAAGGAGATAATACGCTGATAAGCGGTACAACCACTATAAAGAGAGGTGCCATCCGCAGCGGATGGCGCCTCTCTTGTTTTCTTACTTGGTCGGACTCGTCCGACCTGTCCGACTTGTCCGACTCGTCAGTCGAGTCAGTCGTGTACGACCCGTCAGCCGTCTCAGTGCGTGAGCCTGAACTTGACCGGAAGGCTAACGGTAGAGGTCACCGGCGCGCCTGCGTCGTCTGTGGCTGGAACCCAGGCCGGCATGGCCTTTACCACGCGTATGGCCTCTGCCTCGAGGTCCGGATCGAGCGGACGAGCTATCTTAACACCGGTCACTGACCCGTCCGGAGACACCGTGAAATCCACGGTGACAGTGCCCTCTATGCCGTTCTCCTGCGCGAACACGGGATACTTGACATTGCTGCCCAGATAAGTGTCCAACGCCTCCTGACCGCCGGGGAATGTGGCGGGGGCCGCGCCGGACGCGATGGATGCCGTAAGCAGGGCGCTGATTACGTACCGTTTCATAAAAGACTCCGGTTTATACGGTGAGGATCTCCTTCTCCTTGGCTGCGAAGAGGTCATCAATCTTCTTCATGAACTTGTCATGGAGCTTCTGCACATCGTTCTCTGCGTCCTTCTCCACATCCTCGCTCAGGCCGTTCTTCACCTCTTTCTTCAGGCCGTCTATGGCCTCGCGGCGTGCGTTGCGCACGCTCACCTTAGCGTTCTCGGCCTCGCCCTTGCTCTGCTTCACGAGCTGCTTGCGACGGTCCTCGGTAAGGGGCGGGATGCAGATACGGATCACCTCGCCGTTGTTCTCGGGGGTAACGCCCAATTCGGAGTTGATGATAGCCTTCTCTATCTCCTTGAACATGCCTTTCTCCCAAGGGGTGATGGCGATGGTGCGCGCGTCAGGCACGCTGACGTTGGCCACATTGCTTATAGGGGCCAGCGAACCGTAATACTCCACCTTGATGCCGTCAAGCAGACGGGCGCTGGCCTTGCCGGCACGGATGTGGGAAAGCGTGTCGTCCAGATACTCGACCGCCAGGGTCATGTTGTCTTCCGCATTTTGCAGATATTCGGATACTTCCATATTTATGAGGGTTAAGTTATTATTCCTATGGATGGACGAGGGTGCCCAGCGGCTCGCCTGCCATCATCTTGGCCAGGTTCCCTTTTTTGTCCATGTTGAACACGTATATGGGCATATTGTTCTCGCGGGCCAGCGCCGTGGCCGTCACGTCCATCACCTTGAGGCCGCGCGAGAGCACCTCGTCATACGTGATGTCATCGAATTTCACGGCTGTCGGATCCTTCTCCGGGTCGGCGGTGTAGACTCCGTCCACGCGGGTGCCTTTCAGCATCACGTCCGCCTCGGTCTCTATGGCGCGGAGTGCCGAGCCGGTGTCGGTGGTGAAGAACGGGTTGCCCGTGCCGCAGGAGATGATGGCCACCTTGCCCTGCTTCATGGCCTCTATGGCTCTCCACTTGGAGTAGTGCTCCCCTATCGGGTGCATGTCTATGGCCGTCAGCACGCGTGTAGGCTGACCGATGGACTCCAGGGCCGACGAAAGCGCCAGTGAGTTGATCACAGTGGCGAGCATACCCATCTGGTCTCCCTTCACTCGGTCGAAACCCTTGGCCGCTCCGGTCAGGCCGCGGAATATGTTGCCGCCCCCTATCACGATGCTTATCTCCACACCTTGGGAGGCTATCTCCTTTATCTGCTCGGCATAGTCCGCCAGTCGCTCCTGGTCTATGCCATAGCCCTGCGCTCCCATCAGCGACTCGCCCGAGAGCTTGAGTAATATACGCTTGAATCTCATATCAGTCAAAAAAATATGTGTGGCCCGAAAAAATCAGACCACACAAAGTTAACAATTTCCCCCCTAATATCCAAATCCGGACTCGATTTAGCACGCGCACAGCACGCAGGCACCTGCAAAGTCCGGGGGAAGGGCCTCTGAGGCAGCTCGCAACCGGGCCGAGCACAGCCGGGGTCAATTCGACATCTTGAAGGTCACCGGCAGTGTGTACCAACTTCTTACCGGAATACCATTGTTCCTGCCGGGAGTCCACTTCGGCATTTTCTTCACAAGCCGAACCGCCTCCGCATCCAAGGCCGCATCAGCTCCCCTCTCGATTTCAGGATGAGTGACTGAGCCATCCTTTTCAACCACGAACTTTACGATAACTCTGCCTTGCGCGCCCCTTTCTTGAGCTGCTTCCGGATAGCGCATGTTCTTAGCCAACCAACTGAATAGCGCACTCTGCCCTCCGGGGAACTGAGGAGCCTGATTCACAACTAAATATATCCTGCTGTCCTCCTCAACTTTGCAGGCTTTCTCCACCTGGTCTGCGGGGAAATATGAGAGCACTGCGGGCGAGAGCATCCCCGCGAGCTCCTTGTCCAACGGAATTACCGCCTTGGGCAGACCGGCCGAAAAGGGGGCGATCTCATAGGCCGAGTATTGCACATTCATACCCTCGGGTGTCACATACACGTTGCTCTCGGGGTAATCCAGGTCGTTTTCATCACCCATCATCAGCACATCGGAGAGTTCGGAGACGCTGACATCAAAATATTCGGCCAGGCCCTTCTTGATGAACGGACGCATCTTGCCTATCGGCGGAAGCATGCTCACCGTGAGTTGGCTGCCGTCAGATGGATTGAATGTCGCGCCTATCTCATAGTACATGCCATGTGCCCCGCCGCCGTACCATTCGCCGTTCTCCAATATGGTCACGGCCCTGCCGTCGGCATAATAAATCACTTTGACCTCGTCGTTGCGGGTCTCTCCCGGCTCCATGCCGGTCAACGCTTTTTTGAGCATGGCGTCCGGAGTATCCAGCGCGCCGGTGTAGTCTTTGACAAGCATGTCCCGAATCCAGCCTCTAATGGCCGACACCAGCTCATGATTGCCGGAAACAGGATACTCCACGCTGATGGAGCTTTTGCCTTTCTTGTAAGTGAACTGCTGCGTCACGAGCTCGTCGCCAAAGGTCTTTTCAGCACCTTTCACCACTGAAGGCGCGGCGGCGCGTGACTTGGTGCGGGTGGCGGTGGTGCGAGGCTTCGAGGCTCCCGACTTCTTGCGTGTCTGCGCATAGCCCGGCTCGGCCACGGCCGCGCACAGGGCAAGAATCAGAATCGGTAACAGAAGTTTCTTCATAAACTATAGAAATTATTCGTTTCTGCGAATTTACTAATTATTCCGCTGAGTCGTACACGTTGCCCTGTTCAAGTCTGTTCTTTTAATCCAAACACACTTTTACAGCTTCTGGCCGTAGGCAAGGTCGCCCGCGTCGCCGAGGCCGGGAATTATGTAGGAGTGAGCGTTGATTTCAGGGTCTATGGCACCTATCCACAAAGTTGTCTTCTCTGCCGGGAACGTCTTGCACACATAGTCCACGGCAGCCTGCGAGGCTATAACGGCTGCCACATGTATGTGGGCAGGCTCTCCCTTGCTCTGAAGGGCGCGGTAGCCCAGCTCCATGGAGGCTCCCGTGGCGAGCATCGGGTCCACGAGCATCAGCACCTTGCCCTCGATGGAGGGTGAGGCGAGGTACTCTATCAGCACATCGAAGGTGTCACCCCCCTTTTCGCGGTATTTGCGGTATGCGCTCACGAAGGCGTTCTCGGCGCGGTCGAAGAAATTGAGGAACCCCTGGTGCAGCGGCAACCCTGCACGCAGTATGGTGCCGATGACCACAGGGTCTGCCGGGGTCTGGCACACGGCTGTCCCTAAGGGAGTGGTGACCTCCACGTTCTCATAATTGAGACGCTTCGATATCTCGTAAGCCATGATTTCACCGATACGCTCCAGGTTGTGGCGGAAGCGCAAAGGGTCTTTCTGGATATCCGTGTCACGGAGCTCGAGCATGTAACGGCTCACAAGCGACGGGGTCTGTGCAAAATTGATGATTTCCATTTTTATTTTTTATATTGTCTATTGGTCGTTTCTGTTTGTTCGATGCCTATGGACGCGCCAAGCCTCGCACGTGCCTCGTCAGCGTCGTGATGCAATTGCGCCACGAGAGCCTCAAGCGAGTCGAAACGTATTTCGTCCCGCAGCCTTTTCAAGAACAGGATCCTCATCCGCTTGCCGTAGATGTCTCCGTCAAAATCAAGGATATGCGTCTCTATGGAGAGGGTTGAGGGTCCCTCCGTCACGGTCGGGCGATGTCCTATGTTGGTCATGGCAGGCATAAAACGCCCAATTCCATCGGCAGAAACACAGGTGGCATACACTCCCGGACCCGGCACAAGCATCTCCGCATGTGTGGGGCGCAAGTTAGCCGTCGGGAAGCCGAGCCGGCGGCCCAGCTTGGCTCCATCCACCACGATGCCATCAAGCTCATACGGATGTCCCAAGAGCCGGTTGCCCTCCTCCACGTTGCCCGCAGCAAGCAATTTACGCACCGCCGACGAGCTCACACCTGGCAGGCAACTCCCTTCTATAACCTCGAGACCTATCTTTGCCCCACAGGAGCGATAATGTTCCAGACCATTCCATCGGTCACTTCCGAAACGGTTGTCATGCCCCACGAGCAACGCTTTTATGCCCATTTCATCGTGTATTCTACGCATGAACTCCTCCGAGGTCGCCGTCCGGCTTTCAGCAGTGAAACGAAGCGGTACCACCCTCACACCCTCCGACTCGATCGCCGTCCTGCGCTCATCGAAAGTGGAGAGCTGGGGAGGCGCCCCCTCAGGTCGCACTATTTGCAACGGATGAGTGTCCAGCACTATGGCCACAGGCTCCAGACCAAGCCGCCCGGCATGACACTTCAGCTCGCCGAGAAGATGGAGATGACCCACATGCACACCGTCAAACGTGCCCACAGTGGCTATGAGCCCCCGGCCTCGCGTTTCATTGCCATCCACACTCATATCTGCTCGGCGCATGGCATTGACAAGATTTCCGCGAACTCAGTGCCGGGAGGCACCAGGGCGGCGTGTATGCCGCTGGCCTCAGCCGCCTGGCAATTCACCGCAGAGTCGTCAAGGAATAGAGTCGTCTCTCCTCGCAAGTGGAAGCGACGTTTCAAGATGTCGAATATCGCCGGCGACGGCTTACATACCTTTTCCTGAAACGAGACTATCTCCCCATCGAAATAGTCGCGTATGCTGAGACCCTCCTGCCGGAACAACCTGTCTATGACACTGTGGTACATGATGGGATTCGTATTTGAAAGGACATACAGGCGCTTGCCTTCGGCACGAAGCTGCCTCAGGGCCTGGAGCCTGTGCACAGGCAGTCCCACTATGAAATCGCACAGCGCATCGGTTATCATCATATCGTTAACTCCCGTATTGGCCTTGCGGCGCAGCGCGTCAAAAAAGCCTCCGGCACTGAGCTTTCCCTCCTCCAAGGCAAGGAAATCGCCCGTCTGGCAATAAAGGTCCAGCATCTGCACGGCGTCCGCGAGCCCGAGGCTCTCCAGACGTCCCACACATCGGTCCCGGTCGATGTCGAGAATGACACCGCCCAAATCAAACACAATATCAGTGTATTTTGTTAACATAGCAAGAAATATTTCCAAACTCGCAGACCCGCACGTCCAAGACAGGCAAGTGCCTCGACAGCCTGGACTCCCCGATTTCATCAGCCATAAGCCTGCTGAAACGGGCACCTGACGTCGATGTGCGTCAGGCCGGACGTTTTCAACCTGCAAAGTTAAGAATATTCCGTGATATTTGGTAGACTCGCCCCTTTTTTCTAACTTTGCAGAGACGAAAGGCAGAACCCCGGACAAAGAAATTTTACGCAAAATATACACCCAAAAATTATTTCCTATGGCTAAAATCAAATCTGTAGGTATCCTCACCTCCGGAGGCGACGCCCCCGGCATGAACGCGGCTATACGCGCGGTGACCCGCGCATCCATCTTCGCAGGGTTCAAGGTCTACGGCATATATCGCGGTTACAGGGGCCTTATCACCGATGAAATCGAGGAATTTTCAACTCAGAACGTCTCCAACATCATACAGCGCGGAGGCACCATCCTCAAGACCGCACGCTGCAAAGAGTTCCAGACCGAGGAAGGACGGCAATGCGCTTATGACGTGCTCCGCCGTCACGAGATAGACGCCCTGGTGGTCATAGGCGGCGACGGCTCCCTTACCGGAGCGCGCATATTCGGAAACGAGTTCTCATTCCCCATAGTGGGGCTGCCGGGCACAATAGACAATGACCTGTACGGTACGGACTCCACCATAGGATATGACACGGCGCTCAACACCATCATGGAATGTGTGGACAAGATACGTGACACGGCCACAAGCCACGAGCGCCTGTTCTTCATCGAGGTAATGGGCCGCGACGCCGGATTCCTCGCCCTGAACGGCGCGATAGCCGCCGGAGCGGAAGCAGCCATCATACCGGAAATATCGACAAAGGCTGACCAGCTGGACGACCTCATAAAGTCCGGGTTCCGCAAGAGCAAGAACTCGTCTATCGTACTTGTGGCCGAAAGTCCCATCACAGGAGGCGCCATGGGCCTGGCCGAAAGGGTGAAGACCGAATACCCGGAGTATGACGTGCGAGTGACCATACTCGGCCACCTGCAACGCGGCGGCTCGCCCACGGCTTTCGACCGCATCATAGCCTCACGCATGGGAGCGGCCGCCGTTGACGCGCTGCTCGATGACCAACGCAACGTAATGATAGGCATCAAGAACGATGAAATCGTCTACGTGCCCTTCACCAAGGCCATAAAGAACGACAAGCCCATAAACCAGGAACTCCTGGCTACCTTGCGCCGCCTCTCCATCTGACACACCCATGCACCGCCGTGCCTTCCCCAAAAGGGCCGCTCCCCTCACCAAACCGACTGCTCCCCTCTCGGACCAACCGCTCTCCTCTCTAAAACAACCGCTTCCCCTCACTTACCGACTCAACGAGCCGGCCCTCGCGAACCACTCATCTACGGGACCTCCCGCACACCAACGGTCCAGCGAGCCAACACATCCAGCGTGCATGCCTTTGCAGACATGCACGCTGACCATTTTTACACCTGCCTTCCATCACAGCCACCCATCACAGCCACCCACCGCGTCAATCACACCAACCCACCAGGCTCCCATCACAACACACCGCGTCAATCACACCAACCTGCCACACTCTCACTACCGCCGCACTCCGCACTCCACGCACAAGAACCCCTCTCGCCACCTCTCAGAGCCATCCCTCGTCAGAGCCATCCCTCGACATCTGACTGGCAAATGTGAAGACATAAAAAAACTGTGGACTGTTCTCACGAATTATCCACAGTTTAAAAAAACTTTCTTCTTTAAATTTTTCTACAAACCTAACATAAACGATTTATTTACGAATATCTTAATTACTAACCTAATCTTCTTCTTTCTACCGTAATATCTCTTATGAAAAATCTACTATATCTTAATAGACATTGCTATTGTCTGAATCAGATGCCGAAACCGACCGGGCCGGAAGCCCTCCCGCCCTTTGGCGGCTTGTCGGCTGTTTTATTTCGACATTGCAAAATTACTGCGACATGGCACCTTCTGCAAATAGTGTGGGTACAATATAGCTTAAATATAAGTTTTTTAAATTTTAAAATATTGATTTACAATATAGTATATGAATCAAAATATAAGTCTGATATAGACCTGTATATAATATCCAATCATCTTCAGAGGGGTGATATGCACCCTCAGCCTATGGCCAGGACATCTCTTTCGAAGGTCTCCCTGTTCTGCGCGCGCCCTCTCATACGGTTCCTGTAGGTGTATATCGTGGAGACGGAGCAATGAAGGATCTGCGCTATCTTGACACTCTCCTCTACTCCCAGACGCACGAAGGCATAGATGCGTATCTCCGTGGAGAGAGGCGTGCCGCGCTTATGCGAGAGGCGACATTCCGGCTTAAGCAACGCGTTGAGCTCATCGAGGAACGTAGGGTAAAGGTCCAGGAAAGTCTCGTCGAACACTGCGAAGAAATCATCGTTCTCCGGGTCCGTGTATTTTCCGCTTTTGAGCATCTTGAGCAACTCATCGGTCTGCCCGGCGGCTATCTTGCGGTTCACCATGCGGCGCATAGAGTCCAGTTTCTCGGAATATGACGAGCACAGCCCCAGGAAATGTCCTATATATGATTCCTGCACCTTTGTCTGCTGTGCCAACTTGCGGTTTATAGAGGACATGCGCCTCATGTTGCGGAACACGGCGGCCAACAGGCCACCAGCCACGGCGAACAGGAGCACCACCAAGGCGAGATAAAGCATAAGCTCGTCACGCGAGGAAGACATCTTCTTTCGGTACGACTCGTCCACAAGCGGGAGCAGAGAGGCTATCTCCACTGTCCTCATACGCGCATTGGAGGTCATGGCGTCCTGAAGCGATGTGTTTATATATCGGTAGGCCCTGTCCACCTCCCCTTTGTTGTACAGCCATTTGGCAAGCGCTGGCAACGCCATCGTCTCCTTGACGCTCGCCTTCACGTCAGATATAGAGGCAATGGCCAGATACTTGCCATACTCCGTATCCTTGCCCTCGGAACGTGCGATCTGGGCCATAAGGTATGCCGTCATGCCATATAGGTTGGCGTCTTCAGGCAACGTTTTCAGGAGCTCCAGGGCCAGCTTGCGGGCCTGGGCCGTGCTCCCGGAGCGGTGAAGCTGCTGCGCGTGCAGGAATCTGCCATACGGGTCCATCTCCGGCAAGTGCGTGATGAGATACTGCTCATACTCCAAGCCCTTGCCCTTATAGTCGGCCTCGTTCTCATGTCCTTTGGCATACTCCTCCATATAAGAATAGAGCTGCCGCGCCACCTTGGCATACTCAATCTGCCTTACAGGGTCAAGCGGTATCGTGTCGAGCGCCGTCAGCGTGTTGTGAGCGAGCGTGAACAGACCTGCGGCGCTCTGTGCGTATGCCAACGATATGCGGCTGTCAATCTCTTCGTCAGCAAGGCCGTTGGACTCGGCCAATTTGTGCGCCCGGTTAAAAAAATAGGCCGATGAATCCGAGCAAAAAGCCAGATATTGCTCTCCCAGTGCCATATTGAGCTTCCACATGCGGTCCACGTCCTGTGCAGGCGTGGCGTCAAGCAGGTTATGGAGCGAGTCGAGGCGGTGTTTCTTCCTGTTGTCAAACTTTTCTGCGCTCTGGAGAGTCCGGTCCAGGCGGTCAAGCTCATTCTCCATCCCTACGGGGCCGTCATGGCGGGAACAAGCCGCAGTCACAGCCAGCATATAAGTGAAGGCAACGATGAAAACAAGTATTTTACGCATCACAGTAGAAATATAGATTATCACGAGAGCATCCTTGAACGCACACTCAGCCGCGAAGTTACGAAAAAAGCATGACATCGCCAACCGTAATGAGAATACGGCAGATCACACGGGTTTCACGCGGGTTTTGTGATTTGCGAAATTTGGAGTAAATTTGCATGTTAAACAACAGTGAGCTACCCCATGAGTCTTACCGATTATGAAATAACGAGATTGTCCAACGGCTTGCGGTGCGTGTTCCGTCCGCGACCCGGAGTCACCTATTGCGGCTTGGCTGTGGGGGCCGGTACCCGTGACGAGGCCCCGGATGAAGCCGGACTCGCGCATTTCGTGGAGCATACCATATTCAAAGGCACCCAGAAGCGTCAGAGCCACCACATATCGTCACGCATGGAATGTGTGGGGGGCGAGCTGAACGCCTATACCACCAAAGAGGAGACCATGATATATACCGTGGCTCCGCCGGGGTATCTTGAACGCGCCCTCGACCTGCTGGCCGACCTGGTGACCGGTTGCACTTTCCCTGCGACAGAACTGGAGAAGGAGAAGGATGTGGTGATAGACGAGATCAACTCATATCTCGACACCCCTTCGGAAGCCATATTTGATGAATACGAGGACCTCATGTATGCCGGTAGCGGCCTTGGGCACAACATACTCGGCACGCCACAGACAGTGAAAGCGCTTGAGAGCGACACTTGCCGCCGGTTCGTGGAGAGATATTACACTCCGGCGGATATGGTGCTATATTGCGTAGGAGAAACATCCTGCGCCAAAGCGTTCAGGCTGATGGAAAAATATTTCTCACCGCTGAGGCGCTCCCCCGCGTCGGAACGCCCCGGACGGCTCGTGACGCCTCCCGTGCCCGAAGCGTTTGACCTTACACGCGACATGGGCCTGCACCAATGCCACACCATCATGGGCTCACGTGTGTTCGGACGTCTTGATGAAAGACGCTACGCGCTGTTTCTGCTGAACAACCATCTGGGAGGCCCGGCCATGAACTCGGTGCTGAACAGGGAGCTTCGCGACAAACGGGGGTATGTCTATACGGTAGACTCGATGGTGGGGCTGCTCAGCGACTGCGGGCTCTTCGAGGTATATTTCGGCTGTGACCGTGAGCACATCAGGCCCTGCAAACGCATAATCCGCTCGGAGTTGCTGAGGCTGGCCGAGACACCGATGAAACCGCGCGTTTTCGACGCCGCCGTGCGCCAATACTCCGGGCAGCTTCAGGTGGCGGCCTCATACGCCGAAAGCCAGGCCATGAACCTCGGCAAGTCACTGCTCTATTATGACAAAGTGCTCGACATACAAACCACAAAAGCAGCCTTGGCCGCCCTGACTCCCCAGGCAGTCTCGGACGTGGCTCGGCTTATCTGCGAAAACGGGCTCTCGTCACTCACCTTATGTTGAACCATACACGCTCCATACGATGAAGATAGGCGATATAGAACTTGGCGAACGCCCGGTGTCCCTGGCTCCCATGGAGGATGTCACCGACCCTTCGTTCCGTCTCATATGCCGAGAGATGGGGGCCTCGTGCGTTTACACCGAGTTCGTGTCAGCAGAGGCATTGGTGCGGGACATAGCGTCCACCACCCGCAAGCTGTGCATCAACGACTCCGAACGCCCCGTGGCCATACAGATTTACGGTCGCGAACCGGAAGCCATGGTTGACGCCGCCAAGATAGTCGAGCAGGCAGGTCCGGACATACTGGACATCAATTTCGGGTGTCCGGTGAAGAAGGTGGCGGCCAAAGGGGCAGGTAGCGGCATGCTGCGCGACATACCAAAGCTCCTCGACATCACCCGCCGGGTGGTGGAGGCGGTGAATATCCCCGTCACCGTGAAGACGCGCCTTGGCTGGGACTGCGAACATAAGATAATCACCGAACTGGGTCCGAAGCTGCAAGACTGCGGCATCCGCGCCCTGACCGTTCATGGCCGCACACGCAGCCAGATGTACACCGGGCAGGCCGACTGGACCCTTATAGGGGAACTGAGGAGGAATCCGGATTTCAGGATTCCCTTGATAGGCAACGGCGACATCACCACCCCGGAACAGGCGTCCGAGCATTTCGAGCGCTACGGCGTGGACGGCATAATGGTGGGACGTGCCGCTATCGGGGCACCCTGGATTTTCCACGACATACGCCAATATCTCGACAGCGGCTCCTATACACCACTCCCGACATCGGACAAGCTCGCCATGATCCGGCGCCAGATAGACGAGAGCGTGGAGCGGATAGACGAATACCGGGGCATCCTTCACATAAGGCGTCATCTGGCCGCCACGCCATTGTTCAAAGGTATACCGGATTTCAGGGAGACGCGCATAAGGATGCTTCGCGCCGACACGTTGAAGGACCTGAACTCCATACTCGATGAAATAGCCGAGAAATTCTTAGGTATCACCGAATAATTGGTCGAAATGTCCGACAGCGCAACAAAGGCAAAGTCGCGATAGTTAACACTTATAAACAACGAAGCTATATGAAACGTATTTTTTACCTATTCCTGATGGCTCTATGCGGAGCCTTGGCGGCTTCAGCCCGTGTTTATGAGGTGAAGACCGGGGAGTTCAACAAGCTCAACGTACCTGACAATCTCAATGTAGTGTATGAGTGCGACCAAGCCAAGTCCGGCACTGCCCGATTCGAATGTGAGGACTCCATGGCCGACGCACTGATGTTCACCAACACCGGTGACGGCAAGCTGAAAGTACAGCTTTCGGCCGATTTCATCGGCAAGAACCTGGATTATCCTACCATATACGTATTCTCCGAGTTCCTGACCGAGGTCGAGTCCTCATCGGAGAACAAGGTAGTGATAAAGAGCCTGGCCCGCTCTCCGGAGTTCAAGGCCGTGCTCTTCGGCAACGGCACCATAGAACTCTGCGGCATGAACCTGAACAAGCTCACGGCGGCGCTCATGACAGGACATGGCCTCATAAAGATAGATGGGAATGCCAGCAACGCACTGTTCAAGCTGGCCGGCACGGGCCATATAGACGCCAGCGGGCTTGAAGCGGATAAAGTGAGCTGCCATGTATTCGGCGGCGGCGAGATACATTGCCGTCCCAAAGAGGAACTGAAACTGAAAGGACTCGGCTCCACCACTGTCTACTACAGCGGCAGGCCGGCCAAAATCAAGAAACAAGGAATCGGGAAGCTGGTACACGTAGGCGACTGACCTCCTTCATTTCCCAACCTGACATCAACCCATGCCGCACGAGCCCGACCTGAAACTGCGCACGGCGCGCACACTGAAATGGAACAGCATAGACCGCTTTTCCTCGCAGGTGCTGTATGCCGTCACAGGCGTTATCCTGGCCAACGTGCTGCCAAAAGAGGATTTCGGCCTGGTGGGAGCCATCCTCGTGTTCCAGGCTTTCGCCACCATTTTCGTCGACAGCGGTTTCGGGAGCGCGCTGCTCCAGAAGAAGCAACCCACCGACAAGGATTACAGCACGGTATTCTGGTTCAACCTGATGATGTCGTGCGGGCTATATGTCGCGCTCTTTTTCTGTGCGCCGGCCTTGTCGAGCCTGTTTCAGGACGATCCGCGTCTCATCCCCCTCAGCCGGGTGATGTTCCTGAGTTTCATAATCAACGGGCTCGGCATAGTCCAGACGAACCTGCTGATGAAATCCATGACCGTGAAACGCATCGCGGTCTCCAACCTGACGGGTCTTGCCGTGAGCGGTGGCGCCGGCATCTGGCTTGCCCTGGCAGGCTTCGGTGCATGGGCTCTCGTGTGGCAGACAATCATCCTGGCCTCGATACGCACCCTCTGGCTGTGGATGGCCGGGAAATGGCGACCGATGCCCTGTTTCTCCATTGAGTCGCTGAAAAGCATATACCGTGTAGGAGCCGGAGTCTTCACGAGCTCTCTGCTCAACACCATCTTCCTCAACATATATTCTTTCGTGATCGGCGTGTGGTACAGCCTCACCGCCCTGGGAGACTACACACAGGCCGACAAGTGGAGCAAGATGGGGAGCGCGAGCCTGTCCCAAATCATCACGGCCACTTTCGTGCCGCTGCTCTCACGCTTCCAGGACGACAGCGAGCAATACCGAATCACTTTGCTGAAAGTGAACCGTCTGACGGCCTTCATGCTTTTCCCCTTCATGGGCGCGCTGGCCGTGATGGCTCCGGCAATATTCCACACCCTGTTCGGCACAAAGTGGGACTCTGCCGTCATCCTGTTCCAGATACTTGTGGCCCGGGGCACGCTCACGGTGATATGCTCGCTATACGCCAACTACCTGCTCTCGCTGGGCTATGCCCGCACTCTTGTGCTCGTCGAGGCAGTCAAGGATCTGGCGACCTTGGCGGCCATAGCGGCCACCGTATGGCTGCACTCAGTCGAGATGCTGGTGTGGGGGCAGCTGGCGGCGGGAGCCGTGACCTGGCTGGCCGTGCTGTGCCTCACCGCACGCTCCACCGGCTACAGCGCGCGCACCCTTACATCCGGCATGGGGCTGTACTTCATGCTCACCGTGGCCGCCATGGGAGGCGCGTGGCTCATAGAGGGCGTGTTCAGCCAAGCGCCGCTTGTGCTCGCCGCCCAGGCCATCTCAGGGGCGCTGATATATCTGGGCACACTTGCCCTGATGCGTGACCCGGTGCTGAAAGAGGCCCGGGCATACATACTCAAGAAGAATCATTCCTAAACATAAAATAAGTATATGTCAAAGTTAACAATGAAGCAACTGGGCAAGAACCTCTACTGGTTTATGCTGGTACTGATGGTGATTCCCTTCGAATTGTTTTCGGAAGCCGGAGACCCGCTCATCACCCCCGCCATCGCCTTGTTCCTGGGATTGATGTTCGCCTTCGTGTTCGGCACGCCATGCCCCAAATTCAACAAAAAGCTGTCCAAGTATCTGCTACAGATTTCCGTAGTGGGGCTGGGTTTCGGCATGAATCTGCTCGACTCGCTGAAGAGCGGCGCGGACGGCATGATATTCACCGTGGTGTCGGTGGTGGTAGTCATGGTGGCCGGAGTGATGAACATCAACGCGAAGAGCAGCTATCTCATCTCTTCGGGCACGGCCATCTGCGGCGGGAGCGCCATAGCCGCTGTAGGGCCAGTGGTCAAGGCCAACGAGCATGAGATGGCCGTGAGCCTCGGGGTCATCTTCATACTCAACGCCATAGCGCTGTTTGTCTTCCCTCCTTTGGGCCATTATTTCGAGATGAGCCAGACCCAGTTCGGCACCTGGGCGGCCATCGCCATCCACGACACCTCGTCGGTGGTCGGCGCCGGTGACGCATACGGCCCTGAGGCCTGCGAGATAGCCACTCTCATCAAATGCACCCGCGCGCTGTGGATAATCCCGCTGGCATTCTTCACCATGTGGTATTTCGGAAGGAAGGAAAAGGCCAACAGCGCCCCGGGCGAGAAGCGGAAGGTCAACATTCCCTGGTTTATCTTCTATTTCATCCTGGCCATGATCATCAACACCTACACCCCTGCCGTACTGGACTGGCTCTCGGCCCATACGTCGTTCATCCATACCGGACATATCCTGCCGGAGATTCAGGGCTTCTACGCAGGCATAGTGTGGTGCGCCAAGAAGGCCCTCGTGCTCGTGCTCTTCGCCATAGGCGCGAGCCTGTCGCTGGCGGTGGTGCGCAAGGTCGGCGCCAAACCGCTCGTCCTGGCTATCATGCTCTGGATCATCATCGGGGTGCTCAGTTTCTTCGTGGTACGCGCCACGATAGCCTGACGAGGCACATAAACATGCAAAAGGCGCACGGCCCGGGGGGCCGCGCGCCTTTATAGTATAATTGCGCCTGTGCGAGCCGAATCACTTTCCGGTGACCAGGACCTTATTGCCCTTCACCACGTACACGCCTGCGGGGAGACCCTTGGCGTCGGCGCCCATGTATACGCCGTTGAGGTCATACACGCCGGGGACGGCATCCTCTTCGGACTCCACTCCGTCTATGCCCGTGGAGGCGACCACGTTCCAGATGTAGGTAATCTCCGGGTTGGAGTGTTCTTGGTCGGCATCCATGAATATGCCCTTGTTCAAGACGAGCGAATATTCACCGTCACGGTACACCTTGTTGCCGAACTTTAGGTAGAAGGTGCCGGGAGCGTCCTCGAGACGACGGAAGAGAGCGGTGCCGAAAAAGTTTGCCGGCTGGCAACGCAAGATGGCCTTTGCATCGTTCTCGTTGACCCAGTCAGTTCCCTCCGGGAAGACGAACAGGAGGTATTTCACCTCATCGTAGCTTACGGTGGAGCCGTTGGCGGGGGTCACCTCAGGCACCAGGTCATACTCCACGGGGCCTTTGGGGGGCAGACCTCCTGTCACCTCAAAGCTCATGGTGTAAGGTACGTTGCCGTGCCCCTCGGAGCTGTCGGCTGCAAAAGGGAGGTCGCCGAACATACCCTCGGGAATAGAGAGGGTGTAGGTGCCGTTGCGGGTAATCTCAGGGGTCACGGCAGTGGAGAAGACTGTGTTGCCGTCTTTATCGGCAGCAGATGTAAAGCGCACCTTGCCTTCGTAGTGCGACTCCGCATTGACCAAGGTGGCGTAGACACCGTCTATGTAACCAAGCTCTCCGGGACCTGTGACGGTCAGCTTGAAGGGAGAGGACCCTATATCTGCCGTGCCCTTGTCGGCAGGCGAGGTGGAAAGCACCTCCACGTCATACGCGGCGGTTGTGCCGGCCGCGTTATAGACGCGCCACACGACCTTTATCTCAGGGTTGGAGTGTCCTTTCGCAGGGTCAGCGAGCCAGGCGGCGTCGCCGAAGGAGCCTTGGGGTATCGTAAGGGTATAAGTGCCGTTCTCGCTCGGCTCGGGTCCATGGATAAGCTTTACCGTACGCAAGTCTGCCGTCTCGGAGGAGTCCTCCAGCGGGCCTTCCTTGTCGTACGTCCCTTTGGCATTGGCCAGGCTCACACGCGCCCCCGGACGGTAATTGTAGTCGTGCGACCATGTGACCAGAGTCACGTCCCATGTCACAGTCGTCATGTCTACGGCACCTACGGGGGGGAATGTCTCGATAATGTCCAGATCGTACACCACCCCGTCGTCCGCCTTGTCCTGAGCCAGGCCGGCAGCGGGAAACGACACGGCCAAGGCCGCGACACAGGCCATCGCCTTTAGGAAACGGCTTCGCTTCGCCTTTGCAGCGGGAGCGGCCATCATCGTCTTCTCTTCAATTTCTTTCATCGTCTTGATAATTAATTGGTAAAATAAATTGTTTATGCAGATACAGCGTTATAAACAGAATAAACATAGGATTCGGACATCCCTGATTCCGCAATCCAAGATATATCGTGCTGCAAATATACTAAAAATCCACTTTACATACAAAATCGCGCCATGAATCAGCCATAAGAAAGACGCATCCACGGCAAAAGCCGTGGATGCGTCGATATGCTTTGTGGGGGTATTGAATCAGTCGATCTCCTCGTCTGCCTCGTATCCGCCCATCTCGCGGATGGCGTTCTTGAGCATCACGTACTGCTGGAAGAGGTGGTTCACAGGCACCTCGCCCTGGGTGTAGTCGTGCATGGGGCTCTTGAGGAAGAAGGAGAGGAAGCGCTGCGTGCCGTAGCGGCCTGCGCGGGCGGCGAGGTCGGAAAGGAGCACCAGGTCAAGGCAGAGGGGAGCTGCCAAGATGGAGTCGCGGCACAGGAAATTGATCTTTATCTGCATGGGATAGCCCATCCAGCCGAAGATGTCGATGTTGTCCCATCCCTCCTTGTTGTCGTTGCGGGGAGGATAGTAGTTGATGCGCACCTTGTGGTAGTACTGCGTGTCCTCGTCGTTTCCGTGTGCGTAGAGGTCCGGCTGGTCCTCAGGCACGAGGATGGATTCCAGGGTCGAGAGCTTGGAGACCTCTTTCGTGCGGAAATTGGCGGGCTCGTCGAGCACGAGGCCGTCGCGGTTGCCCAGTATGTTTGTGGAGAACCATCCATTCAGGCCCAGGCAGCGAGTGCCGATGATGGGTGCGAAACCGGACTTCACCAGGGTCTGGCCGGTCTTGAAATCCTTGCCTGCGATAGGCATTTTCGTCCTCTCGGCCACCTCCCACATGGCGGGGAAATCGACGGTGGTGTTGGGCGCGCCCATGATGAAGGGGCATCCCTCGAGCAGCGCAGCGTAAGCATAGCACATTGAGGGAGCTATATGTTCGCGGTCGTCAGCCTTCATGGCCTCCACCATGGCGGCCTCGGTGCCGTGTATCTTCTCGTCTACGGGCACATAAACCTCGGTAGAAGCGGCCCAGAGCACAACCACGCGATCCACGCCGGTCTCTTTCTTGAAATTGCGGATATCCTCGCGCAGGTTCTCCACCATCTGCCAACGGGTGATGTCGCCCATGGTGTTGTCGCCATCCAGACGCTTGGCGTAGTTCTTGTCGAAAGCGGCCTTCATGGGCTTGATGGCCATAAGCTCCTCCTTCACAGGCTCGATGTCCTTCTCTTTCAGGACTTCGGCGTTGAGCGCGGACTCGTATGCGTTGGCGGGATATACGTCCCAGGTGCCGAATACGATGTCGTTGAGGTCTGCCAGAGGCACGATGTCTTTATAGTGGAGATATTTCTTGTTTTCGCCGCGACCTACACGGATCTTGTCATACTGAGTCATGGAGCCGACCGGCTTCGCGAGACCTTTGCGCGTCATGAGCACACCGGTCATGAATGTGGTAGCGACCGCGCCGTTACCAACCACGAGAACGCCTAATTTGCCATTGGGCTTCTCAGCTACTTTTCCTTCCATAGATTTAGAATAGTTATGTTGTTGTTTTATAGTCAATTCACGGGACGCCTCATGGCGGCATCCACCATAATCCGCCACGACATGATGAAGCCGTAAGGAATTTGGGTGTAAAATTATATCCTTTTTCGGATATATAAAAGGAATTTTTTAAAAAACTTTATAATCTATACGTGAAATATTGTTAAAATAGTTAAAATATCTTAAATTCAATTGTATTGCAACCCTATACACGCATAATATGTTAATAATCGTTAACAGGGCTTTCAGTGATTATCCCCTCCATACGTTACAGGACAGACAAGAGACAATGTCAGGCTCCCTCAAGGAAAGCGAGCACATCGCCCAGCTGGCCGATAACATTCGCGGGAAGCTTATCCTCATCATCGCTATCCCATCCCTTGCCCTTCAGCCACAGGGTGGCGCATCCGAGCGACATGGCCGGTTCTATGTCCTTGCGGTAACTGTCTCCGACCACCAGGACCTCCCGGGCAGGCATGCCGAGCGCCTTGAGGCCGAGCTGGAAAATGCGAGGGTCGGGCTTGCGCACGCCCACCACGGCGCTCTCTATGACCTTGTCGAAATAGCGCAGCAGGTCGAAATCCTTGAGCACAGCCTCCACATTGCCGTAGAAATTGGAGACCAGCACCATCGGGAAGCGCCGGTGCAGCTCCTCCAGCACAGGACGCGCCTCCTCGATGCAGTCGCGGGCCGTTTCGTAGCAGTAGCGCGCCACCTCGCGGGCCTTGGCCTCTACCTGCTCCGGGGGGAAGAACTGCCCGTCGGCCAGGTATTGCAGCTCTATGCGCATCTTTATGAGAAGCAGGTCGTGAAAGTCATGATGGGGCAATATGTGGAGCGTGCGGGCCAGCTCGCGCTCCGCGTACACGTATGCGTCACGAAACGCCTCATGCTCCACCATGACTCCGGCACGCTGATATGCGTTCCAGATGACGTGGCTCCAGTGGTCTCCCTTGGAGTCTATGGTGCCGCCGTAATCTAAAATAATTCCCTTGATTCCGCTGAAATCCATGTTTTCCATAATAATCTCAATAACGTCCTTGGCGCAAGGCGGCGGTGAAACGCCGGCATATGCGCTCGTGGCTCCATACCATGTATACAAGCAGTGCGTTAAGCACCGTAAGCTCGAAGAGAAAATACAGCCAAGGCATGCCCACCGCCAGGGATATGAAGAGCGCGAAGCACCGGGTGTTGAAGGAGAGTATGTTGGTGTACTTCATGAGCAGGCCCTGGCCGTCGCGGGCTGTACGGCGGACCGCTTTTTCCTGCGGGAGGAAGAAGGCTTCGCCGTCACCGAAGCGCTGCCTGAGCGCTTTCCTGAGGGCCTGCATGGAGGGGGTGCGTCTCTCCTGCGAGGAGGTGTAACCTATATAAAACATCAACACCAGTTTGCTGAAGAGGTTCTCGCGCCAGCTCATGGAGGCGTATTTCTGCCTTAGGGGAGCCGAAGAGTCCAGTTCAGACCCGTCCTTGCCTTTCAGGAAGAAGAGGTGGAACTGCCTGTAATAGTCAGCCTGGGCAGCCTGCAAGGAATGGCATACGCCGGCCGTTGCGGCCAACGCCCAGATGGCCCAATGATGGTGGCCGAAGAATCCTCGGGCGGCGCACTCGCGCAGGCAGATGCAGATGTAGATGGATATGAACCACAGGTCGCCGCTTACTCCGTCCAGGATACGTCCCAGACGCGAATACTGCCCCGTGAGGCGCGCGAGCTGCCCGTCGGCCGAGTCGAAGGAGTTGGCCCACACCAGCAACAGCATCCCGGCCACGTTGAGCCAGATGTTGTCGTAGTAGAAGAGCACTCCGGCGCCCACGCCCAGAAAGATGGAGGCTATGGTTATGACGTTGGGGGTAACGCCGAGCTTCTTGGCCAGGAGCGCCCATGCGTATCCTATGCGGCGGTAGAAGATGAGGTCGAACCACTCCTCCGTGTCGGAGCTCTTGAGGGACTGCCTGTAGGCAGAGGTCTTGTCTGAGTTCATGTCGGGTAATCATTTCAAGGTACGCAAGGCATAGGTGCGCTCACGCAACAGTTTTCCAAGCTCGTCGGGGGTGTGTGCCACCGACTGTTCCTCCACGCTCACTGGCTGCCCCACGCTCACATGCAGTGTCTTGCCACGCTTGCGGAACACCTCGGCGGGGAGTCGCAGGGAACGTGCGGGCCAGCAGGCGTGTCCCAGGAAATTGAACCACCAGGAGTTGGAGCCATGGAAGAAGACCGGGATGACGGGCACCTTGGCCCGCTGTATTATCTGCATGACCGTGGGTTGCCAGGGGCCGTCTTGCAGACGGCCGTGCCAGTCGGTCTTGCTCATGGTGCCGGCCGGGAAGAAGCCCACCGGATGGCCGGTCTTGAGCATCGTGATGGCCTGGCGCACGCCCTGCATAGACACGCGGCGCGCCTCGGGCGACTTGGCTCCCCATGCGTTCACGGCTATGAAATTGGGGCGCATGGCGGTGATCTTGTTGAGAATCATGTTCACCATGACGCGGAAATCAGGGCGGTGACGCGTGATGAGGTATATAAGGGATATGCCGTCCAGGGCCCCGAAAGGGTGGTTGCTCACGGTGACGAAAGCGCCCTCGGGAAGGTTGTCGAGCACCTCCTGACCGTCTACGCGCAGCCTTATCTTGAAATCCTCCTCCATCATGCGGCGCACGAACTCAGGGCCGGGTGTGTCGCACCAGCGTGAGTGGACGGCGTTCACCTCGTCCACCTGCAGGAATCGCAGCAGGAAATTCACCAGCTTCCCGTGCCCGTCGAACTTGGGCACCATCTGGCGTATGTCATCGTAATTGAGCACCTCCGGACGTATCTCGCCGGGATTCTCGACTGTGGGGAAAGCCGGGTCAGCCTTCACGGGTTTATCTTTGTCTGTCTGCATGATGGTCACTTGTTGTCCCGATGCGGGGTGATGTAATGTTCATACCTGCCGATCCAGCGCCTGAAAGCGGGGATGCGCATGAGCAGGGCCTCGAAGAAGAAATAGCCGGCGAAAGCGCACATGATTCCTCCGAGCACGTCTATCACATAGTGGTGCGAGGTATATACCGCAGTGAACCAGATGCCGAGGGTCACAACGGCGAGCACAGCCTTCCAGGCCAAGGAGTTGCGGTTGCGGAAGGCGTAGATGAGCGCCACCAGGGTGTATGCGGAGTGGAGGGAGGGGAAGGCGGCGAACACGTTGGCGTTGCGCGCGTACAGCCCATGGAATATGCCGGTGCCTGTCATGGCGTCGAAAGCGCCGAGACCGGCCACGTCTCCCGGGGTGCCCGGCACGGCGTCGAAGCCGTGGAGCGGTATGTACCAAGGGGGGGCGGCGGGGTATACATAGTAGAGCGCGAAGCCGATGAGGTTCACCAGCAGGAACACCAGGGCGAAATGCAGATAGCCTCCCCTGTTGCCGGTGGCCAGCAGCCATAGGCCGTAGAAGATGGGCAGCGGCACCCAGCACAGGTAGAAGATTCCGGCCAGGAAATCCATAACGGCGCTGTCATGGATGGCGAAGAACTCGTTAGGGGTGAGCGGGCCGATGCCGAACAGCGCCTTTTCCGCCTCGTAGATGCCACGCACGTCTACGGCGTTCACCTCGTAGTTGGGGCAGAGGTTCATCCAGTCGTAACTGACGCCGAAGACCACGAAGGGCAGCAACGCCACCACGAGCCTGCGGGAGCCGGGGGTGACGAAAAACAGGCCTGCCACCAGCAATGCCAGCAATATATGTTCCGGGCGGAAACCTATGAACAGAGCCGTGACCAAGAGCCACAGCGCCAGTCCGCCCACGCATATCACAGCCTCGCGCACAGGAGGCGCGGTCCATCCTCTTCTCATGGTCATCCGGCGTTTTTCTCCCGGCGCTCACGTTCCTCCATGGCCTTGCGGCAGTGGTTTATGCGCGCTATGGCCGTCATGTTGGCGAACAGGGCCAGGAAGCCCATGGCGAAAATAAGTATGAAATTGGGGTCGAAAGAGGAGTCATTGCCCACGATGCAGCCTGTGACGCCTGTGGCGAACAGGGCCACGGTGGTGAGCACGACCCTTTCGGGGCGCTGCATGAACCCCATCTTGCACTCTATGCCCAGGCCCTCGGCGCGCGCCCTGACGTAGCTCACCATGATTGAGCCCATAAGGGCCAGGAAAGTGAGCAGCGCGCCGGTGAGGTGGTTGCACTTGAACAGGTAGAAGCAGATGCCCCCGAGCGTGGCGAACTCGCAGTAACGGTCCAGCAGAGAGTCGTACATGGCCCCGAAGCGCGTGGCCATGTTGCCCAGGCGCGCCACCTGCCCGTCAAGCATGTCGAACAGGGAGAAGCCAATGACAAGAAGGCTCGAGAGGAGCACCATATAGTAATTCACATGCGCGCCGTTGCGGCTTATACATGCCGCCCAGATTATGACTGCGGCGGCCAGTATCTGGCCGAAGAATCCGATGGTCGTGACCATGTTGGGGGTGAACCCGCACTTTATCAGGCCTTTGACCAGGGGGTTGATTATCTTGTAGATGCCGAGCTGCATGGCGTCACGCTTTTCTTTCGACCTATGTTTTATATTCATCATTATGCAAAATTTATTTTTGGGACGGAGACTTGATTATGAAAAAGTTCATGACGGCGATGGCGGTCTGGTCGAATCTCGAGGGGCGGTACACGAAATTGCGCTGCATGACAAAGTTCCAGGCCAGGGACACCACCAGGGAGACGAGCAGACGCACCGCAGCGAAAATGGCGTCCGGCGAGTCGACCCGGCTATGGAGCCACTCCCAGTCCATGAGCAGATGGTAAAACACGTCTGTGCCCACAGAGTTGAACACCACGCTGCCCATCCACACCATGAAATACTTTACGGCCACGGCTTTCCAGGGCAGCCCGGAGGCATGGAAAGTGAACTTGTAGTTTATGACGCAGTTCGTGACCCCGCCTGCGAAGGCCCCGCACAGGGTGGCGAGCCAAGGGTCTATGCCGAGCCACGCAAAAAAGGCGAAGCTCATGAGCATGTCTATCCAGGAGGCGGCCTGCGAGGAGACTATGGAGCGCAGGAACTCGAAGCCCACGGCGTCGCTCTTGAGCACTTTGGTCTTTATGCTTCCTATCTTGCCCATCACAGCGCCAGGTTTATTCCGAAGGTTATGAGAGCGGCGAGCAGCCCTGCCGCTATGTCGTCGGCCATCATGCCGTAGCCGCCGGGGAGCTTCTCGAGCTTGCGTATGCCGAAGGGCTTGACTATGTCGAAAGCGCGGAACAGCACGAAGCTGACGGCTATGAGCCACCATGGCGACACTCCGGGGCCTCCGCAGAGGGGGAGCATTGCTATCCACTGCCCCACAGTCTCGTCGGCGCATGCCGCCACGGGGTCCTTGCCCCAGTACCTCTCGGAGACGGTGCTGGCCCAGGTGCCCGCCACCGTGAGCGCCAGGGTGGCAAGCAGGGTCACGGAGAGGCATACGGCCAGAGGGGTCCACAGATACAAGGGGAGCCACAGCAGCACTGCCAGGAGCGCGCCCCAGGTGCCCGGCATCCAAGGCAGGTAGCCCACCAGGCAGGAGGTGGCTATCAGCTTAGGGAGCAGCGGGAACTTTTCGTCAGTTATAGGTATCGGTCTTCGTGATTTCATCGGCAAACTTATTTGAAAAACGCCTTGATGCGGCTTATGACACACCGGGCTATCCGCACGCTCGCCTCCTTGCGGCAGGGGGCGAAGGAAGGCCAGTCATTGAAATCTATTATGGAAAACGAGCCGTCCTTGTCTATGATGCAGTCGCCTCCATACACCACCACGTCGAGCAGCTCAGCCGCCTTCTCGCACGTGTCGCGGAGCGCCTGCTCGTCGTAGGGCACCCCGTGGGGCTGCCCGTTCACGGCGTCCAGGCCGAACTTCTCGTTATGACCGAAGAACGGATAGAAGCTGTAGAAGAAGTCTGTGCCCGCTATGCCGTAGAACTTCACCAGGTCGCCTTTCAGGTGCCTGTTTATCACGGCACGGTTTATGCCACGGTAGAAATACTCCTGCAGCACGTCCTGCGCCTCCTGCGGATGGCGACAGTAGCTCACGTCCTCCTTGTGCATGGCGTGGAAATCACCGCGCTTGACCCAGCAGGCGTCCATGCCGGCCCTCTTCAGTTCCGAAATCACAGCCTCGTTGGTGTTGACTATCAGGCTCTCGGGGTACGGTATCCCGTGGCTCATAAGCAATCGGGTCATGCGCTCGCGCGTGCAGTTCTCTATGCCATAGCCGGAATTGATCACGAGTTTGCCCTCGTCCTCATATTTCTGAAGCAGGCCGATGGAGGATGCCTCCCTGCACATGTTCAGAATCACCGGCTCACCCATGATGCCGCGCCTGAACTGCTCCTCGCTGTATATGTTCACCACATACCCCCTGCGTCTCAGCTGCTCTGCCGTGGCATTGAATATGTTGGCGTCGTTGCCTATGTGGTTGGGCGAATACGCGCCTGCGCGCATCACGCCCGCAATCTTTATCTCTGACATATCTGCTGCGGGTTGTCATTTTTGCCTCCATCACACACGAAGGCCCGGGCCTTCGCTATGTCGTCGGCATGATCCACATCTATAATCTTGTCGAACAGGCGCGCACGCACGTCCAGGCCCTCCTCGAGCAGCGCCCTCTGGAAATTGCGCATACGGCTCACGCCGCGCTCCACGCACCGCTCCAGGACATCGAACGCCTTGGAGTCAAGCCCGTAAATGCCGCCCGACACATAGAAGGGGCCGTCCGGGGCCTCGTCCAGGAAGGCGCTCACGTGCATCCGCGCGTCAGTGCAGACGTAGAGCGGTTTCTCGTCGTCCACATATCCGGTCACCGCCATCAGAGCGTCCACCTCGGAGGGAGCCTCGCTGAACTCGCGCACGTATGCAGCGAACTCGTCCGGACGGAATATGGTGTCGACGGTGGTCAGGACGAACCTGCCGTCACGTCCCATGACCCGCGCCAGCTCCCGGAACGAGTGCATGGAGCTGGGGGTGCTCTTCACCACCACGCGCAATGGCGCCGGGCTGAGGGCCGCCCTGTGTTCCAGGTAGTCTCGCACCTGACTCATCCGCTCGTTGACTATGACAGAGACGCTCTCCGCTCCGCAATCCATGAATATGTCTATCAGGCGCCCTATCATGGGCTTGCCGCACAGCTCCACCAAGGGTTTGGGTCTCTCCACGCCCTCCTGTACGAGCCTGCTGCCGTCGCCTGCCGCTATTATGCCGTAATGCATCTCCGTGTATAGGGGTATTATATCGTTGTCCTACAATAAGATTTCGTCCGGAGTGTTGTCATCCTTCGTGAGGTCCAGCACCTCCTTGTCTCCACTGCGGTCCACATACTGCTTCTTCAGCGGATTGGAGCGAGAGCGTATATAGGTCCAGCGGCGGCGGTGCAAGTCTATGGCGGCGTATATGGCCTCACGCATGGACGTGGCGTCGGCCTCCCCCTTGCCGGCTATGTCATACCCGGTGCCGTGGTCGGGCGAGGTGCGAACCACCGGCAGCCCGGCTGTGAAATTCACTCCATGCTCCATGGCCAGGAGCTTGAACGGGATAAGACCCTGGTCATGGTACATGGCCAGCACGGCGTCGAACCGCTCATGCTTTCCGGACCCGAAAAAGCCGTCGGCGGCGTATGGGCCGAAAGCGAGGATGCGCCGTTGGTAGGCCTGCTCTATGGCCGGGGCTATCACATCTTTGTCCTCGGTGCCTATGACGCCTCCGTCACCGGCATGGGGATTGAGCGAGAGGACGGCTATCTTCGGCCTCTCTATGGCGAAATCCTTGCGCAAGGTGTTGTGCAAGGTACGCAGACACTCCGTCACCGACTCTGCGTTGACCGCTCCCGGCACCTCGCTCACGGGCAGATGGGTGGTAAGCAGCGCCACGCGCAAGGGCGGCGTGTCGCGCATCATGATCATCAGTGGGGAAGCTCCCTCCCCAAGACGGTCCGCCAGATACTCCGTATGCCCCGGGAAAGGGAAACCGGCCATCTTCATGGCCTCCTTGCATATAGGGGCGGTCACCAGTACGTCCACCTGGCGGTCACGCACTGCCTGCACCGCCGCCTCAAGCGACTCCAGGGCGATACGCCCGGACTCCGGGGTAGCCTTGCCAGGCTCCAAAGGGATCTCCTGCCCGGGGGCTATCTCCACCAGGTTCACCTCCCCCTCCCTGGCCTCGGCGGCACTGCCCACCTTGGTGTAACGGAACGCCGGGTCTATGGCGCATGACTTGCGGTAGTGCATCAGCGCGGGCTGATGCCCGAAAATCACCGGAGTGCATAACTCTGTCATCATCTCGTCTGCCAATGCCTTCATGATCACCTCATACCCGATGCCGTTGACATCGCCATGCGTGATACCGACCCTGATGCTGCGCTGGTTGCTCATAACTGTCTTGATGAAAATGTTGCCTGCAAAACAATTTGCAGCCCCAAAATTAATAAAAAACTCGCACACAGCCAAAACGCGCGTCAAACCCGCCCCCTTGTCGCGCCCCCTCGCTTTTGAGCAAAACCGTGCCGGGGCCGTTTCACAAAGCGAAACGACCCCGGCCGGAGCTCGGCATTGCGCCGAAAGCGGCGCCGCGAGGTGTCAGAACGCCAGCATCGGACGTACCCTGAAATGGCCCCCCTTGTTGGCCCAGCCAACGAATCCGGGACGTATCGCCGTGGAGTCGAAGCTGAAATACTTGGCGCGGTATGACTTGCCGTACGCGTCGTATTCCTCGGTGCTCGTCCAGTAGGAGGAGCCTCGGTCATACATCGGCATACCCCCGAACTCCCCGGTCTGCCCCAGGGAGCGCTCCACATATCGCGCGTCGGCGTTTCCGTTGTTGGGGTCGAAATACACGTTCTCATAGATATATGCCATCTGCCCGGCCGAGGGGAGGAACCAGCCTGAGCTGGAAGCGGGGGAAGGCATCACCTCGTCGAAACGCGAGACGGCATACCAGGTCGCAGGGAAATTGGAGTCATCGCCTGAAAGGCCGCCGAAATCGCGCTCGGCTCGGTCACATATGGCGCGAGTGTTGCTGTAGCCTGAAAAGTCGGTAACGTCCTCCGAGCAGTGACATCCCACGTCTGCGCCGTCCCAGAAGCTCCATGCCGCCGCATGGTGTTCGCCGTCATGCCAGGTGGCGTCTTGCAAGGCCACCACGTATCCGTGGAACTCCTCCATGGGCTGCTCTGTGCCTTTGAGCGTATAGCGCGAGGCGCTGTCTCCATAGCGCGTGCCCTCGCCCACATAGAACAGCACTCCTACAGGCTTGACGTCCCCCTTGTCCACAGGATACGGGCTCCAGCTTCCGTCGCTGTAATAGAAATCTCCCAGTCGGGGCGATGGAAGGACGCCGCCTTCAATCTCGAAATACATGTTCACCTCAGCGCTGGCATAGGGTTTGCCCCCTTCCTCCAAGCGGAGGGCGAAGGCCCCCTCTGGAATGGAGATGCGGTACAGGCCGCCTGCTGTGACGGCCGGGTCCACGCTCACGGCCACGACCCCGTCTTTCTCGACCGTCAGGGCAAGCACGGCATCCGGCATCGAGACCCCGTCTTTGTAGAGATATGCCCGGGGAGAGTCGGCCGCCTGCACCAGGGGATACGAGTCGAAGGTGAAGCTGACGCTCTCCAGGCTCTCCACCCGTCCTTGCGCAGGAACGGTGGCTATACGCTGCGCAGGCGCCGGGTCGCTTATTATATAGACTTTGGTGGTAGCCCCGAGGGGGTTCCCCTTTGTGTCGGTATAGGTCCCCTCCGGAATATAGAGATGATATACCCCGGGGGTGCGGAACCCGTCCGGGTCTACCACATAGGAGAACTCCGTCTTTCCGCTCATCATGTCACGATAAAGGTACATCCCCGAATCGTCGGCCTTGCGGCTGAACACCGTGTCGGAAGGGGTCGCCAGCACTATACGTTTCGCTGCCTTGGTGTTCACCATGTAAGTCCCGTCCATGGCAATGGATATGCGTCCCAACCCCTTCTCGCTGAAGTCGGGGTCTATGAGTCCCTCCTCCGGCGTTATCTCCGTCATCTTGTCCATAAAACCTATGGTCACTGGTGCCGGGTCCGGGTCCGGGAGCGGGGTGGACCGGAACTCCATACGTTCCACGTCAACCAGATTGAAACCCTTGGTCTCTCCGCTGCGGGTGACCACCTTCAGGCTCTGGGCCCAGCATCCCGCCATAGCGGAAAACATAACGGCAGTTATAAATATTCGTCTCATATACAATATTTTTCAAATAAGATAAACGGACATCCCGCCCCAGCTATGAAGGCGGGAGCGGGATGCCGGTAAATAATGAGTTTGTCAGACCTTGTGTCAGAACAGGTCAAGCTCACGCATGGGCGCAGGCACGGCGTTGAGCTTGCCCAGACGCGCGCGTATGCGGCCCTCCTGAGTCATAGGTTTCGTCTTCTTTATCTTCAGCTTTCCGGGAGCGACTGCCTTGGAGTTCTCTCCGTCAATCTCAGAGAAAGCCTCTACAGGAGAACAACCCTCGGGGGTCACGTCTACCACCAGGCGGTGCAGCTTGCCGTCAAGGCCATACTCATTGCTGGCGAAATAAATGAACGTGGCCTTGCCGTAACGGACCAGCAGATCCTTGCTCGGAGTGTTGGTGAAGCCATACATCTGGGCAGCCATCTTGGTGGTCTCGTCAGGATAAACGCTCGTGTCCGAGAGGTCACCGGAGCTCAGGGCCCAGTAATATATGGCCGCTTCCTCGTTGGGTGTGAACACAGAGTGCATGAGCACACCGCCCTTGGCGTTCTCGAAGCGGTCAGGATAAGCCTCGGCCAGCTCGTCGCCGTTGAAATAACAGTAGGACAACGACACGTCGGCATCAGAGACTACATCCGAGCCTGTGACGAATTTAAGCTTGGACACCATTCCGGCGGCATTGCCCTCCTCGTCCATGGCATACACATAGATGTAGTACGGGCGATCAGGCTCCAGGCCGGACTCTATGGTGCTCAGATTGCCGCGGAAGGTCACTCCATCCACGATCTCCTTCATCTCTCGGCCATAAGTCGCGCAGTACTGCTCCAAGTTGGCCTTCACTATATAAGTGATCTCGGCGTCGCCGGGATAGTCGAACACGCCCGCT